>CAJXMX010000046.1 GCA_913056355.1 uncultured Opitutales bacterium
CACCCTGCTGGCCGGTTACGAGGCACAGTACTATGACGGTCCATGGGACATCGGGGAGAACTTCAACAAGTCGAACGGCCTCGTCCGCTGGTCCCGTCGCACGGAAAACTCACGCTATGCCGTGACCTTCATGGGCTACGACGCGACCTGGGATTCCGCCGACCAGATTCCGTTGCGGGCCGTCGAGAGCGGCCTGATCAGCGAGCTGGGCTCCCTCGATGACGACCTGGGCGGCCGGACCGACCGCTACAGCCTCTCCGCCGACTACAGCCGGTCCGGCGCGGATTCCATGACCCAGGCCAATGTCTACGTCATCCGGTACCGCCTCAACCTGTGGTCCAATTTCACCTACTACCTGGATGACCCGGACAACGGGGACGAGTTTGAACAGGTGGACGACCGCATCGTTTACGGGGCCAACTTCAAACATTCCATCTTCAACCAGCAACTGGCCGGCCGGGAAATGCAGCAGACCTTCGGGATCCAGTTCCGCATGGACGATATCGACGCGGTCGGCCTTCACCGGACCATGGGCAGGTACACCCGGCTCTCGACCGTCCGCGAGGATGACGTCAGGGAGATCTCCCTCGGCGCCTTCTACGAGAACGAGATCAAGTGGACCGACCGCCTCAAGAGCATCCTCGGTGTCCGGGGCGACTCCTACTGGTTTGATGTGGACAGCAACCTCGAGGCCAACTCCGGCAAGGAGGAGGACAGTATCATCTCCCCCAAGCTGAGCCTGGTCTACTCCGCCTCCGACAACGTCGAGATCTTCCTCAGCGGCGGATTCAGCTTCCACAGCAACGATGCCCGCGGGACCACCATTACCGTCGACCCGACGGATGGCGTCACCCCGGCCGATGCGGTGGATCCGCTGGTCCGCTCCAAGGGTGCCGAGATCGGGACCCGTATGAGCTGGGGCGGCCTGAACGCCTCCATCGCCCTCTGGTACCTCGAACTGGACTCGGAGCTCCTCTTCGTCGGGGATGCCGGCATCACCGAGCCTTCCCGTCCCAGTGCCCGCTACGGGATCGAGTTTGCCAATTACTACTCCCCCTTCGAGGGCCTGACCTTCGAGTTTGATGCCTCCTTCTCCGAGGCGGAGTTCCGGGACCATGACCCGGCCGGGGACAAGATCCCCGGGGCCATCGACACTGTTGTCTCGGCTGCCGCCACCTTCCAGTCGGAGAGCGGCTGGCTGGCCTCGGCCCGCCTCCGCTACTTCGGTCCGCGCCCCCTGGTCGAGGACGCCAGCGTGGAGTCAGGGGACAGTACCTCCGTCAACCTCCGTGTCGGTTACCAGGCCCAGTCCTGGGGGCTCTTCCTCGACGTCCTCAATGTCTTCGACTCGAACGACCATGACATCACCTACTACTACGCCTCGCGCCTGCCCGGCGAGCCGGCTGAAGGGGTCGAGGACATTCATTTCCATCCGCTCGAGCCGCGCACCCTCAGGGTTTACTTCACCTGGAACTACTAGGCTCTTCCCGGACGACCGGGTTAGCCCCGCTTACCCATCCAAAAAGGGACTCTTATAGCGGAATTGTTTGCTGGTTTTGCATGATCCACTCGCTACACTGGACCTGAATGTCCAGTCTTAGCTTTTACTCCAATACCGGGGTCATTCTGTCGCTGGTCTGCATCTGGACGACGGCACCTGCGCTGAACGGCCTGACCATGGAGGATGCCATCGCACGGGCGGAGCTCAACGCCCCGGTCCTGCAGGCCTCCGAAGCCGGAATCGAGTCCAGCCAGCGCCTTGTCGAGCAGGCCGGCCGCTGGGGCAATCCTTCCTTCTCCGTGGAAGCGGAGAACTTCGGCGGATCAGGATCCTTCGACGGCACCGATGCCGCGGAATACACCGTTCTGCTGGAACAGCCGATCGAGTTGGGCGGCAAGCGCCGGGCCCGGCGCGACCTGGCCGCGGCCGACCTCGAGGAGGCCCGCCTGCTGGCCGATATGGCCCTGGAAGAACTGCAGGCGGAAGTCCGGCGCCGCTTTACACGCTGCCTCCAGGCCCGGGAGCGGCTGAGCCAGGCCAAAAGCCTGGAGCAGGCCGCCCAGTCCGCGGCCGATGCGGTCCAGATCCAGAAGGGCGTCGGGGCGGCGGCCGGCCTGGACGACCGGCGGACCCGGGTCGCCCTCTCCCTGGCCCGGATCGAGGTGGACCGGGCCGGACGGGATTACGATGAGGCTCGGGAATTGCTGGCCTCGCTGTGGGACGGCAACGCCGACTTCGAGGCGGAAGGAGAATTGCAGGCGCCCGGGAACCTGCCGGAAAGCGCCGTTCTCGAGGACCTGCTGCACGACTCCGTCCGCTGGGAACTGGCCGGTCTGCCGGCGGAGAGGCAGAGACGCGCCCTTGAACTGGCGCGCTCCTCAGCCTGGCCGGACATGGCGCTGGGGGTCGGCCACCGCTGGTTCGAGGAGGACGACGCCGAGGCCTGGGTAGCCGGGCTGACCCTGTCGATCCCGGTCTTCGACCGCAACCAGGGCAACATCGAGGCCGCCACCACCACTGTCCGCCGGACCAATGCCGAGGTGGAAACCCGGCACCGCGAGCTGCGCGAATCCCTCCGGAGCATCACCGCCTCCCTGAGGAGGTCCCACGAGGCGGCCTCCCGACTGAGCGACGAGGCCCTTCCGCTGGCCCGGGAAACCCGCGAGCTGGTGGCCGAGGGGTACCGGCTCGGCCGCTACGATTTGCTCTACCTTCTGGACGCCCAGAAGACCCTCTCCGAGGTCGAGCGCCAGTGGATTGACGCCCTCGCCGAATTCCAGCTGGCGGTTGCGGACCTGCAGTCGCTGGTCGGGGACCTCCCCCCCTCACTTGCCTACTAACCCACAGACGATCTTTGTCATGAACATCTCATTACGCATTCTCATGCCCTGCGCGGCCCTGCTTCCCCTGATGCCCGGCTGCAGCCGCTCCGGCCAGGATGACGCCGCCGGGGAGTCGGCCGGAACCAGAGAGGTGCTCCGGCTTTCCCCCGAGGCCATGACCAACCTTGGCCTGGAAACCGTCACTATCCAGGCAGGCCGGCTTCAGGAAAACATCCAGCTCCAGGGCGAGGTCGTGCTCGACGAGTCCCACCTGGCCCTGGTGCCTTCCCGGCTCCCGGGAATTGTCCGCGAGATGCCCGTGGATGTCGGGGAGCAGGTCAGTGAGGGGGACGTCCTGGCCAGCCTGACCAGCCAGGAGCTGGCGGACCGGATCATGGGCTACGTGGGCACGGAATGGGCCTTCCGCGGGTCCATGGAAATGATCAAGCGGGAACGGGCCCTGCGGGAACGGGAAATCAGTTCGGAGGAACAATTGCTGGCCGCCGAGCAGGCTTACCGGCAGGCGGAGACCGAGCACTCGGTGGCCCTGCAGCGGATGCGCGTCCTCGGGTACAAGGAAGCCATGCTCCACATGTACCTGGAGCGGCCGGACCTGCAGGACCTGACCCTGTACCCGATCAAGGCTCCCATCAGCGGGCGGGTCCTGTCCCGGGACCTGCAGATGGGAGCGGCCGTGGAGCCGGACCGGATCCTTTTCCGGATCGCCGACCTGAGGCAGCTCTGGCTGCGCTTCCACCTGCCCCTGCGCTATGTCGGCGTGGTCGAGACCGGCCTCCCGGTGCAGGTCGTCAATGAGATTGCCGGGGTCCGCAGCAAGGCCCGGATCGCGGTC
This sequence comes from uncultured Opitutales bacterium, assembly GCA_913056355.1. Lineage (GTDB taxonomy): Bacteria > Verrucomicrobiota > Verrucomicrobiia > Opitutales > Oceanipulchritudinaceae > Oceanipulchritudo. Next base: position 3,677 of record CAJXMX010000046.1, read on the forward strand.
ATCGAGGATGTCATGGATTCCCGCTCCCGGACCACCCCGGTCCGGGCCAACCTGCCCAACGCCGAGGGACTCTGGCGCCCGGGCATGCCGGCCCGGGTGGAGATTTCCGGAGTCCCCACCCCGGTGGAGCGGGTGGTCCCGCTCCTGGCCGTGCAGGATCTGGAGGGGCGGTCGGTCGTCTTTGTCGAATCGGAGCCGGGGGCCTTTGTCCCGACCCCGGTAACCCTGGGCCGCCAGGATGCCAGCCAGGCGGAGCTCCTTGAGGGACCCCCGGCCGGAGCCACCGTTGCCACCAAGAACAGCTTCCTGCTGCTCAACGCCTGGCAGGCTGAAGACTGAACACCGATCCCCAACCCCAGCTAGCCATGGTCAACGCCCTGATCCGATTTTCCCTTTCCCAGCGACTGGTCGTCCTGCTGGCCGTCATCGCCCTCTTCGGCACCGGTTTCTGGGCCTACCGCGATCTCCCCATCGACGCCTTTCCGGACATTTCCACCACCCAGGTGCAGGTCATCGTCAAGGCGCCCGGGATGGCTCCCGGGGAGGTCGAGCAGCGGGTCACCTACCCGATCGAGACCCAGGTCCGCGGCATTCCCAACCAGACCGTCCTCCGCTCCACCACCAAGTTCGCCCTGGCCGTGGTGACCATCGATTTTCGGGACGGTACCGACATCTACTGGGCGCGGCAGCAGGTCAGCGAGCGGATCGGGACCGTCCTCGCCGGGCTCCCCGAGGGCGTCGAGGGGGACCTGGCCCCGATCACCATGCCCCTCAGCGACGTCTACATGTTCCTCGTCGAGGGGGAAGGCTACACCAACATGGAGCGCCGGACCATCCTCGACTGGCTGATCCGGCCGGAGCTGCTCTCCGTGGAGGGGGTGGCGGATGTCAATTCACTCGGCGGCGAGGTCCAGTCCTACCGGATCGAGCCGCGGCCCAACGCTCTGCAGGCCTACGGATTGACCGTCTCGGACCTCATCGAGGCGGTGGCCCGCAACAACCGCAACGCCGGCGGCGGACAGTTCACCCACCAGGACGCCGTCTACCTGATCCGCACCGAGGGGCGCATTGGCGGCATTGCCGAGATCGCCGGCATCTCCATCACCAGCCGGGACGGGGTGCCGATCCATATCGGGGACGTGGCGGAAGTCGCCCAGACCGCCCTTACCCGCTACGGCGGCGTGGTCGCCAACGGCAATGGGGAAGCCGTGGAGGGGCTGGTACTGAACCGCCGCGGGGCCAACGGCCGCAAAACCGTGGACGGGGTCAAGGCGGCCCTGGCGGAGCTGGAACCCAGCCTGCCGGAAGGCATCCGCATCGTTCCCTTCTACGACCGCAGCGACCTCATCAGCCGGGCCGTGGCCACCGTCGAGAAGGCCTTGCGGGAAGCCATTGTGCTGGTCCTGGTGGTCCTGGCCCTCTTCCTCTGGAACTGGCGCAGCGCGTTGACGGCTGGCCTGATCCTTCCCCTCACCGTGATCATCGCCTTCCTCCCGATGCACTATTTCGGCCTCTCGGCCAACCTGATGTCGCTCGGCGGCCTGGCCATCGCCATCGGCATCCTGGTCGACAGCGCGGTGGTCATGGTCGAGAACATCCACAGCCACCTCCGGGGAGCCGATCCCGGGGACCGCATGCGGGTGGTCTCGCGGGCCGCCCAGGAGGTCGCCCAGCCCATCTTCTCCGGGGCCCTGATCATCGTCGCTTCCTTCATCCCGATCCTTTCCCTGACCGGGGTCGAGGGGAAGCTCTTCGGCCCCCTGGCCCTGACCATTGTCTTCGCCCTGCTCACGGCCCTGCTCCTTTCATTGACCATCATCCCGGTCCTGGCCGGTTTCTTCATGCGGGCCCATGGATCGAAGGATGGGGAAGACAGCGACAATTTCCTTCAGCGCCTCCTCCTGCGCATTTATGTGCCTTCGCTGGAGTTCGCCCTCAACCACCGGCGCCTGGTAACCGTCGCCGGACTGGTCCTGCTGGTCATTGCGGCGGCGATATTCCCCTTTATCGGCAAGGAGTTCCTCCCCTACCTCGACGAGGGGACCATGATCGTCCAGTTCGAGAAGCCGCCCTCCATCAGCCTGGAGGATTCCCTGGCCCTGGAAAACCGCCTGCAGCGGGCCATCATCGACCGCGTTCCCGAGGTGACCGGGATGGTCTCCCGGGTCGGGTCCGACGAGCTGCGCCTGGACCCCATGGGCCTGAATGAAAGCGACGCCTTCCTGGTCACCAAGCCCCGCACGGAATGGGAAGTGGCGGATCCGGAAGTCCTGCAGGGACACATCCGGGGAGTGCTGGATGACTTTCCGGGTATCAACTACGGATTCACCCAGCCCATCGACATGCGGGTCTCGGAAATGCTGACCGGCGTGCGGGCCGCCGTGGCCCTCAAGCTGCAGGGGGACGAAATCGGGGAACTGGACCGCAAGGCCCGGGAGATTGAGGAGGTCATGGCCGGCATCCCCGGCAGTGTGGATATTTTCCGAATGCCCCTGGAAGGCCAGGGTTACCTGACCATCCACATGCGGGAGGACGTCATGAGCACCCTCGGGTTGACCGTCGACGACGTCAACGGGCTGGTCGAGAATGCCATTGGCGGCGTCATCGCCACCGAGGTCATCCAGGGCAACCGGCGCATTCCGGTGGTGGTCCGCTATCCCGACGGCCTGCGGAACCGGGTCGACCTGATCGAGGACCTGACCCTGAACACGTCCTCCGGGGAACGGGTCCGGCTCGGGGACGTGGCCATTCTCCAGCTGGACGACGGTCCCGTGCAGATCCAGCGCGAGAACGGGCGGCGCCAGGTCGTCCTGCAGACCAATGTCCAGGGCCGCGACGTGGTCGGCTTCGTCGAGGAACTGCGCAGCGCAGTGGAAGATAAAGTGGACCTGCCGGCCGGCTACACGGTCCGCTTCGGGGGCCAGTTCGAGAACCAGCAGCGGGCCGCGGCCCGCCTCGGCATGGCCGTTCCGGCCGCCCTGGGCCTGATCTTCCTGATCCTCTTCTTCACTTTCCGCCGGATCCGCCAGGTCCTGATGATCCTCTTCAACGTGCCCCTGGCCCTCATCGGCGGCATTCTCCTCCTGGCCCTGACCGGGCATTACCTTTCGGTCCCCGCCTCCGTGGGCTTCATCGCCCTGCTCGGGATCGCGGTCATGAACGGCGTGGTCATGGTCAATCATTTCAATGAGCTCCGTGAACAGGGCTGCCACCTCCGCGAGGCCGCCACCCAGGGGGCCCGCAACCGGCTCCGTCCGGTGCTTATGACCGCCATCCTGACGGCCCTGGGCCTGGTTCCCCTGCTCATCGCCACCGGACCCGGGAGCGAGATCCAGAAACCTTTGGCCATTGTCGTCATCGGCGGCGTCTTCACCTCGACCGCCCTGACCCTGATCCTCCTGCCGGTCTTCTATGTCTGGATCGAGGAATGGCACAAGAAAACCATGGGCCGGAGTTGATGCCCGCCCCGCGAAGCCGGGCCGATTGTGCGTGATTTTCCCACCCCCTGCGTTATACTGGGAACAGGAGGAAAACATGAAAACGCACAACCCGGAAATCAACCCAGGATACCTGGTCAGGCATTCCCTGAGAATGCGCCGCTGCGATCCGCAAGAGGCTCAAATGGCCCGTACCGAACTGGAACAGCTACCCGGAATGGACCAGGTCATCTTCGATCCGTCCACCCGGACCCTCAGGATCGCCTACGACGGATCCCGGCACAAGATCGATGAATTGCTGGAAATCGCCGGCCAGCACGGTTTGCGTCCCCGCAAGGGCTTGTGGACCAGGGTCCGCCTGGGCATGGCCCGCAATGTGGACCAGAATGTCTGGGACAACGCCGGCTACCATCCAACCTGCTGCAACAAACCGCCCCAAGAATAGGCCCTGCGGACTGCACCCCCTTGTAGAATCCAGCCGCAATTGCAGGTGGACAGGGACGGGGCAATCCTGTTGGCTCGGGCTGTTCCGCCCAAGCGGAGGAGCGTGGTAAAAAAATTTGCGGGATATTCCGTTTTGCAACGTATGAAGGATTATGAACGAAAAGGAATTCAACAGTCTGGTGGAGCAGCTCCGGGATGATCCGGTGCCCGCCTGCCCGGGAAATCTGGAACAGAATGTACTGCGGAGGATCCGCCTGGCCGGGCGCCGGGAAGCCGGCCTGATGGAGTGGCTGGGCGGCTGGTTGACCCGGCCCGCCTTTCTCGCGACAACGCTGGCCATCGTCGTCCTGTCCAGCTTTGCCACCGCCTCCCTCGTCTTCCAGACCACCGTTCCGGAGGATCCCGTAGCCGCCATCGGCTTTGACGTCTTTGCCGAATCGATTCTCCTCCCCACCGACCACTAAAGGATACCCATGCTGCCCGCCAGACGACCGCTCTCCCTGGTCCTGTTCTTTTCGCTCCTGATCCTGCTGACCGTGGGCGTCACGATGCTCAGCGTGCATTTGATGAGCCCCCGCGACTGGCATTCCCACGACCAGCCCCACGGGCACCGGTGGCTGCACAAGGAACTGGGCCTGACCGAGGCCGAGGCGGCCGCCATCGACCAGTTCGAGGCCCCCTACCGGACCGAGCGGGCCCGGCTTCAGGCCGAGTTCGACCAGAGGGTCCAGGCCATTGCCGATCTGCTGGAAACCAGGGACGCCTTCGGTCCGGACGTGGTCCACGCCATTCATGACCTGCACATCGTGCATGGCGAATTGCAGGAGCTCTCCATCCGGCACTACTTCGACATGCTGAGCGTCCTGCCCCCGGAAAAGCAGGATGAACTCCGTAAAATCGCGGTTGCCGCCCTGAGTACGCCCCAATAAGCCGGTTTGTTCGGATGAGGGACGACCAGGCAATCATTCAGGCTGTCAGCGAGGGGGATGAGGCGGCCCTGCTGGAGCTGATGGGGCGCTACCGGGAACCGGTTTTCCGCCTGGCCTACCGCTTCGTCGGCAATGCCGTCGATGCCGCCAACCTCGCCGAGGAGGTCTTCGAGAAAATCTACTTCAATGCCGGCCAGTACAAGCCACGCGCCTCGGCCCGGAGCTGGATCTTCACCATTTCGGCCAACCTTTGCCGCGATTTCCTGCGCCGGGAGCGGCGGCAGCGCCATTCGGTATCCCTTTCCGCCGCTCCGCGCGGGGAGCAGGAAGCCGCTCCCCTGAGCGAGCGGATGGCCGGTGAGGAGCGGGATGCGGCAGCGGCCAGCCAGTCCGGCGAGCTGCTGGAGGCGGCCCGGGAGGCGATCCGGGCCCTTCCCGACAAACTGCGATTCCCTTTCGTTTTCTGCGTCCTCGAGGGACATTCCCAGGACACCGCCGCAGAGGTTCTGAAAACCTCCCGCAAAACCGTGGAATCCCGCATTTACCGGGCCCGAAAACAGCTGCAGGCCCTGCTCGAGCCGAACCTTTAGGAATTTTCGAAATAATTTGCGGGATCAGTGCTTCCTCTGCGTTGCAGATGAAGACCATGCATTGTCACCGATCGTCACCCATTCCTGTTCTGGCCGCTGCGCTGGCCCTTCTGGCCCACCCCGCCTGGAGTTCCGGCCCTGAGGAACCATCCGCTCTCCCATGGACCGGGACCAGTCTGACCGCATACCTGCAGCGGGCCCAGGAAGCGAATCCGGACCTGCAGGCTTTCCGTGAGCGCTACGAGGCGGCTCTGGAGCGCGTGCCCCAGGCCAACAGCCTGCCCGACCCGATGCTGCAAGTGACGCAGTTCGTGGAATCGGTGCAGACCCGGACCGGGCCGCAGGAACAAGTCTTTATGTTCAGCCAGCGCATTCCCTGGTTCGGCAAGCTCGGGGAGCGGGAAAACGCCTCCTCGGCCGAGGCCGAGGCCCTCTGGTTTGCCAGCCAGTCCCGGGAGCTGATGCTGACCCGTGAAGTTTCCCAGGCCTATTTTGAATATGCCTTCACCGAGAAAGCCATCCGCCTGACCCGGGAAAACCTGGACCTCCTGGCGGAACTGGAACCGGTGGTGGAAGAGCGGGTCCGCGGCGGAGGCGATCTCAATCCGCTCCTCCGGCTCAAGGTGGAAATGGGCAAGGTGGAGGACAAGGTTCGCTCCCTGGAGGAGAAACGGGTCGCGCAAAGCGCGCGACTGTCGGCCCTCCTGGCCCTGCCGGGAGACAGCCTCCTGCCATGGCCGGAATGGGCCGAGCCGGTCAGCGAGCCGGTCGCTTCCGGGAGCGATTTGAGCCTGGCCCTGGAGGAGAACAATCCCGAGTTGGCCATGATGCGGAGGCGGATCGACAGCGCCGTGGCCCGGGCGGAGCTGGCCCGGCTCGACGGCTACCCGGACCTGACTCTGGGAGTGAATTATATCCACCTCGGCGATCCGCTCAATCCCACGGTGCCCGATGCCGGCAAGGATCCCTGGGGCGTCACCCTGTCCGTCAACCTGCCGCTCTGGAGGGGCCGGGTCAATGCGGCCAAAAATGAAGCGGCCGCCTCCCAGCGCGCGGCCGAGGCCAGCCTGGCGGATCGCCAGAACCAGCTGAAGGCGGACCTCAGCGCCACCCTTTCCCAGCTCCAGGATGCCCAGCGTCGACTCGAATTGTACGGGACCGACCTGCTCCAGCTGGCCCGCCAGGCCGTGGAGATCAGCCGGACCAGCTATGAAGGCGGCCGGACCGGCATCCTGGAGGTCATCGACAGCGAGCGCTCCCTGCTGGAACTGGAAACCCAGTACTGGCGGGCGGCCGCGGATACCTGGCAGGCCCGGGTCCACCTGCAGACCCTTGTCAACAAGCCCCTCAATCACGCTTACAGCGAATGAATTTTGAAATGAAACAACGGAAATCCCTCACCATTACCGCCGCCGCAATCGGCAGCCTGATCATCGGGCTGGTCGCCGGCAGGTACCTCTTTCCCGCCGCCGGAAGCCATGACCATCCGGCCGGCACGAAAGCCACGGACACGGCATCCGGAGAGGCAGCGACCCAGGCCACTATCTGGACCTGCTCCATGCATCCCCAGATCCGGCAGCCGGAACCCGGCCAATGCCCGATCTGTGGCATGGACCTCATTCCGCTGGTCGAGGATGGCGGGAATGACCTGGGTCCCCGAACCCTCTCCATGAGCGAGAGTTCCCGCGCCCTGGCCCGGATCCAGACCTCGCCCGTGGAGAAGGATTATCCCGTGGCGACGGTCCGGATTGTCGGGCGCCTGGACATCGACGAGACCCGCGAACAATCCCTGTCGGCCCGGTTCCCGGCCCGCATCGACCGGCTCTATGTGAATTTCAACGGGATCAAGGTGGAGAAAGGCGAGCACCTGGCGGAAGTCTACAGCCCGGAGCTCCTGACCGCCCAGCGCGAGTTGATCACCGCCTACCGCAACGACCCGGACAGCGCCATTACACAGGCGGCCCGGGAGAAACTGCGCCTCTGGGACCTGCTCCCGGAGCAGATCGAGGGCATCCTGGAAAGCGGGAAGGCTACCGACCGATTCGAACTGCGCGCCCCCACCGGAGGGGTCGTCGTCTCCAAGAATGTCAAGGAGGGGGATTACGTGAAGACCGGCCAGCCGCTCTTCAGCATCGTCGACCTCGGCGTCCTCTGGCTCAACCTCGAGGCCTACGAATCGGACCTGCAGATGCTGCGCTACGGCCAGCCGGTTGACTTCACCGTCGAGGCCTACCCCGGGGAGACCTTCTCCGGAAAAATCGCCTTCATCGATCCCGAGCTGGATCCGAAAACCAGGACCATTCCGGTACGGGTCAACATTCCCAACCCCGATGGCCGCCTCAAGCCCGGCATGTTCGCCCGCGGCGAGGTCAAGGTCCGCATCGCCGAGGGCGGCAAGATCTTTGCCCCCGAGCTGGCCGGAAAATGGATCAGCCCGATGCACCCGGAAATCATCAAGGACCATCCCGGCACCTGCGACATCTGCGGGATGCCCCTGGTCCCGGCCGAGTCACTGGGCATGGTGGGTGACAAGGAGGAAGCAGCCCCCATTACCGTTCCGGCTTCCGCGGTTCTCCGGACCGGCAAGCGGGCCGTGGTCTATGTCCGTGTCCCGGACACGGAAAGGCCCACCTATGAGGGCCGGGAAATCCGTATCGGCCCGCGGGCCGGCGACCGCTACGTGGTGGTCGAGGGCCTGCAGCCGGGCGAGGAGGTCGTCACCAACGGCGCCTTCAAGATCGACAGCGCCCTGCAGATCCAGGCCAAGCCGAGCATGATGAACCCCGAGGGCGGCGGGCCCGCACCGGGACACAATCATGGTAGTCAATCTTCAACTACGGATAGCGGGCATCAAGCCGCCCTCCCGGCACTTGATCCGGAGACGGCCGCAGCCATCCTGCCGTCCTACCTGGAGCTCCAGGCAGCCCTGGCCGGGGACAATCTTGAAGACGCCCAGGCAGCCCTGCGCTCGATGATGGGGAAGACGGGCCACTCCGGTCCGCTGCCCGACCTGATCCACTCCATGCTGGCCGCACAGGATATCGCGGGCGTCCGCCTTCCCGGATTCGAACAGATTTCCAGTGTGCTGATCCGGTCAATACAGGAGAACCCGGATGCCTTCGGAGGCCAGCTGCTGCTGATGCATTGCCCGATGGCGGACGACAACCGCGGGGCCGACTGGATACAGTCCGGCGAACCGCTCCAGAATCCCTATTTCGGATCGATGATGCTCACCTGCGGTGAAATCCGCGGGGATCTCACGGCCACCGACACCCCCGACGAGGACGCCGGACATGCCCATTGAGAAATCGAGCAATCCCATAGACCGGCTGATCCGCTTCTGCCTGGAGAACAAGCTGGTCGTCATTCTGTTCACCGCCGCCCTGGTCATGTGGGGGATCACGGTGGCCCCCTTTGACTGGGATTTCGAGGGCCTGCCGCGGGATCCCGTCCCGGTGGACGCCATTCCCGACATCGGGGAGAACCAGCAGATCGTCTTCACCGAGTGGATGGGCCGCTCCCCCCAGGACATCGAGGACCAGATCACCTATCCCCTGACCACGGCCCTGCTCGGCCTTCCGGAGGTCAAGACGGTGCGCAGCTTTTCCATGTTCGGCTTCTCCTCGATCTACATCATTTTCAAGGACGAGGCGGAGTTCTACTGGACCCGCAGCCGGATCCTGGAGAAGCTCAACAGCCTTCCTTCCGGCACCCTGCCGGCCGGCGTGCAGCCCCAGCTGGGTCCGGACGCCACGGCCCTGGGACAGGTTTTCTGGTACACCCTGGAAGGTGAGGACCCCGACGGAAACCCGACCGGGGGCTGGGACCTCGACGAGCTGCGCAGCGCCCAGGACTGGTATGTCCGTTACGCCCTGCAGGGGGTCGACGGCGTGGCCGAGGTGGCTTCCATCGGCGGCTTCGTCAAGGAATACCAGGTCGATGTCGACCCGGACGCCCTGCGCACCTATGGCGTGGCCCTGCATGAAGTCTTCAACGCCGTCCGCGGCAGCAATCTCGACGTCGGTGCGCGGACCATTGAGATCAATTCGGCCGAGTATGTCATCCGCGGCATCGGATTCATCAAGAACCTGGACGACCTGCGCAAGACGGTGGTCACCCAGCGGGACAACGTTCCCATCACCCTCGACCAACTGGCGGAAATCGAGTACGGGCCGGCCCTGCGGCGGGGCGCCCTCGACAAGGCCGGGGCCGAGGCGGTCGGCGGGGTCATTGTCACCCGCTACGGGGAAAACCCGCTGGCGGTGATCAAGCGGGTCAAGGACAAGATCAAGGACATCTCCCCGGGCCTGCCCAGGAAAACCCTGGAGGATGGAACCGTCAGCCAGGTCAGCATCGTTCCCTTTTATGACCGGACCGGCCTGATCAACGAGACCCTCGGCACCCTCGAGGACGCGGTGCGCCAGCAGATCCTGGTAACCATCATCGTGGTGGTCCTGATGGTCCTGCACCTGCGCAGCGCGGCCCTGATCTCCGGCGTACTGCCCCTGGCCGTCCTCTTTTCCTTCATCGGGATGAAGCTCTTCGGGGTGGATGCCAATGTCGTGGCCCTCTCCGGGATCGCCATCGCCATCGGGACCATTGTCGACATGGGGGTGGTGCTGATCGAAAACATATTGAAACACCTGGAGGCCGCGCCTGAGGAGGAGAGCCGGCTGGAGGTGGTCTACCGGGCCTGCGCCGAGGTCGGGAGCGCGGTGGTGACGGCGGTCCTGACCACGGTCATCAGCTTCCTCCCGGTCTTCACCATGGAGGCCGCCGAGGGAAAGCTCTTCAAGCCCCTGGCCTACACCAAGACCTTCGCCCTGATCGGGTCGATCGTCGTGGCCCTGACCATCATCCCTCCCCTCGCCCACTGGTTCATTGCCGGCCGGTCGACAACCCGGGTCCGGAAGTGGCTGCTCTGGGGCACCATCGCCCTGGCGGGAATTATCGCACCCTTGGCCATCGCCTGGTTCCCCTGGTGGCTGGGTCTGTTGATGATCGCGGCCGCCGCCTATAACCTGCTCCAGGAACGGATTCCCTCCATCGTCAGCAGGGTCCTGGTGGCTGCCATGAATATCATCGTGGCCATGGTGGTGGCCGTGATCCTGGCCGGCGACTGGAAGCCGCTGGGGCCGGAACGGGAGATCGGCAACATCATCTTCGTCTTCCTCAGCGTGGGCGGCCTGCTGGGCGCCTTCTACCTCTTTATCCGGTTCTACGCGCCCATCCTCCGGGCCATTCTCAAGGCCAAGCTGCTCTTCCTGGCCGGCAGCGGCCTGATCGTGGTCTTCGGTTTCTGTGTCTGGCTGGGCTGGGGAACGGTCTTCGGCTGGATGCCGGGATGGGTCAAGGACACCGGGGCCTACACGCGGCTGGTCCACGCCGTCCCCGGATTGGGCAAGGAGTTCATGCCGGACCTCGACGAGGGCTCCTACCTGCTCATGCCGACCACCATGCCCCACGCCTCCATCGGCGAGGTCCTGGACGTTCTTTCCATCCAGGACATGGCCATCAACGCCATTCCGGAAGTGGACAGCGCCGTGGGCAAGCTGGGCCGGGTGGAGAGTCCGCTGGATCCGGCCCCGATCTCCATGATCGAGACCATCATTTCCTACAAGTCGGAATACAAGACCGACGAGAACGGCCGCATCCTCAGTTTCGCCTATGATGAAAAGGCGGACCGGTTCCTTCGCGACGAATCCGGTGAACTGGTACCCGACAAGCATGGACGTCCCTTCCGCCAGTGGCGGGACGAGATCCGCAGCCCGGAGGACATCTGGGAGAAGATCGTCGAGGCGGCCAGCGTTCCCGGTACCACCTCGGCCCCCAAGCTGCAGCCGATCGCGGCGCGCATTGTCATGCTCCAGAGCGGCATGCGGGCCCCCATGGGACTCAAGGTTTTCGGTCCTGACCTGGAAACGCTGGAGAAAGTGGCTCTTGAGATCGAGGCCTTCCTCAAGCAGGTTCCCTCCATCAAGGCGGAGGCTGTCCTGGCCGACCGGATTGTCGGCAAGCCCTACCTTGAGGTCAACATCGACCGGGAGGCCATCGCCCGCTACGGGATCAAGATCGCCATGGTCCAGGATGTCATCGAGGTGGCTGTCGGCGGCAAGCCGATCACCATGACCGTGGAGGGCCGGGAGCGATACCCCGTCCGGGTCCGCTACCAGCGGGAGCTGCGGGACAGCATGGAGTCGCTCGCGAACATTCTCGTGGCAGCGCCCGACGGGACCCAGATCCCGATCAAGGAGCTGGCCACCGTCGAGTACGTCCGCGGCCCCCAGGTCATCAAGAGCGAGGACACCTTCCTCGTCGGCTACGTTATTTTCGACAAGCGGGAAGGTTTCGCCGAGGTGGAAGTGGTCGAACAGGCCCAGGCCTACCTGCAATCCAAGATCGATTCCGGTGAGCTCGATGTCCCCTCCGGGGTCAGCTTCAAGTTTACCGGGAGCTACGAGAACCAGGTCCGGGCCGAGAAGAAACTTCGCATTGTCCTGCCCATCGCCCTCTTTGCCATCTGGTTGATCCTTTTCTTCCAGTTCAAGCGGATCAGCACCACCCTGCTGGTCTTCTCCGGGATCCTCTTCGCCTGGTCGGGCGGGTTCATCCTGATCTGGCTCTACGGGCAACCGTGGTTCCTCGACCTGACCCTCTTCGGGCACAACCTGAGGGAATTATTCCAGATGGGTACCATCAACCTCAGCGTGGCGGTCTGGGTCGGCTTCCTGGCCCTCTTCGGGATCGCCACCGACAACGGGGTCATCGTCTGCACCTACCTCCAGCAGATCTTCCGGGAACGCAATCCCGCGACCATCGAGGAGATCCGCGAGGCCACGGTCATGGCCGGCGACCGCCGCGTGCGGCCGGCCATGATGACCAGCGCCACCACCATCCTGGCCCTGCTGCCGGTGCTGACCTCAACCGGGCGCGGTTCCGACATCATGGTCCCCATGGCCATTCCCTCCTTCGGGGGAATGATGCTGGCCCTGCTGACCATCTTTGTCGTCCCCGTCATGTACTGCGGGCTCGAGGAGCTGCGCCACAAGGCGGCCGGCCTGAAGAACAAGATCCAACAGTAATCACAAATTCAATACAAACCCAGATATCATCATGAAGACATTGAAAAGATACACCATCCTCGCGGCCGGACTGCTGGCCGCCACCCTCTCCAGCCTCGGAGCACCCACCGGGGCGCCGACCCCCGAATTTGTCGACACCCTGGTCACGCCCTACCTGAAGATCCAGTCCGCCTTGGCTGGCGACAGCCTGGAGGCCGCCCAATCCGGCGCCAACGCCTTTCTTTCAGCAGTGGACACGGGCCCGGCCGATTCGGATGCCCTGAAGGACCTCCGGGGCTCTGCCGACTCGATTGCCAACGCGGGAGATATCACGGCCGCCCGGGCCGCTTTTCTCGTTCTCTCCAATGGGATGATCGAGATGGTCCGGGACGTCGGAACCTCCGGCAAAAACTCCCTCTACCTGGTGCACTGCCCGATGGCCTTCGGTTATAAGGGCGGAGACTGGTTACAGGCCGACCAAACGGTAGCAAATCCTTACTTTGGGGCCAGCATGCTGCACTGCGGCGGAATCAACGAGGAACTGGGAGGGAAAGCCCAGGGCTCCCACCAGATGCAGGGCCATGACATGGACCATATGCAGCACGAGCATGGGATGATGGACCCCTCCGGCAATCCCCACCACGGAATGGACATGGACGCGATTCACGCCGGCGTGCCCGGCTACACCGCCCAGTCCGGAGGCAAAAAGGCTGACAGCGGATGCCAGATGGCCTGCTGCCAGAGCGGCAGCTGAACCGGATGAATTGATTCAGGGATCGAGATTTAATACAGGTATCCGTCCCCCCTGTAGGCCGGAGGCAGGCTCGTCCTGTTTCCGGCCTTTTATTTTCATCAAATTCCAAGGGATCGGCGAACCGCCTGCGTTGTAGTAATTGAAGGGTTAATTCCCGAAATTGAAAGATAACCTGAAACCAGGAATGAAAATGAAAAACGGAAAATTACTCACTGTAGCGGGTGTCACGCTGATCACGGCCTCCGTCGCCCTTGCCGGATACAACCCTGAGAGCCGATCCCAGGAGCGGCAGGATTCCATCCAAGGGAATGACGCAACGGCCACCATGCATGAAACTGATGGCATGGGCCATATGCATAATTCCGGCGCCATGGGAAGCATGCACGCCGACCATCAAATGGGCACCATGCACGCCAATGCGGGATCGCATCACATGGCGACAACGGAGTCCCACTGTGGACCGGCGGGCAAGCGGCATCATGGCCAGGCCCAGCACGGCGCCATGATGGATAACGGGGATCATGGATCCGCCCATCACAATCACATGGCCGCCAACAACGAAACAGATGAGACGGTTATGCCAATGCACAACCGGGACTAGAGATGAAGGAGGTTAAAGCATATGTCCGAAAGGACCGGCTGGACGCTGTGGTCAACGCGCTCGCTGGCCTGGAAGGGCTCAGCGGCACCAGCGTCAACAGGATAACCGGATTCGGGCGGAGTCGTGGCCGGCTCCGCCTGGTCGACTTCGAGACCCACTTCAAGATCGAGACCGTCTGCACGGATGACCTGAAGGAAAAGGTCGTCGACACCATCCTTCAGGCGGCCCATTCGGGCCAGCGGGGGGACGGGAAAATCTTCGTCTCGGAGATTTGCGAGGCAGCCCGGATCCAGACGGGAGAGCGCCTGACCGAACGGCCCTGATGCCCGAAAGCCATCTGCCCTGCCAATTTTCCGGCAATCAGTGGGAATCGGTGCAGGACTGTGCTTATTTGCTATATTGTAAGTCGATCAAGCCCATGAAACAACACGACCACACCGAGACCAACGAACACCATGAACACGAGGGCGATCATTCCTGCTGTCATCATGGACATGAACATGAGAAAGATCAGCAGCCCTCCTCCGGGGCCAAGTACTACTGCCCGATGTGCGAGGGGGTGGAATCCGACAAGCCGGGGGACTGCCCGAAGTGCGGGATGCAGCTGGAGAAGAACCCCGCTTACAAGGCTTCGAAAAAAAGGATCTGGACCTGCCCCATGCACCCGGAAGTGCAGCAGGACCATCCGGGACAGTGCCCCAAGTGCGGCATGGACCTGGAACCGATGGACGGAACCGGCGAGGACGAGGAAGAGGATTCGGAAGCCCGCTCGCTGGGCTGGAAAACCGTCATTGCCGCTATCCTGACCATCCCCATTTTAGCCCTGGCCATGGACAGCATGATCCCAGGGCTTTCCTTTGACGGGATTATCTCCCCCAACATCCAGGGCTGGCTGGAGTTCATCATCGCCACCCCGGTCGTCTTCTGGGCCGGGGGAATGTTCTTCGGTCGCGGATGGCGCTCGGTCCTCAACCGCAGCCCGAACATGTTCACCCTGATCATGCTCGGGGTCGGCGCGGCTTATTTCTACAGCGCGGTGGCGGTGCTCTTTCCCCAGCTGTTCCCGGATTCCTTCAAGCATAATGGCGAACTGAACCTCTACTTCGAGGCGGCCGCGGTGATCACCACCCTGGTCCTGTTTGGCCAGTGGATGGAGGCCCGGGCCCGGAAGCGGACCGGCAAGGCCATCCAGAGCCTGATGGACCTGGCCGCCAAGACGGCCCATCGGCTGGATGACGACGGCAAGGAGCAGGATGTATCCATCGATGAACTACAAATCGGCGACAAGCTCAGGGTTCGCCCGGGTGAAAAAGTTCCGATCGACGGCACCATCAGCGAGGGGAAGAGCAGCATCGACGAATCGATGATCACCGGGGAGCCGGTGCCGGTGGAAAAAGCCGCCGGAGACAAGGTCATCGGGGCCACGGTCAACCAGACAGGTTCATTTGTCATGGAGGCCGAGGCTGTGGGCGAGGAGACCATGCT
>CAJXMX010000047.1 GCA_913056355.1 uncultured Opitutales bacterium
GACTCGCTCCAGCAAAGGTTCAAGGTCCTGGCCGCACAGGCCCGGGACCTGCGTGAGGCCCAGCACCAGGACACCCTGGAATACCGCCTCGCCACGGGCCAGGTCCGCTCGCAGCCGGTTGGTGACCTGGTCGATGCATACCGGCCCAACCGCATGGACTGGCTCGACAAGGTCGGCTACTTCTTCAAACACCTGTGGGCCTTCCTTTCCGAGCGTCCGCGGGAGGCCAACACCGAGGGCGGCATCTTTCCGGCCATCTTCGGGACCTTTGTCATGACCGTCCTGATGAGTGCGGCGGTCATGCCCTTCGGGGTGGTGGCAGCCATTTACCTGCGGGAATATGCCCGGCAGGGCCACTTTGTCCGGGCCGTCCGGATTGCCGTCAACAACCTGGCCGGGGTGCCCTCCATCGTTTACGGGGTCTTCGGACTCGGGTTCTTTGTCTACTTTGTCGGGGGAACGATCGACCAGCTCTTTTTCCCGGATCGTCTCCCCACCGCCACCTTTGGGACCGGCGGCATCCTCTGGGCGTCCCTGACCCTGGCCATC
The DNA here is from genome assembly GCA_913056355.1 of uncultured Opitutales bacterium. Taxonomy (GTDB): domain Bacteria; phylum Verrucomicrobiota; class Verrucomicrobiia; order Opitutales; family Oceanipulchritudinaceae; genus Oceanipulchritudo. The sequence goes on from CAJXMX010000047.1 coordinate 550, forward strand.
ATGACCGTGCCGGTGGTGGTGGTCGCCACCGAGGAGGCCTTGGCCGCGGTTCCCCGCGGCGCCCGCGAGGCCAGCCTGGCCTGCGGCGCCTCCAAGTGGCAGACCATCCAGCGGGTAGTCCTGCCCGCTTCCGCCCCCGGCATCCTCACCGGCCTCATCCTGGCCATGGCCCGCGGCGCCGGTGAAGTAGCCCCCCTGATGATTGTCGGGGTCGTCAAACTGGCCCCTTCCCTCCCCATCGACGGCGTGTTCCCCTACGTCCACCTGGAGCGGAAGTTCATGCACCTCGGCTTCCATATCTATGACCTGGGCTTCCAGTCGCCGGATTCCGAGGCGGCCCGGCCCATGGTCTTCGCCACCACTTTCCTCCTGATTCTCCTCGTTGTCGTCCTCAACCTCGGAGCCATCCTGATCCGCAACCACCTGCGCAAGAAATACGCCACCGGAAGTTTCTAGCCTCCCGGCAGCAACAAGCATCGAAATTCAAATTTCACCCAACACCAGCACCATGAATGAATCCACCCAAGCGGAAACCGCCGCCGGACCCGGCACCTTAGAGGCGAAGTCCAGTGAGTATATCCAGATCCGGGACTTCAGCTTTTTCTACGGGGACAAGCAGGCCCTTTACGACCTCGACTTCAACATTCCGGAGCAGAGGGTGACCGCTTTCATCGGCCCCTCCGGATGCGGGAAGTCCACCCTCCTGCGCAGTATCAACCGGATGAACGACCTGATCGACGGAGCCCACCACCAAGGGGATATCCTGGTCAACGGAAACAGCGTTTTTGATCCCCTGACCGAGGTCATTTCCCTCCGCAAGCGAGTGGGCATGGTTTTCCAGAAATCCAACCCCTTCCCGAAATCCATTTATGAGAACGTTATCTACGGCCTGCGGGTCTCCGGGCGCAAACGGAAGTCCGAGCTGGACCAGGTAGTGGCCGAAAGCCTGCAGGGAGCCGCCCTCTGGGACGAAGTCAAGGACCGCCTCCACGAAAGCGCGCTGGGCCTTTCCGGCGGCCAGATGCAGCGGCTCTGCATCGCCCGGGCCATCGCCAACAAGCCCGAGGTCATCCTCATGGATGAACCCTGCTCGGCCCTCGACCCGATCGCCACCGGCAAGATCGAGGAGTTGATCCACGAACTGAAAGACCAGTTCACCATTGTCATTGTCACCCACAACATGCAGCAGGCCGCCCGGGTCTCCGATTTCACGGCCTTCTTTTACCTCGGCAAGCTGATCGAGTACGCTTCCACGGAGGACATTTTCTTCAATCCCAAGGAGCGACAGACCGAAGCCTACATCACCGGTCGCTTCGGTTAATAGTACTGACTATTCCAATTAATTTTGTAACGATTTTCTCATGAAGCGATTTTTCCACAACGAATTGGATACCCTCCGCTCCCACCTGATGCTCATGGGGGAAAAGGCCAATGATGCCGTCAACAAAAGCATCAAGGGCCTGACCGAGAAGGATATCGACCTGGTCAACAACGTCATCGCCAGCGACGAGGATATAGACGCCCTGGAAGTGGAAATCGATTACGAGGCAACGCGATACCTGACCCTCCGGGCACCGGTCGCCTCCGACCTCCGGCTGATGACGGTGGCCATCAAGGCCAGCCACGACCTGGAACGGGTTGGCGACGAGGCCCGCAACATCGCCAAGCGGGCCCGCAAGATAATCCTCAAGCAAGCCGGTTACAGCGAATTCCAGACCATTCCCGACATGGCCATCATGGCCCAGGACATGTTGCGGGACGCCCTCCAGAGTTTTCTCCACGAGGAATCGGAGCGGGCCTACCAGGTCATGGAAAAGGACGAGGAAGTGGACCAGCTCAACAAGGCCAACATCAAGGCCTTCATCCGCATGGCCAAGGACGACCCGGACCTGATCAACCGCTTCCTGGACCTGATCTTTATTTCCAAGTCGCTGGAGCGCATCGCCGACCACGCCACCAACCTGGCCGAGGAAGTCATCTTCCTGACCACCGCCACCGAGACCCGGCACAAGGCGGCCCTGGAACCGAAAAAGGAATCCCGGGAAAGCGAATAAAATTTGCTGTTGTACTTTGGTATCAATCGTGCTCCAAGTAGGGTGCTTAACTATTTAAGCATCATAGAATACTGAACCTGAAATCAAATAATGCCTAAGCAATCAACCAACACTTCGGCCAAAAAGGTAACGAAAGCCGCAACAGTGAAGAAGACCGTCGCCAAGAAGGTCGCCGCCAAGAAGACGGTGGCCAAGAAGGCGGCCGTCAAGAAGACCGCTGTCAAGAAGGTCGCCGCCAAGAAGACGGTCGCCAAGAAGGCAGCCGCCAAGAAAGCCGTGGCCAGGAAGGAACCGGTGGTGACCACCATTATCGCCAAGTTCGATGCCGGATTCGGCAATCAGCTCTACCTCCGGGGCAACTGCTCCGGCCTGACCTGGGATTCCGGCACCCTGATGGACAACACCGGATCCGACGAATGGATCTGGAAGAGCACCGTGGTCACCAGCGAACTGGAGTTCAAGGTCCTGATCAACGACTCCGTCTGGTCCGTCGGCCCCAATGGAGTCGTCTTTCCGGGCGCGACTGTTGTCTTCGAACCGAGCTTCTAAAGACGATCCGATCCAGCGCGAGGATCCGTTGGCTCATCAGGCCCGACCGGATCCGGCTCTTTTTCCAGAACTCCCTGTCCGTTTGCGGCGGGGGGTTTTTTTGTCGCGCAAATGGGTGTCCAGGGTGAGGGCTTCGAGGCGTCGCTGGATCAGCCTTTCCAGTTCCTCGCGCTGTTCCTTGCGGTCCTCGAGGTCGGGCAGCTCATGACGTTCCACCTTCAGGCGGACGCGGCTGAAGGGCTTCGGCAGGATAAACCGGTCCCAGCTGTCGAGCACCCAGCAATCCTCGACCTCCACCCCGACCAGGAAAACCGGGGAGCCGGTCAGCTGCATCAGGAGGGCCCCGCCGGGCTGGGCCACGTAAAGGGGCCCGCGGGGACCGTCTATGGTCAGGGCCACGTGATCGCCGCTGTTCAGGACCTTGGTCAGGGCCCGGGCGGCCGCCGCGCCCTTGCGGCTGCTGCTTCCGCGCACGGCCATGATTCCCTGGGTGTAGAGAATGTAGGAGGACTTGTCCCCGTCCCGGCTGTAGCTGGACATGGTGTAGAGGGTCTTGCCAAACAGCCCCACCTTGAAGATGGCCCCAATGCCCGGAATCATCCGGTTGTGCCAGATCAGGATCAGCGAGCCTCTGGTCTCTGGCTGGAGCAATTCCCGGGCTTCCTTCAGGCCCTCGTACCGAAGGCTGTCCTGCCAGAGCCGGATAATCCTTGAGAGGACCCTGAGGAGGAATCTTTCCCGCGGCTTGAGGTTGCTGCCGGGAACGGAAGAAATTGCGGTCTCGCTCATTTGCTGCCTTGAATATCTGTCGCATGAAAGAGCCGGATTCAACGGAAAAGCACGATCTGCCGGCCTGCCCTTTTCTTCCCCCGGCGAACCCGGGACTTTCCTACCGGGACCTCCGGCGGGCGGCGGAAACCGGGCCTCCCGCCCTCTTTGCCACCGCCCACAGCTATGCCGCGGAGCTGTTCCGCAGGGGGCAGCCGGCGCGGGCCATCCTGGCCCTTTGCCGGGCCATCTACCTCGATCCGGAGCGGCTGGATCCCGGCAGCCGCCAACCCTACGCCGCCTATCGCTGGATCCTGGAACATGCCCATTTGGGCGGATTCCTTGGAAATCCACGGGTCAGTTTCCATCACCAGGCAACCCGGATACGGAAGGAATCCCAGATCAGGCGGATGCGGTCCTGGGCCCTGTGGCACATCACCCGGTCGACCCTTCCCCATTTGCCTCCCGATTCACGCCAGAACGAGGATCCACCATCGGTCCACGAGGTCGCGGTATGCCTCGACCGCCGGGGCCTTCAGTCTGAAGGGGGCGACTTCCTGCAGGCGCTGGCCAACGGATCAGGAACCGGGGCCTGAGGGCTGGACACTTTCCCCGCCATCTTTGGAAGTCCCCTGGAGTTCCTCCAGGTAGGGAGCATCCCCGTCCTCATCAGAGGACGGCTCCTTTTTCTTCAGCGGCTCAATCGGCGGGGCCGGTTCAGCGGGCTCGATGGTTTGCATCGGCTCGTTTTCCGGCCGGGCCCCGATCCGCACACTGAAGCGGCGATTCTGGTCGCCCCGCAGCACCTCCACCTCCACATACTGCCCGACCCGGGTGTAGAACATGGCGTTGCGCAGGTCGTCGAGGACGTGGATCGGGTAATCCCCTATCCGGAGGAGGACATCCTCTTCCAGCAATCCCGCCGCCTCGGCGGGGCTCTCGGGAAAGACTTCGCTCAGGACCAGCTGCCGGCCGTTGTCGATGCTGCTTTTCAGCTCCACCTCAAACCCGATCCAGCCGTAGGTCACCGTTCCGGAAAAGAGCACGTCGTCGCGGATGCGCAGGGCCGCCCGGGCCGGAAGGATGTAACTGGCCCCGATCTCGGGGAGGGAACCGACCTGCACGCCGAGGAGCCGCCCGCTCAGGTCGAAAAAGGCGGCCCCGCCATCGCCGGGACCGGCGGGGATACTGGTCCGGACATAGGTGCAGGGAAAAAACCGCTCCCCGAAGCGGCTCTCGTATCCCGCCACGATGCCGAAACTCGGGCTGGCGGAAAATTCAAGGGGCATGCTCAGGCGGAGGACAAAGGTTCCAACCCGCGGGAGGGCCGCACTGTCGGCCAGGTGCAGGAAACTGAAATTCTCCGGCAAGGTATGGGTGCGCAGAAAGGCCACGTTGGCCCGTTCATCAAATCCCAGCACCTCCGCGCTGTAGGCGATGTCATCGTGCTCGATCCAGACCCGCAGCGGCTCATAGACAATGCTGGCGTTGGTCAGGATGAGCCCTTCCCGGCTGATGAAAAATCCGCTTCCGATCACCACCTGCGGCACATCGTCATCGTCCTGCGGCGGATAGATGGCCTTGACCCGGACCATCGCCGGCTGGTTCTCCTTGAAGAGGGTGGCCAGGCGGTCCTGCAAGCCCGGCAGATCGGCCGTTGGCTGGGCCGTTGCGATCGTGGCAAAGCCAAGGACGAGGGGCACTATACGGAATACCCGTTGAGCAGAGGCGAAACCATTCATGGCGGCTCTGCTAGAAATTCCGACCAAGCTTGAGGTCGGCAGTCGTCACCCGGTAGTCACTGGAACTGAGATTGTCCCGCACGTAGGAGGCTCCGTTGGCGGGGGACAGGCGGATGGCGGGCGTGTAGAGCACTTTCCGGAAACTGGCTCCGGAGGAAGGGCTGGATTGGATCGCGTCCACGACAAACTGGTTCGTGACCCGGTCGCTGGAAAAGTCAGGAAGTGCCTCCGTCGCGGCGGGCTGGGGGCTCTCTATCTGGACCAGGGATTCACCGGTATCGAAAACCACCGGTTCGTTGGAAACCGTGGCTGAACGGGAAAGGGAAGGCTCGCTGCTGCGGCTCCAGAAAACCGTCATGCCCACCAGAAGCAATGCGGGCAAAGTGAAGGCCAGGGCCTTGAAGAGGGAAATAAATCCGATCGCGCTGTTGGTGCCCTTCTCCATCAGGGCGTTGAGCCGGCGCCGGTGGAAATCCTTTTCGAAATTATCCCAGAAATCCTCCGCCGGCTTTTCGTTCCGCTTCAATTGAAGCAGGTCCTCCACCGTGATTTTTTCTTTTTCTTGGTCGCTCCCCATGGAATTCGGATTAATCGATAAAGTGCTTCAAGTCTGCCTGCAGTTGCTGCTTGGCGTAATGGAGCCGGGATCTGACGGTACCGACGGAGCATCCGACGATATCCGCGATTTCCTGATGACTCAAACCCTCTATCTCAAAAAGCACCACAACTGTCCTATGCTTAGGAGACAGTTTCTGCATCGCTTCGTTCAATTTTTCCTGCAACTCACTGAGCAAGGCCCCCTTCTCCGACTTGTGTTTGGCGGCCAGGGTTTCCAGAACCTGGGCATTGCTGCCCTCCTCCTGGATATGGTCCAGGCTGAAGAACCGGCGCAGCCGGTTGCGCTTCAGGTGGCTCAGGGCGGTATTGACCCCGATCCGGTACAGCCAGGTAAAGAAGGCGGAATTGCCCCGGAACCGGTTGATGGAGCTGAAGGCCTTGATGAAGGCCTCCTGGGTCAGGTCCGCCGCATCCTCGCGGTTGGAGGTGAGGTTGTAGATAATGCCGTAAAGACGCTCCCGATACTTCCTGACCAGGTTATCGAAGGCAGCGACATCACCATTCTGCACCCGTTCGACCAAAATGCGGTCTGCATCGGCTGCAGATTGCTGGGCAGTATCTGATTCAAGCGACACCGTACCGTCGACTGGCTTGGTTAAGGACATCCTGGTAAAGACTACTCAAGTTGGCTGGCTGTTCAAGTTCTAACTCCGTTCCTTAAATGGGATCAACGGATATTGAATTTATTCCAGGCCGAGCCGACAAAATCGGCCAGGATTTCCAACTGCTGGCGGCGTGCCGATCCCGGAATGCGGGAAATGGCCCGGTGGGACAATTCAAGCTGCGCGTGGAAGGCCCGGCCGACAGAATCGAGGACGCCGTCGTCCAGGAGGGCTTGGCGGACTTGCTCCCGGTCCATGCTTCCGCCACGCAGGCGGGCGAAAACTTTGCGGCGCCGTTCGGCCGGCATGGCCTCCAGCCAGAGCAGCACTGGAAGGGTGAATTTGCCTGTGGCGAGGTCGGTCCCGAGGGTTTTGCCGGCGACCCGTTCCTCGGCGAAGATATCGGCCGCATCGTCATAGATTTGGTAGGCGATGCCCAGGTGGCGGGCATACTGCCGGGCCGCATCGAGGGCGTTCTCCTCAAATCCGGCCAGGTATCCGCCAAGGTAAGCGGAGACATTGAAAAGCTCGGCTGTCTTGAGGTCGATCATGCGAAAGTAGGCCTCGGGGTCAGGCAATTCATTGCCCCGGGCAAAAGTCTGGGCGATTTCGCCGGAACAGACCTGCCGCGTGGCCAGGGAAACGGTCCGGCAGACTTCCACGTCCGGATACTGGGCGGCCAGGTGCAGGGCATGGGCAAACAGGGCATCCCCGAGCAGGACCGCCACGTGCGGGCCGTACTTGGAGACCAGGGTTTCCGTCCGGTGGCGGACATCCGCCTCGTCAAGGATATCGTCGTGGACCAGGGTCGCCAGGTGGACCAGCTCCACAATGGCCGCGGCCTGGACAATCTCTTCCGAAGGGACCTTTCCCGGCTCCGCTCCCATGGAGAAAACCAGAATTGGACGCAGCTTCTTTCCGCTGTGCCCGAAGCAATAATCCACCAGGGGCTGGACTTCCGGTTCAAAGGCCGTCACCTGACGGACCAAAAAGGATTCCAGCGCAGCAAAGGCCGGCTGCAAGGGCTCCACAACCGATTGAAAACGGCCCTGGGAGGTGGTTTGGGAGGCTGACTGGGAACCGGGATTCTCCATGTTGGAACGCACGGTAGGCGTGTTGGCGGGCAAAATCAAATCCCAATACGCCAAAGGGGGAGCCGGCAGAATGGGATTGAGATCGGCGAAAGTATCCTGTTTCTAGAGGCATGTCTGATTCTCCCCTGCTTGTCTTGATCGTATTTGCGGGTGCGGCCTATCTGGCCAAGTTGTGGCTGGACGACCTTCGGGCGGGCCGGGGCGGGGATCCCAACCCGAAGGCCCTCCCCGGGGCGACAACGGCCCCGCTGGCGGCGGTCCTGGCGGGGGTTATCGGGGCCGTGGTGCTGGTGGGAATCGAGACCGCCGGCGAACTGGCAATGGGCGTTTCGGAAGAGCAGACCGACATCACCGCCGTTTTCCTGCTGGCCATGATCGGGGCCGGGATCATTGAGGAGGTGATCTTCCGCGGCTATTTCGTCGTCACCGGCAAGGGCCGGACCGCCCTCTACCTCAGCATCCTGGGTTTCTCCCTGCTCTTTGCCCTTCTCCATTACCAATACTATGTGGAAATACCCGAAGGCGGTATCAGCGAGGGCCTGACCCTCGTCCTGGACAGCAAAACCGGCTGGTCGCTGCTGTTGCTCTTCCTGAACTCCCTCTGGTTCTACACCGTCCGCTTTTTCAAATGGAATCCGCGGCACTCCCTCCTCCCCTGCTTCGCCGCGCATATCGCGAGCAATGTCGCGGTCTTCGGGGTCAAGCTGGCCCAGGGACACGTGACGGGGCTCTACTAGGAGCCGAAGCGCCACTCCGCACACAAAAACCCGTCGCCAAGGAGTCCCGCGTTTACGCGCGAAGACCCGGACGGACTGTCCCCGCGGCTGAAGCCGCTACTCGCAGGCAACGAAGTGGAACCGCAACCTCAGAGTCGCCGACGAAAAAGAAAAAAAAGCCCCGGTCGCGGGGACCGGGGCCAGGGGGAAAATAAAAGGCAGCTGCCTCAACCGCCGATCTGGAATCGGGCGAAGCGGTTGATGACCATGTTCTCGCCCATCTTGGCGATCTGCTGCTTGAGGAGATCCTGAATGGTGAGGTCCGGGTTCTTCACGAAGGGCTGCTCCAGAAGCACGTTTTCGGCGTAGAACTTCTCCAGCTTGCCGGCGACAATCTTCTCAACGATGTTCTCCGGCTTGCCCTGGACCTGCTCGGCGGCGATTTCCTTCTCCTTCTGGAGGAGTTCGGCGGGCACGTCTTCACGACGGACACAGGTCGGATTGGTGGCGGCGATGTGCATCGCGATGTCGCGGACGAGGGCCTTGAAATCGTCGGTTTTGGCCACGAAGTCGGTCTCGCAGTTCAGTTCGACGAGGACGCCGACCTTGCCACCCATGTGGATGTAGGCCTCGACCAGGCCGTCGGAGGCGGAGCGGTCCGCCTTCTTGGCGGCGCTGGCGATGCCCTTCTTGCGAAGGATGTCGATCGCCTGTTCCTCGTTGCCGTTGGCTTCCGCCAGGGCCTTCTTGCAATCCATGAGGCCGGCGCCGGTCTTGGCGCGCAGATCCCCAACCATTTTGGCAGTAATGTTACTCATTGGTCTGGTGCTGAAAATTCAGGTGCTTACTTGTCTTCTCCCTCGGAATCGTCGCTGCTGTAGGATTCCGGGACGGATTCCTCCCCTTCCTCGTCGGAGTTCCAGATCGCCGTCACCGGAACCTGGTTTTCCACGGTCGTGGGCTCGGCCACCGGACGGACCGTGCGTGGCTGGATGGCCTCCGGCTGGGCCCGCTGGGCCAGGCCGGCCTGGATGGCGTCCAGGATGACCTCGACAATGACGCGGATCGACTTGATGGAGTCGTCGTTGCCCGGGATCGGGTGCAGGAGCTTGCTGGGGTCGCTGTTGGTGTCGACCAGGGCCACCACCGGAATCTTGAGGCGGTTGGCTTCGGCGACGGCAATTTCCTCGGTCTTGGTGTCGACCACGAAAAGGGCTCCCGGCATCTCGTCGAGTTCGAGAATACCCTCGAAATTACGGTTCATGCGGGCCATTTCGCGGCGGATGGCCGAGCTTTCCTTGTTGTGCATTTTCTCCAGGGTGCCGTCCCCTTCCCACTTGAGGTACTGCTTGTACTTGTCAATGGAACGACGGACCGTGACGAAATTGGTCAGGGTGCCACCCAGCCAGCGGGTCGTGGCGTAGGGCATGTTGCTGCTGATGGCAGCTTCCTTGAGCAGGTCCTTGGCCTGGCGCTTGGTCCCGACGAGGAGGACCTTCTTGCCACCGGCAACGGTTTCCTCGACGAACTTGGCCGCTTCCTCGAGGCGGGCGTAGGTCTTCTCGAGATCGATCACGCTGATGCCGTGACGGTTGTCGAAGACGAACTTCTTGGACTTGGGATTGAAGCGACGCAGCTGGTGCCCGAAGTGCACGCCCGCGTCGAGCAGGTCTTTAATTGTAATATTCATATGTTTCGTGCGGCATCCCGCGGCTGCGGGACAAACTGGCTGGCCGCACCGCCAGCTTTCATGGTTTAACTGAGGTTGATCCGTTACCGGCACCATGCCGGCAAATTGACGGAAAGAGTTGGAAGAAAGCGTCCTGCGGGCGCAGTGCAAGCGTAAACTATCAAATTCCCCGGTCCCGGGCAAGATGTCGGCCAACCGCGACAAAAGCGGCTATCCGGCGGCCTTGTGGGTCAGGGCATGGCAGAGGGCCACGGCGGCGGCATCCGCCTCGTCGAAGGGCAGGTCCTGGCCGAGCCCGAGGAGGCTGCTCATCTGCCGGGTAACCTGTTCCTTGCTGGCCCGGCCATAGCCCACCACGGCCTGCTTGATCCGCAGCGGCGGGTACTCGAAGACCGGGATTCCCCGCAGGGCGGCCTGCCCGATGGCCGCTCCGCGGGCCGCTCCCAGCTTCTGGGCGGTCCGGAAATTCTGCACATAGATGGTTTCCTCCACCGCCACCGCGACGGGTCGGTACTCGCGGACCAGGCGCTCCACGGCGGCGGCAATCTGGCCCAGGCAGGCCGGCAGGTCGGCGGTCCTGGGAGGGTTGACGGTCTCGGAATACAGGTAGGTTCCCTTCTGCGGCGGCTCGAAGGAAATAACCGTCAGGCCGGTCCCCCGGAGACTGGGATCGATTCCCAGGATCACGCCCCGGACCGCCTTGCGGACCAGGGTCGTCGGCACCGCCGCGGCCTTGGGGCGGGCCAGGCCGCCGCTCTGGATATGGGCCGCCCACTGGGCTCTGACGGATCGCTTGGGCATGTTCGTTTGTTCGGGAAAATCAGAAAAAGGTCAATTTGACACCGGCCAGGACGATGAAAAACCAGACCGCGAAGGTGAAATACTTCTGGGGAATGTGGTGCACCACCTTGGGGGCCAGCCAGGCCCCGAGCATGGCGAAGGGCGCCAGGGCCAGGCTGATCTGGAGGGAATCCAGGTTGATGATGCCCAGATGGGCCTGGAGCGGCACCTTGAAGACGTTGACCAGGAAGAAGCACCAGGCACCGGTGCCGATGAAGGCCATCTTGGGCAGGCCGACACTGATGAAATAGAGCTGCCCGACGGGACCGGCGGCATTGGCCACCATGGTCGCGAAGCCGCCCAGCAGGCCCAGGCTGGCCCGCCAGCCGACGGTGTGCGGCATCTTCTCGGCCAGGTCCACCCGTCCCCTCCTGATGACATAGGTGCGCCAGATCTGCAGCAGGGTCATGAAGAGGACGATGCCCCCGATCAGGCGCCGCACGGTAAGGTCGCTGAGGTAGCCGAAGAGGAAGTAACCGACGAGGATGCCGGCCACCATCCAGGGCAGCAGGCGGCGCAGCTGGGTCCAGTCGGCGTGGCGGCGGTAGACCGTGATGGCCACGATATCGGCGCTGATCAGGACCGGCAACAGGAGGCCGACGGACGCCTTGGCCTCGAAGACCATGGCGAAGAGAACCACCGTCAGGTTGCCGACCCCGACAATGCCGCCCTTGCCGAGACCGACCAGAAGGGCCCCGGTCATGACAATCATCCAGTCGCCCACGCTCATGAGGACTCCTCCCGGTCCCGGCTGACCCGGCCCTCCTCCATGGTCCAGTGGATCCAGTTATGGAAGTCATCCTCCCGGGGAAAGACCGTGCCGGTGGCGATAATCTGGCTTTCCCCGCCGAGCATCCGCCAGAATCCCTGGCGCCGGCCGGCATCCAGCTCGCCCACGATGTCATCGGCCAGGATAACCGGCGGAGTCCCGCCACGCTGCCGGTACCAGCCAACCATTCCCATGCGCAGGGCCAGGACCAGGCCCCGCTGCTGCCCTTCGCTGGCAAACTCCCGGGCGCCATGCTCCTGCAGGCGGAATTCGAGGTCGTCCCGGTGCGGCCCCCGGTTGGTGGTCCCGCTTTCCTGGTCGCGCCGCAGCTGGCTGACAAAAACATCCTCATAGGCCCCGGCCGCGTCGGCGTTGACCGACGGCTGGTACTGGAGCACCGGTTCCTCCTCCACCCCGCTGATGCCCGAATAGGCGGATTGAAAATGCGGATTGAAGACCTCGAGCAGGCGGCGGCGCATTTCCATCAAGGTCCAGCCTTCCCGTACCAGGAGGTCCTCGAAAGGCCGTCTCTGGGCGGCCGAGCCGCGCTGCTTGAGGAGGGCATTGCGCGCCTTCAGGGCCTGGTGGTAGCGGGTCAGGACCGTGTAGTAACGGGGATCCATGACCACGAACATCAGGTCCATCATGCGCCGCCGCAGGCCGGGCGATCCCCGCAGAATCTGGATATCCTGGGAACTGAAGGTGATGGTCGGGAAAATTCCCAGGATGTCCCCCAGCTTGCGGACCGGATTACCGTCCATGGAGACCTGCTTGCTGCCCGGACGGAGGCGGACCTCGAGCACGGTTTCGCCCAGCTGCTCATGTTCGATTTCATAGACCAGGGTACATTCGCGGGGCTGGGACTCCCAGCGGATCAGGGCCGGGATCTCGCTGGTCCGGAAGGATCGCAGACTGGTCACCAGGCTCAGGGCTTCGAGAAGATTTGTCTTTCCCTGGCCGTTGCGGCCGCAGATGAACTGGGCCCCCTCGGGAAAGGCGGATTCCAGCAAGGTGAAATTGCGGAAGTTGGCGGCCCTGAGTCGGTTGAAGCGCATGACCCTGCTCTCAGATTTCGATGACCTGGCCCGGACCGGATCCGCTTTCCTCGCTGTCCAATTGCTCGCGGACGCGTTTCAAGGCCTCCAGAAGGCCGTCCCAGTCGGCGGGCCGGGTTTCCCAGCCGCTGCTGATGCGGATAGCCCGGCGGGCCTGGTCAATATCGGCCTGCATGGCCTGCAGGACCCCGGATATGCCTTCCTTCCCCGACGAGCAGGCCGATCCCGAGGAGACCTGGAATCCCAGTTTGTCCAGGCGGTTGATCCAGCGGTCCGCACGGTATTCCGGGAGGCTGACCATGCAGGTGTTCCAGCTCCGTGCGGCCTCCTTCCCGTAGATGATGACCTCATCGGGCCACAGCGCGGTCAACTCCGATTCAAAGTGGTCCCGGGCCGCTTTTTGGTCACCTGGCAGCGACAGTTGGCAGCGCGCCTCCAGGGCGGCGACCATGGCCAGGATCCCGGCCAGGTTCTCCGTTCCGGCACGCGAGGCCAGTTCCTGGGCTCCGCCGGTTTGCAGGCGGACCCCCCGCCACTCGCTGCCAAGAACGACAAACCCGATTCCCTTGGGCCCGCCGAACTTGTGCCCGCTGGCCACCAGCGCGTCGCAACGTGAGGCCAGGTCAGCCGGGGCCAGTTGCTTGCCAACCCACTGCACCGCATCACAGAAAACCGGTACTCCCCGCTCCCGGCAGAGGTCAACGGCGCGTTCCACCGGCTGGATGACCCCGGTTTCATTGTTGACCGCCATCAGGCAAAGCAGCCCGGGGCGCGATTTCTCCAGGCACGCCTCCAGCCATTCCCCATCCAGCTCGCCGGAGGCTTTGACCGGCATCACCCGCACCCGCTCAGGTCCCCACCAGGAAAAGGCCGATTCGCGGACGCAGGGATGCTCCACGGCGGAGATCCAGACCTCGGCGGCCGGGCTCAACCGGCGCATCGCCTCACGCAGAAGCCCGTTGTTTCCTTCCGTGGCCCCGGAGGTGAAGACCACCTGCTCCGGGTCGACACCAAGGCAGACGGCCACCCGCTCCCTTGCCTCATCCAGGGCCAGGCGGGCCCGGACGCCTTCCCGGTAGGGCGTGGAGGGATTCGCCCAGTAGCGCCCGGAGGCCTCCAGCCAGGCTTCCCGGGCTTCGGGCAGCAAAGGGGCAGTGGCGTTCCAGTCGAAGTAGGGCATCAGGGAATCCGCAGGACCTGCCCCACCTTCAAGGCGTTGGGGCTGGGCAGCTGGTCGCGGTTGGCCTCGAAAATTTCCGCCCAGCGGTTCGAGACGCCGTAGACCCTGGTGCTGATCTTGCTCAGGGTATCCCCGCTCTGGACGGTGTAGGACTGGACTTGCGGATTGGCGGGATTATTGCGGTTCTGGGGGGCCTGGATGATAATGGGGGCCACTTCCCCCTGTTGCGCGGCCAGTGCGCGCTGCTGGTCCACCGCCGCCTTGTACCGCTGGATCAGGCTCTCGCTGTCCACCAGCTCCTGCTTTAATTCCGCGATCCGCTCCTTGAGGGTGTCATTCTCGCCCTGCAGCGATTTAACCTTTTCCATCAAGTTGACCTGTTCCACCGCATTGCCGAATGGCTCCCCCGGAAGCGTCTGGGCAAAGTCCTTCTGGGCGGTCAGGATCAGCTCCTTGACGAAATCCGCATACTCTCCCTCCGGATTGAGGGCCAGGTAGTTGCGGAAGTGATAAATGGCGGCCAACGGATCCTTGATCGTATTGAGGTAGATCAGGCCCGCCTCGAGGTGCGATTCAGTGGCGTCCGGCCGGGCATTGATGACTGACAGGAAGGCCTGCAGCGCTTCCTCCTTGCGTCCTTCCCGGAGCAGGCTCTTGCCCCTCCGGTAGGCCCGCTCGTCGGTCTCCTTGGTCACTGTCCCGGATGGCGTGCAGGCCGTCAGCATGCCCAAAAGGATTCCGGACAGGACCGCCAGTAAAACTACAGCCCGCAGGCTTTTAACTTTTCTCCCAAGGTCCATCTGCTATCAAAGAAACGGGTTCTACAGTTTTTGTTCAATCTTCATCAAACCCAATTCTAATTTTCCTCAGATGACCCTTTCCTCAGAAGCGATCCTGGCCAGTGCCCGCAAATGCCTGAACATCGAACTGGAGGCCATCAGCACCACCTCCGCGCACCTCGACGAATCCTTTGTCAGGATCATTCATCTGATCGAAGCCGCCATCCTCAACGGGCGGAAGCTCGTCCTGACCGGTGTCGGCAAGAACGTGCCGATCTGTCTCAAGCTCAGCGGGACCTTCAATTCCACCGGTGTGCCGACCACCTTCCTCGATCCCAACCAGGCCCTGCACGGGGACCTCGGGCTGTGCCAGGCCGGCGATCTCTGCCTCCTGTTCAGTAACAGCGGGGAGACGGAGGACCTGATCCGCCTACTCCCCTCCCTCAAGCGGCTGGGACTCGGCACCGTGGCGGTGACGGCAGTGCCGAGCTGTTCCCTGGCCCGTTTTTCCGACCACCTCCTGCTCTACCATTACGAGAAGGAAGCCTGCCCGCTGGGCCTGGCTCCCACCGCCAGCACCACTGCCGCCCTGGCCATCGGCGATGCCCTGGCCATGGTCTACCTGGAAATGCGCGGCTTTTCCAAGGAGGACTTTGCCCGCTATCACCCGGCCGGCTCGCTGGGGAAAGCGCTCCTGCTCAAGGTGGATGAAATCATGCGGACCGGCGACCGCTTTGCCAAGGCTCCCGATTCCGTCAATGTCCAGGAGGCCCTCTTGACCATCACCAGGGCCCGGAGCGGTTCCATCGCCCTGTACAATGAGCAGTCGCGGGCCCTGACCGGGGTCTTCAGCGACGGCGACTTCCGGCGCGCTTCACTCCAGACGCCCGACATCCTGACCCGGCCGGTGGCGGACTTCATGACCCGTGATCCCAAGAAGGTCCGCGCCGGGGTCCTGGCCGTGGAGGCCTTGAAGGTGTTCGAGACCTGGAACATTGACGACCTGCTGGTGGTCGATGAAAAGAACCATCCGGTCGGCATGATCGACGGGCAGGACATGCCCAAGCTGCGTATTGTCTGAGGCTTCATGAGTTCCATTGATGCCCAGACACGCGGGAGGCAATCCGGAAGGATGGCCGCTATGTGGAATTCCTCCGGCATTACGGTTTCTTGGCGCCCATGAAGGGCGTCTGATAAGAGGCCCTTAATTTGCAAATTCCCCGGCCCTGCCCTATCCTCGTTGCATGGCCAAATCAACGAAAGTCAACAAGAAGAAGACCGCTAAAAAGAACCTCAGCGTCGTCGATGCCTTGCGCACCGTGGTGGCCGATTGCTACGCCTTGATGGGACAGACCCACCTCTGCCACTGGAATGTGGAGGGGCCCAGTTTCTTCGCCCTGCATACCGCCTTTGAGGAACAGTACACCGAACTGTTCACGGCGGTGGACGAGGTGGCCGAACGGGTTCGCGCCCTCGGTTCCTACGCGCCCGGCGGACTCTCCAACCTGGCCGCAATGGCCGGCATGAAGGAATTGCCGGAGAAGAGCCCGGCGGAAAAGATGGTCCAGCACCTGGCGACCCTGCACGCAAAATTGATTGCCGATGCCAAGACGGCCCGCGACCTGGCCGCCGATGTGGAGGACAAGGAGACCGAGGACCTGATGATCGGGCGGATCGAGGTCCATCAGAAGACCCTCTGGATGCTGGAAAGCTACCTCAAGGGCTGAGCTCCCGCTTTCGCGCTTGCGCCCGGGTTCAACTCGGTGTGCCATGATGGCGTCATGCTGGATGACGCCTCCCAAGATACGGTTTCCAACGGGGACGTCCCCCTCCTGAGCTGCCAGGACCTGGTCCTGGGCTATCCCACCCCCTCCGGATGGAAGGAGGTGGTCCATCGTGTCTCGTTCTCCATCAGGAAGGGGGAAACCGTGGCCCTGGTCGGGGAGAGCGGTTCGGGCAAGAGCACCATCGCCAAGGCCCTGGTCAAGCTGATTCCCGTCCGGGGCGGATCGGTCCGGTTCGGCGGGGAGGAAGTGGCCGCTCTCGGGACTTCCGCCTTCCGTCCGTTCCGGAAAAAAATCCAGCTGGTTTTCCAGGATCCCTGGCACGCCCTTAATCCCCGGCTGACCGCCGGGCAGTTGCTGGCCGAACCCTTGCTGCTACATGCCGGCGGGCTCAGGGGGCCGGCGCTTTCCAGCAGCATCGACAACCTGCTGGAATCGGTACGGCTGTCACCCGACCTGCGCCGGCGCTACCCGTCGCAATTGAGCGGGGGTCAACGCCAGCGCCTGCTCCTGGCCCGGGCCCTGGCCGTGGAACCGGAGCTGCTGGTCTGTGATGAACCGGTCAGCGCGCTGGATGTTTCCATCCAGGCCCAGCTGCTGGAGTTGCTTGGGGAATTGAAGCGTTCGCGGGCCCTGACCCTGCTTTTCATCTCCCACGACCTGGCCGTGGTCCAGCAAGTGGCGGACCAGGTGCTGGTTCTCCAAGACGGCAAAGCCGTCGAGTGGAAAAGCAGCCGCGAGCTGTTCCGCAATCCCGAGCATCCCTACACCCGAACCCTTCTGGAGGCCTGTCCGGTCTGGTGAGATGCAGGAACTGGAAACCCAGTTGAAATTGCCGGACCTGTGGCAGCAGAGCGCCATCCGCGGGCTGCAGGCCGGGCGGGACGTCATTGTCGCCGCCCCCACGGGGGCCGGTAAAACCTACATTTTCGAGCTGCTGATAGAGAACGGATTTGAAGGAAAGGCGGTCTACACGGTCCCCACCCGGGCCCTGGCCAACGACAAGCGCCTGGAGTGGAAGCGGCGCGGCTGGGATGTCGGCATCGCCACCGGCGATCGTTCGGAAAACCCGGAGGCCAGGGTCATTGTGGCCACTCTCGAGACCCAGAAGGCCAAACTGCTCCGCGGGGAGGGCCCCCAGCTGCTGGTCATCGACGAATACCAGATGCTGGGGGACGAGCAACGGGGACTGAACTATGAACTGTCCATTTCCAGTGCTCCCCGGGAGACCCAGATGCTGCTGCTCAGCGGTTCGGTCGGGAATCCCCAGCAGGTGGCGGAGTGGCTTCAGCGCCTGGGCCGCAAAGTGGAGCTGGTGCGCCACCAGCAACGGCCGGTTCCGGTTGAGGAAATCCACATCGATGCCCTGCCGAACAGGATTCCGGACAGCGTGAAGGGCTTCTGGCCAAGAGCCATCGCCCGGGTCCTCAAGGCCGGGATGGCTCCCCTGCTGGCTTTCGCTCCCCGCCGCAAGGCCGCGGAGGACCTGGCCTACGAGATCGCACGGATGCTTCCGGAGGAGGACCCGCTGGTCCTGACTCCCGAGCAGGAGCGGCTGGCCGGCGACGGCCTGAAG
>CAJXMX010000048.1 GCA_913056355.1 uncultured Opitutales bacterium
CGGAATTATGGCTGTGGTCGCCTCCCTGGTCTTTGTCGGCCTCCAACTCAAGCAGTCGCACGCCATTGCCATTGCCTCCCAGTACCAGGCCCGCTCGGATGCCGCCAGCTCGCACTACACCTCCCTGTTGCAAAGCGAGACCGGGTTGCGGCTCATCGGCCAGGGATTGCTCGACGACATGCTGCAGAATCCCGCACTGTCTCCGGAGCTCAAGGCCTGGGCGGCCGGACAGCCGCTGGAGGACCTGGCTTTCCGGGCGATCGGCGCGACCCTCTTCCTGAAGGGGAACGACAACGTGTATTTCCAGTACCAACAGGGCTTTCTTTCCGAGGAGGCCTGGCAGGCCTTGCGGATGCAGCTCAAGGAGGGACTGGCGGATCAGCGGACCTGGACGCGGGCCATCTACGAGGAAAATCCAATCCTCTGGAGGCAGTCCTACCGCGAACTGCTCGATGAGCTGATTGCCGAGCTGGATGCCGCTTCCCCGGCAAAGGCAGCTGGCGGAACTCAATGAAAAGGAACCAGCCGAGGGGTGGAGGCCGTTGCCGGGCGTGATCCGGACAATTCAGTTGCCGGAAGGAATCCTCAGCGGATCCGAACCGTTTCGTTGATCCACTCGAAGGGCTCGTAATTAAGGCGCAGAGTGGCCCCGTCCCGCCAGCCCATGGCTGCTTTTTCCTCCTCGGTGGGAACCATGGACAAGATGCGCTGCAGTCTTTCGCCGGTCCTGGACTTCAGGTCCGGATCCAGCCGGTAGGCCCGATCCATGTAATCCGAAACCAGCCAGAGCAGGGCCCGGGCTTCCGGTTCCTTGCTGTTACTCCGTCTGAAGGCATTCAAGTAGATGTTGGCCATCAAGCGGTTGGCCGGAGCAGACCTGGGATCCAATTGGAGTACCGCGCGGGCCAGGTCACGGGAAGCTTCAAGCTGCCCTTTCCTCATGGAGCGGC
Source organism: uncultured Opitutales bacterium (assembly GCA_913056355.1). Taxonomy (GTDB): domain Bacteria; phylum Verrucomicrobiota; class Verrucomicrobiia; order Opitutales; family Oceanipulchritudinaceae; genus Oceanipulchritudo. Next base: position 951 of record CAJXMX010000048.1, read on the forward strand.
CCGCCAGTTCCATCAGCTCTTCTTCAAGGGTATCGGGGCCTGCCGGCCTGGGGTCGGCCTGGGAGAGGGCCTTCAATTTCTCCTCCGCGCCCTGGTATGCCGCCTTGAGCTGCCGGTACTGTCGTTGGAGGAGGGCATTCTCCTGCCGGAGCTGCTCGTACTTGCTTTCCCAGTCCACCTTTTCCTGCGGAGGCAGGTCGACCTTCGGGGTGGCTATTTCAAATTGGAGATTTTGCATCACGAGAGGCTTAACTTGGGCGGTTCCAGGCTTGGGGGAAGATGGAATCCAAGCCGTCGGTTCGGGCTGGTTGGGATTGTCGCCCTTGGATCCAGCCGTAACCAGGCGACCACGGTTTTCCTGCAGCCAATTATAGGCACCGACAGCCTCCGCACGCGGAGAGCCGGCGCATTGCAGGTAGGCGAAAAGGTTGGCTGAGGCCCGCATGTAGGCCTCGATATCCCAAATGCGGTTGCCGCTCCGCGAGTCCAGGACCTGCCGGTAACCCGCCATGCCTTTATCCAGGAGGTCACCGTCACTTCGGAGGCGTGCATTCACGCTGTCTCCCTTGCCGGTCTTGAAATCTTTCAGGTTGTCCGCCAGCCAGACCAGGGCTCTCATCTGCTCATCCCCGACGCCGTCATTATTGCGATAACACCGCTGCTCGTAGGCATAGAGGTTACGCATGGCGTCACTGTAAAGGGGAGCGTCCTGAAGGCCGGGGACCGAGGGCAGGGCCGCGTAGGCATTCATGCCATCAATCCGCAGTTGCCGTGTACCGGATTTGGCTTCAGCCAGGCCGAAGGGCAGGGCAAAGACCAGCAGAATGAAGAGGGTCAGGGGGGATCTTGTCCCCGTAAATGGATGGGCAGCTCTTGGCATGGGAATCATGGGAAGTCGGGTGGAGGGGTCAATTCCCCTGGATCGCCGGCGTCATCGGATTCATCCTCGAAGAAATCCGGCTCGGCGGTTGCCGGAAGCGCCGGCTTGTTGAAGGCCAGCCGCAGGTAAACCGGCGAATCAGCGGTCTGGATCTCATGATGGGTGACAATCGTGGTGATCATCAGTATAACTCCCAGAACCGCCAGGACCAGGCCGGGCGAGCTGCTGCGCAGGTTGACCGATGCCCCAGCACCCGTTCCACTGAACTCGGAGGGAGCCTCGCGCATTTTCCCAAGGATAAAGACCGCGCCGACCAGGGCCAGGATCATGCCCGTGACGAAACCCAGGTAACGGGCCCAGACGCGGGACATGAGAAGCACATTGGCCTGATGATAGCGGTGGGAGAGGGTGCTGGCATCCAGATGGGCCAGAACCTTGAATTCCTGCATCCGGGGATTGGCCGGGCCCGGTTCCTCCGGGGGAAAGTACTGTTCAACCCGGACCTCCGGCGCCTTCTTGATGGTGACATGCAGGTAGGCCAGCTGGGCGAAGCTGGCGATGAAGAAGAAGAGGGTCAGCCCAACCACCATCCGAATCATCAGAGGGAGCAGGCGCTCCTGCCATTCGCTGCGACTGGCGGGAGAATCAACGACATCAGCGCTGTTTTCCGGGGCCTGAGCCCCGGATTCCTGGGAATTCGGATCATGCATATCCTGAACCTCGTTGAGAGAGATTTAGAGAAGAAAGAGAACCATAATCTACAGCCGGGGAGCCCTGTCTTCAAGGGGATTCCCCTGTTTGACCGGCTGCCATGCCAGTATCCGGTATGCTCAGGCCGGCATTGTGTAGCAAACGGCGGTTCCCTCCAGGACTACCGTGCCGTCCTCGATCAGGACGCGGGTGACCAACTCGGTAATGGGCTTGTCCTCGCGCACCTTGGTCAGCTCGACTTCCCCGGTAATGGTGTTCCCCGGACGCACCGGGGCCAGGAATTTCCAGTTGGTGCTGAGAAAAACCGTCCCCGGGCCGGGCAGGTCCTCAGCCACGACTGCGTTGAGGATCGCCGTCGTCACCCCGCCCTGGACGACGATCCCGCCGAAACGGGTCCGCCTGGCGAAATCCTCGTCATAGTGGATCGGATTCCGGTCCCCGCTGATCTCCGTGAACAATTCAATATCCCGGGCACTGACACCTCGTGAGCGGGAGGCTTTTTGTCCCAGGCGGGGAACGCCCCGCGGCCAAACGTCTGAACTTTTTTTCATGGCTGTATTCGTTGTTTTCGTAATGAACATTCACTACCAGGCCCGCGGCGGTATCCTGCCGCGAAGCAATTGGTGCAGTCGCGCTGGAAATGTATCCTGCAGCCGGCTGCTGAGGGTGCTCCAGGGAGTTCCTGGCAGGGAGAGAAAAGGTGAGGAGAGAGGCGGGAATCTTGAAACGACCGGGGGACCGAGTCAAATCCACACTCGCTATCAGGACGGATCGGGAATGGCCCGCTTCAGCTCCCCAATCTTCTCCAGATAGAGATTGGCCTCCATTTTCCGGAATACCGCCTCGGCGGCGGACAGCTCAAGCCCGGCACCGAGGGGGTCTCCGTTATTAATCAAGGCCCCGGCCAGCCGGACCCGGGTCCGGGCGATTTCCACCGGTGCATCCAGTTTTTGCCAGACCGCCAGGGCCTCCCGGAAGGCGGAGACCGCCTGCGCATACCGGGATTCCGCAAGGCAGAGTTCAGCCCGGGAGATGAACAGGATTCCTGGAATGCCTCCGGTATTGCTGGACTCCAGTTCAGACTGGAGCTTCTCCATCGACGTCCGGGCAAGGTCGAGCCGGGCATTCCGGGCGGCAATTTCCACCAAGGCGGCCCGGTAGATCATACGCCGTTCGCCAGCCACCCAGTTCTCCGTCTCGATGGCGGCCTGCAACGACCGGACCGCCGCATCAGCCTGTCCCCGGGCCTCAAGTAACCGGGCGTAACCCGGATTGGGATCCCAGCCATGGTCGTGCGCCTCCCGGTAGGCCGTTTCGGCCCGGTCGAGCTCGCCCCTGAGCAGGAAGATGTCGCCCAGGATCCGGCGGGCATCCCCCTCCGCCCAGGGGGCGCTTGAGGCAAGGCTTTCCCGGTTGACGGAGAGTTCCTCCAAGGCCTGTTCGAATTCACCCTTCACATACATCACCTGGGCCCGGTTGAGGACACAGGAACCGACAAAGGTGTGGATTTGCTGCCGATGGCACCAGCGGGTGAAGCTTTCGGTCCACTGGGCGGCGCGCGGCCAGTCGGCGGTATTGGCACAACTGGCCACCAGGCCGCAATAGACCATTCCGCCGAGAAGGGGCGGGATTTGTCCGGAGATGACCATCGCCGCGGCCTGGTCCTGGAGCTGGATTCCTTTTGTCGCCTGACCGGCGGCCTGGCAGGCGATTCCCTTGTACAACAGGCCCAGGGAACACAGTTCCGGCAATTCGAGGTCCCGCCCGATCTTGATCGCCTTTTCGGCGTGGCAACGGGTCGCGTCGAAATCGCCGTTGAAGGCAGCCAGCCGGGCGCGCATCCAGGCCAGGTGTCCATGCTGTTCACACATCGGCCTTGTCTTCAGAATCTCGTGTGCCTGACGCAGCCAGCCGGCGGCCAGGCTGACCCGGGTCGCTTCCAGTTCTATGCGGGCCAGGCAAATGCTGATCCGGGCCACCGATTCAGGGTCTCCCTCGCTGTTCCAGGCTTCCGCCGCACGTTCGAGGGGCAGTCTGGATTCAACCAGTTTGCCCTGGCATTGCAGGGCGTGCCCCCAGCATTCCAGGTCCAGGGCGGAAAGGTCATTCTCCAGATCAGCCTCCCGGAATGCGTTTTCGGCTTTCTCCCATTCTCCTGCCTCAAGATACTCGTGGGCCAATCCAGCTGATCCGGCCGTTCCGAGGATGTGGTCCTTTTCCTCGCGGTCCATCACCGCCTCCTCGCAGAACCGGTATCCCCGGCGGGCATAATTGCGGACGACACCTTCCAGACCACCGGTCCTCAGGATGCCCCGGATCAGGCTCACAGCCCGCTGGAGGGACGCGTCGGTCACGACCACCTCGGGCCAGATCGCATCCAGCAGCTCATCCTTGGGAATGATCCGGTCCCGGTTCCTGTACAGATAGACCAGCAGGGTGAACACGCGGGGCTGGACCGGTACTTCCTTATCCTGGTGGAAGAGGATGCTGGCCCGGGTATCGAGCCGGAAATCCCCGAACCTTTCCGCTTCGCCCATGGGATCATGTTCCGGATATCCCTGGGGCAAGGCAAACCAAATGATAAGGCTTTGGTAAGGGTACCGAAAGGACATGCCGAAAGGATCCGGATATCATGGACACGATCAATAACCGGGGCCACCGCCCCACAAGCAACAGAAACCACAAACACCAAATCAATCATGAAACTATATACAATACGTCGCCGCAATGCCTGGAAGAATGCAGAAGAACTGCAGTGCACCGCTGAGATCTCCGCCCGCGTGGGGAACGAGGACATGCCGGACAAGGTCCGCTGGATCCGCTCCTACGTGGTCCACGAGTCGGACGGCACCTTGGGCACGGTCTGCATCTACCAGGCGATCAGCCCCGAAGCCATCCGCGAGCACGCCAGCTGCGTCGGAATGCCGGCCGATGAAATCACCGAGGTGGCCGACACCGTGGTGATCCGCCCGGACCCGGAACCGGCTCTGGCCGCCCAGGGCTGAGGAGACTCCCTTTAAGGTCACGTTCATTGCTCGGCCGGGGCGTTTAACGCGCCCCGGCCTTTCCGGTTTCCGGCACTGAAGAGGATGACTCCGGCAAAGGTCGCGGCCGCCGCCAGGACCAGCCTGGCGGTCAGGCGTTCCCCCAGCAGGAGCACCCCGCCAAGGGCGGCCAGGGCGGGGACACTGAGCTGCACGGTGGCGGCGGTACTGGCCTTGATATGCGGCAGGACCGCATACCAGAGGGCGTATCCGATTCCCGAAGCCAGCGCTCCGGATACCACGGCACAGGCGATTCCCAGGGGTTCGGCCGAGGCCCGGGACCAGAGCACCAGGCTGACCCCCATGGCCAATGCGCCGGCCCGGAGAAAGTTACCCGCCGTATCCCCGACGGCATCCCGGGCACCGGCACCACGGAGGGAGTAGAGGCCCCAGGCAGACCCGGCAATCACCATCAGCACGGCCCCCTTCGGAGAGGGGGCTTCAATTCCCGGCGCCAGGAGAACCATGAATCCGGCTACGGCCAGTACCAGGCCCGTGGCCTGGCGGGCAGCCAGCCTTTCCCCCCGGAACAGGGCCCAGCCCATCATGGTGATCTGGACCGCGGCAAACAGGAGCAGGGCGCCGGTCCCGGTAGCCAGGCTGACATAGGCGAAGGAAAATCCAGCCGCGTAGGCGAAAAGGGCCGCCGCGGACAACCAGTTGCCGCCGGGCCTGGCCGTGCGCCTGCGGGCAAAGACCAGCAGGGAAAGCATGAAGGCACCGGAGCCCAGACGGATCAGGGTGAAAGTGGCCGGATCAATCGACAGGCCGGCCAGGGCCATCCGGCAAAGGATGGAATTGCCCGCAAAGGCGACCATGGCCAGGAGAGAGGTGAGAAAAATGCGGGTAGGGCTCATTCCCGGTACGGGTGGGGAGGAATATTTTTCCGGTTCCGGCCGGCTGGCAAACAGAAATGCCTCCGCGGCCTGCCGGAACGCTGCGCAGAAACCGGGTAACAGGCCTGTTACCAAGCCGGCTGGGTCGTTCTTGCCCTTGGGGCGACAAGTACCTTTACTGGGGATAACCTCAGTTCGTATATGTTTCCCGGACCCACCAACTTGAAAATGCTTCGGTTCGCCGTTTGGGCGGCCTTGCAGTTGTCCTTCATGGGCCTGCTGGCGGACCGCGGAAGCACGACCGGCGCGACAATCGAAGGAACCGTCCCCCTGCCGCCGTCACCGGCTCCCGCGGTTATGGCCAAGCGCTATGAGATCGTCTCCAAGGGCGGCATCCTGTCCACCATCCCGCCCGTCGGGGTGGTCTGGCTGGAAGGGAACTTTCCCGAAGAGGGGAATCCTCCGGTCCTGCAGATCGTCCAGAAGGACTTTGTCTTCGATCCGGCCCTTCTGCCGGTCCGGGTGGGAACCGTCATCGAGTTCCCCAATGAGGATGACGAATATCACAATGTGTTTTCCTACTCGCCGGCCAAGCGCTTTGACCTCGGACGGTACATGCCGGAGGAACGTCCCATTCCATCCCAGGTCTTCGACCAGGCCGGCATGGTGACCCTGCGTTGCGACATTCACGAACACATGCGGGCCATCATTCTCGTTATCGATTCGCCGTACTTTGTCACCACGGACACCCGGGGCCGCTTCCGCATGGAGGAGCTTCCCGCCGGTGACTATATCCTCAAGGCCTGGATCAACAGCCGTGAAACCCTGGAAATCCCCGTTCGCCTGGAATCGGGCAAGACGCTGCAGGTAACCTTCACGGGCGATTGATTGTTCGTCATGCCGAAGCCAGGAGGCAATGTATCGGGATTCCGGGGACGACTGTTCCTGATCATTGTCCTTGTCGTCGGCCTGCTGGCCATCATCGGGGCCGCCCTGGCCCAGCGCCATCTCTCCGCGGCCTCCGAGGAGGAATTCGCCAACTCCGTACAGCAACACGTGGAGGCCTCGCTGGAGGCCCACCAGGTGCGACAGGAGATGCTGGTCGGAATCTGCGCCGACCTGGCCCGCCAGCCGCGGATTCATGCCGCCCTCGAGGACGATGCCCTGGACCTGCTCTACCCGAGTGCGGCCAACGAGTTGAGTCCGCTCATGAATGGGGGGCAAGCGCAGGAAAACGAGGCAGTCATCCGGGCCGGCTTCTACCGGTTTCTCGACATGAGGGGGAAAGTGATTCCCCCGGTCCAGCCCCGGCTGCACGGCTTGCTGCCGGCCGGATGGGAGGGATTCCTGGAGCTGCCCGGATTACCTGAAAACCCGCAGACGGGAATTGCCTTCCTGCCGCCGGCAGACGGAGCCGGCGAAGTGGTCGAGATTATCGCGGTCCCGGTCATCTCCACGGAAACGTTCAGCCCGATAGCCGCCCTTGTAGTTGGTTTTCCGTTACAGAAAACGGCCGCCGCGCCGGGTCATTTCTTCGGAGTGTGGAGCAAGGGCAGCTCGTTGACACGGATTCCCGGCAACCTTTCCCGTCCGGAGATCGAGAACCGGATCGCGTCCATGATCAGCCGGGGCGGGGAAGGGGACTCCGGAATCCTGCGCACGGGCAGGGGCGACTTCCGCCTGGTGGTCACGCCGTTGAACCCGGACTCCGCCTATCCGCCCGCCTACGGATATTTCCTTTCCTCCATGGAGCCCCTGCAGGAGCGCCTGGCCCGCCTGCGGAGGCAGGTCCTTTTTGGGGCCCTGGTGGTTATCGTCATCGGCCTGGCCGCCGCGCACCTGGTGGCGCGGAACATGTCCCGTCCGGTGGAGAACCTGGCCCTGGCCTCCGAGGAGGAATACCACCAGCGGCTGCGCGCCGAGCTGGCCCTGGACGCCACCAGCCAGGAACTGGAGCGGGCGGCTCGTTTCTCGGCCGACGCCTCCCACCAGCTCAAGACACCGGTGGCCGTGATGCGGGCCGGCCTCGAGGAACTGGCCGTGGACCGGGAATTACCGGAGCGGCTGCGTCCGGAAGTCGCGGCCCTGATCGGGCAGACCGGCCGGCTGACCCGGGTCATCGAGGACCTGCTTCTCCTGTCGCGACTGGACGCCGGGCGCCTGGCCGTCGAGATGCAGCCGGTCGACCTGGGCCTGGTCATTGACAGCCTGCTCGACGACCTGAGCATCCTCCCGCAAAACGAGCAGCACCCCGTCGAGGTCGAGGGGGAGGGGAATTTCTGGGTGCGGGGCAACCGGGGTTATACCTCGCTGATCCTGCAGAGCCTCCTGGAGAACGCGACCAAGTACAACCGCAAGGGCGGCAGGATTCGCATTTCCCTGGACCGGGAGGGGTCCTTCGTGGCCTGCCGGATCGGCAACAACGGCAAGGCTATTTCCCCCGGGATGCAGGCCCGCATTTTCGAACGTTTCCACCGGGGGGCCACCGGGGAGAATGTCCCGGGCTACGGCCTGGGCCTGAACCTGGCCCGGGAGCTGGCCAGGCTCCACGGGGGCCGGCTGGAACTGGTTGAATCCCGCGAGGACTGGACTGAGTTCGTTCTCCTCCTTCAAGCCGAACGGCCGCCCGAAGAGGAAGGAAATCCCTGGACATGAGGCCGGCCCGGACATTTTGGCTGGTCCTCCTGGGCACCGTCTCATCGCTGGCCGGAGGGCAAAGTTTTGACGCCTTCATGGACCGCTTGAGCGAGAACCTGAGGCTGGCCGGGAAAGAGGGGCAAATGCGGCTCCACCTCAGCGGCACCGTCGATCTCGAGGGGTACCGCTATGAGGGACCGGCGCCCGGCCTGATCCGGAACGACGACGAGACCCTGCTCCAGCCGCGGCTGAGTGTCTTCCTGGACGCCCAGGCGGGGCCCCGGTGGTACGGGTTCGCCCAGGTCCGGGTCGACCAGGGCTTCGATCCCTCAAACGCCGACCTGGAGATCCGGCTCGATGAGTATGCCCTGCGCTTTACACCATGGGAAGACGGGCGCCTGAGCCTGCAGGCCGGCCAGTTTGCCACCGTGGTCGGCCAGTGGGTGCATCGCCATCTCTCCTGGCACAACGGATTCATCACGGCACCGTTGCTTTATGAAAACCCGACCCGGCTTTCCGACCTGCGGCCGCCGTATTCCGAGTACTCCCTGACGTATCCATACGATGGATACGGCTACTATTATAATCCGGTCATCTGGGGGCCCGGCTATGCCCGCGGCATTTCAGCTTCCGGGCACTGGAAACAACTGGAATGGGCCCTGGAGCTGAAAAACGCCTCCCTTTCCTCCAGACCCGAATACTGGCCGGTGACCCGGACCGGCTTTCAGCATCCCACGGTCAGCGGGCGCCTGGCCTGGCGCCCGGATCTCCGCTGGACCTTCGGCCTGTCCGCCTCGGAAGGCTCCTGGGCCGGCCCCGGGGAGCGTTTCGAGGACCCCGGCCAGTACCGTCAACAGGTCTTTCTGGCGGACTTCAGTTACGCCCACCGGCACCTGCAACTCTGGGGCGAGTACGCCGTGGCCCGGTTCAGCGTGGCCGGTTTTGGGGAGGACCTGGAAACGCGGGTCTGGTTCATCGAGGCACGGTACAGGATCATGCCGCGCTTGAGCGCGTCACTCCGGTGGAATGAGCAGCGCTATTCCGAGTTGTATTATTATGGCAATGAGATCGGTGAATGGGGATCGCGGCTGAAACGGCTCGATGCCGCGATCAACTGGAGGTTCAACGCGCACACCCAGCTGGTGCTCGAGGTGGATCATTACTGGGCCGAAGAGGAAGGGGAGGACCGCTTCGTCTTTTCCGGCCGGCTGACCCTGAGGTTTTAGAAATCCGTCATCCGGCGGACTGCAGCTTGTAGCCGATTCCCCGGACAGTCTCGATCAGCGAAGCCTGGCCCGGCTGGTCGATCTTCTTGCGCAGGCGCATGATGAAGATCTCCACGGTCTTGGTCTCGTAGGCATGGGAACGGGCCCAGATGCGCTCGAACAGCTCGCCCCGGGAAAAGATGCGGCCGGGTTCACGCATGAGGATCTGCAGCAACTCGAACTCCCGCGGGGACAGCTCCACGGATTGGCCGTCCCGGACAAGTCGCCGGCGGACAATGTCGAGGGAGAGGTTTCCGGTTGTCAGGACCTTGCTGTCGACTCCCGGAAGAACACGCCGCCCCAGCGCCTCCACGCGGGCCAGCAGCTCCTCCATGGCGAAGGGCTTGGTCAGGTAATCGTCCGCACCGGACTTGAGCCCGGTCACCCGGTCGCCGATCTCACTGCGGGAAGTGAGCATCAGGACCCGGGGGCGGGCATCAATGGGAGCGATCCGGCGCATGACCTCCAGCCCGTCGAACCCCGGCAGGTTCAGGTCCAGGACAACAAGGTCGAAATGGCGTCCGGTGGCCGCGGCGACGCCGGAAGGGCCGTCGACGGCCAGGGTGACTTCGTGGTCGGATCGCTCCAGGGCCCGTTTCACATGACGCGCCAGGTCAGCCTGATCCTCGACCAGAAGTATCCTCATGTTCCCATTGTCGTTGGCGGTCTGCCGGATGGCAATCATCCACGGTCAAAATATCATCCGGAACCAGCCTTCCGCGCCGGGTTCCATGGAGTAATACCAGCCGACGGAGGAGAAGACCCGGATGAAGTAACCGCCTTCGATGTTGTAAGCCCAGAAGGCGTCCTCGTTTCCATCGTCCGGATAGACCTCCAGCCAGCCTCCGGCTGCGCCGAGGGCATGGGAATAGCAGACCGGCCAGTCCTGGTCGTACAGGAAACCGATCCCGGTGATATCCGGATAGGCGGCGCCGGTATCCCGCCAACCGTTGACCAGCGGGGACTGAGCCCAGAAGCTTTCAAAGACGATGCCCGGCTGCAGGACCAGCATTGTGCTGTAGATGTTATCCCCGGCTCCATTGCTGAAATTGCCGTTGGCGGCATTGGCGGCCAGGTAAAAACGGACCGGTCCGATATCCTGGTCCGGGGCGGTCCACATCATGTCGAAGGTATAGGAGCCGCTGGCGAAAGGGGCGTTCTGGTGGCCGATATGGGTTCCGCCGCTGTACACCTGGTTGTTTTCCCCCGGGGTCCAGCTTCCCGTCGGCTGCGAAGGCGTGGAGCCGATGCGGGAAACCATGGAAAAGCCGAAGCGTTCCTGTCCGGCATCGCTGATCCGGACCTGGACCGGGTAGGTTTCCCCGGGAATGTAAAGGCCCTCACCTTCCCCGATGAGCAGCTCCAGGCTGCCATTCCCGAGACCCAGGTGGCACTGGGAGCAGGTCATGTTTTCAGGCGGGGCACCCGTGTGTCCTGCCGGAGGGGTCCCGGAAAAGGCCGCCACCCCGACGGGAATGACGATCAGCGCAAACAGGGACCCGAGACGGACTCCCGCGATTGAAAAGGAAACGTTTCTGGCATTCGGTTCAGACATGGTAGGATTCTCCTGTAGTGGGTTTTTACTCCGTTTCAGAGCAGCAGATGGACGGCCAGCCTGACGTAGGTCAGGGAGTCGTTCTCCACTCCGTAATCAGGGGGCCGGCGGACATCGAGGGGGGCGTGGACCAGCGTCAGGGAGGCGTGGATGCGATCCGTGACCTCCGCCTTGAGCCCGGCGCCGAAGGTCCAGATTCCGCCATCGGCGTAGAGCTGCCGCCTGTCCTCGACACCGCCGGCCCAATGGGCGTCGACCTTGAATTCCAGGTCCGCGTAGGTGTAGGCCGCGGACAGGTAGGTCGAAATCGGCCACTTTGTTGGCAGGTGGTAACCGGCGGTCAGCTCAACGGTTCCGGTGAGGCTGAGGAAGGTGTCATGGGAAGGTTCCTCGCACCCGTAGGGATTGATTTCCGGATCCATGATACCGGCAATTTCAGCCGGACAGGTAAAGTCCCCCTTGGCCTCGGACCACTGGCCGCCGCCCCGGAGGTTGAGATAAAAGGATTCTCCGGACCACACTTTCCAGTTCACGTACAAGGCCGCCAGGTGGGTTTCCAAACGATCGAAGATCTCGACCGGAGGCACGTAGGATGCGGTCAGAGAAACACGGTTGGTGATCCCGTAGTGGAGGAGGGGCCGCGCGATGAAGGGGGCCTTGTTCATGTTTTCCTCCTTGATGCCGTTGAAACCGACCGTCCGCTCCTCCCTGGAGAGTTCGGGAATATTGGAAACGTCAAAGCCAAGCGCCCATTGGCCAGGTTGCAGGCTTTGCGGGGGCTCGTTGCCCTGCATCAGACCGGCGGCCGTGAAGTAGGCCATGGCCCAGGCCTCCGGACGGTCGAAGTCCACATGCTCCTCGATGACCTGGCCCTGCAGCAGGCGGCAGGCAAGGAGAAGACACAGGGAGATATAGGGCGTCGCGCGATACATGATACTATCTGGGTTGCAGGATTCCGGTTATGCGGAAGCGGATCTCGACCGTATCCGCGGTGCGGACCATGCCGCCAAGGGCGGCCACCGGTTCGATACCGAACACTTCCGGCTCCAGCGCCAGGGAACCCTCAGCCAGCATCCGTCCATCCCGGGGATAAGTGACTTCGGCCAGGAATTCGATCTGACGGGAACGGCCCCGCAGGTGGAGGAACCCGCTCACCCGCCATTTTCCGGACTTGTCGATGGTGATCCGGTCAGCCTTGAACCGAATCACCGGGTAAGGCTTCCCGGCCAGGACGTCGGAGCCCCGCATTTCGGATTCGATCTTGAGGCGGGTTTCCTCCCCGACTTCCGGATCGGCGACGGTCAGGGCGGAGACGGGAACCTCGAGCACCAGTCCATTGCCTGCGGAAGCACCGTCAGCAAAGTCCACCCGACCGGAAAAGGTCAGGGCCCGGATCAGATGGTCATGCCCCATCGCACTGAGCAGGCCGGCTTTGGGAACATGCACCTCCAGCCGGGAATCCCCAGGGCTGAAGGTGTACTGCCGGGCCTGGGCCAGGACAAACGGTCCGGCGGAGAAAATGCAGACCAGGAAAAGGGCAACCGCCCACGGTCCGCGCCTTCCTGAATTCGGGATCCGATTCATGCCCTCATTATCGGGGCAGGGGGGAGGAAGTTCAGGCCATTTACCGTAACAATGCTGTTACTCGTCGGGAACCGCCGCAAGCCGCCTGAACCTGAGGCTCAGGGCGGTGGCCGCACAGAGGAGCAGGGAACAGACCAGGAAGCAGCCCTGGTGGCCGAGCGCCTCGACCAGGAAACCGAAGCTGAACATCCCGACCAGGGCCCCGATCATCTGGGAGTTGGTGAACTGGGCGGTAGCCAGGCCGACCTGGTCCGGCATGAGGTCCTGGAAGAAGAGGATCGCCACGTTGGTCAGGATGGCGAAGGAGGTCCCGCTGAGGATTTGCAGGAGGTAGACGTGCCATGCCTCCGAGGCCAGCCACAAGCCGGCGAAATAAACGGCAGTGACGGCGAAGCCGAAACGGATCAGGCCGAGGGTGAAGCCCCGGTTGGCGAGATGGCCGAACCAGATCATGAGGGGAATTTCCACCAGGGGGCCGATGCCGAAGACGATACCGAGGTGCTTTTCGGTCCCGCCGAGGGTCCGGGTAAAGGCCAGCGGGAGGTTCAGCATGTTGATCGCGTTGGCCGCAAAAAGGCTGGCAAAGGTGGCCACGCAGAGGGCCAGCTGGGGATTGCGCAGGGATTGCCAGAGGGAAGGGCGTGGGGTCCCCGGATCGGGCCGGGACCGCTTGCACTCCGGCACAAAGAACAGGACGCCGGCCAGGAAGAGCCCCCACAGGCCCGCTGCGGAAAGGAAGAGAACGCGAAATCCGAAACTGACCAGGATCACCGACCCGATGGCCGGTCCCATGGTCCAGGCCAGGGAGAAGCAGACCCGCAGGATGCTCATGGTCAGTGCCGTTCCCGAACCGCTGCGGGGAACCGTCCGGTAGTACTCCCGCGCGTGGGCGAAGACCTGGGCAAAGCAGATCGAGGCCAGGGCGTGCAGGCTGCAGCCAAAACAGGCCAGGATGACCGGATTCCGGATCAGGGCGTACCCGACAAAGCCGAGCGCGCCGCCGGAGCTGCCGAGGATGAGCATCTTGCGCCGGGAGAACGTGGTATCGGAAAACCGGGCCAGGGTCGTCCCCGCCACCATGGAACTGGCGGTGGTCAAGGTCATGAAAATGCTGAACTGGGTCGGGGTCAGGCCGACCTCCTCGGTTCCCCACTTGGAGAGGAAAGGAATGACGAAGGAATAGGCGGTTCCGAGGGCCATGGTCGAGGCCAGCAGCCCGGGTAGGCGGGGCTGGGCGACGATGGAACGGGTGACAGACTGCAGGCGCTTCAACATCTTCAATTCGCTGAACGGGCCTTTATGCCGGCGGACAGTCGTCCGCACAACCTTCTTTGCTCTGACCGTCCGCGCCGGCTTTCGACCACATTAATCATAGACAAAATGGATCTGCCGGAAATCATGAACCCAGCCCATGTCCCCCGAATCCATAGCAGCCGAGTTTGATGTGCCCGGAAAGGTGGCCTCCGTGACGCCCGTCCTGAGCGGAAATATCAACAAGTCCTACCGGGTCCGCAAAGAGACGGATAACGGCGAGGTGGAATTCTTCCTCCAGCGGATCAACGCCAGGGTATTTCCCTGTCCGGGGCTGGTCGTATCCAACACCATGGCCGTGGCCCGTTACATGCAGGAGAAGCTTGAGCGGGGTTCCTCCGGCCAGGCCGACCGCTGGCAGGTCTCGACGGTCATCCCGACCACCTCCCGGGCCGAATGCTACATCGACGGGCGAGGGGAATTCTGGCGGGCCATGACCCTCGTCTCCGGAGCCACGGCCCACGAACGGGTCCTTAACCGGGAGCATGCCTGCGAGGCGGGCAAGGTCCTCGGCTGGTTCCATGCCATGATTGCCGACTTCCCGGTCGGCAACCTGGTCGACACTTTGCCGGGATTTCACATCACGCCGGAGTACCTGGCCCGTCACGATGAGATCCTACAGTCGGTCGGGGCCCGGGAACGCCTGGAAAAATCCCCGGAGGCTCGGGAGCTGGCCGCATTCATCGAGGAGCGTCGAGACCTGGCCGGAATTCTGGAAGGGGCCAGGGAGCGTGGTGAGCTGCAACTCCGGCCCATTCACGGGGATCCCAAGATCAACAACATCATGATCGATGATGCGACCGGGAAGGGTATCGCCATCGTCGATACGGACACCGTCAAGCCGGGCCTGATTCATTACGACTTCGGGGATTGCGTCCGCTCCGCCTGCAACCCGGCGGGGGAGGAGACCAAGGACCCGGCCGAGGTCAGCTTCGACCTGCCCGCCTTCGAGAGCCTCTGCGCCGGCTACCTGAGCCATGCCGGCAGCTTCCTCACGGAGGCGGACCGGCATTACCTGTACGACTCCATCCGGATCATCGCCTTCGAGCTCGGCTTGCGCTTTTTCACCGACCACCTGGCCGGGGATGTGTATTTCAAATCCGACTACGCCGGCCACAACTTGAACCGGGCGCGGGTGCAATTCAGGCTGTGCGCGGCCATCGAGGCCTGTGAATCCGGCATCCGAAAGGCCCTCGACAAGGCGTCCGGCAATTAGGAAGCGTCGCCTTCTTCCTGCCGGCCTTCCAAGGCTGCCCGGCCTGCTTCAAGGATGCGGATGATCCGCTCCAGGTCGTAAACACTGCCCGACCAGATGCCGCCACTGGCCTGTTGCAGGGCGGCCCAGAGACGGGTGTCTGCCGGAAGTCCGGGATGCGGACGAAGCCCCGGGTGGGGGGAGCGCTCCCGCAGGAGCTGGCGGGCCTCATCGGGCGAAAGTTCCCCATCATGTGTGCCCACAAAATCGATACAACCTTCCTGCGACCGGCTGTCGATGCGCAGGTGGATCCGGTCGCCGTCCCGCAACTTTCCAACCGGCCCTCCGGCAAGGGCCTCGGGACCGACGTGTCCGACGCAGGCGCCAGTGGAGACCCCCGAGAAGCGGGCGTCGGTGATTACCGGGACATGCTTCCCCCACGGAAGGAACTTCAGGGCCGAGGTCAGCTGGTAGGTTTCCTCCATTCCGGTTCCCATGGGACCGGCGCCGATCAGCACAACGATATCCCCCGGGCACATGGCATCATCTCCGGTGGCCTTGATGGCTCGGATAGCGTCACGCTCATCGGTGAAGACCCGGGCCGGGCCGGTGTGCTCGAAAACGCCCTCCGCGCTGACAATCTCCGGATCGATGGCCGTGGCCTTGATGACGGAACCCTCCGTGGCGATGTTGCCGGACGGGAAGACGAGAGTGGGACCAAAGCTTTTCCCGTCCGGCAGGATAACCTGCGCTGGATCAATGCGCGTCAAATCGAGCAGGGACTTCCGGGATGTTGACCGGCGCTTGCTTTCTTCCCAGCCGTCCAGCACTTCCCCCAGGGTCAACCCGCTGACCGTCCCGGCGCAGGTATTGAGGACGCCCATCCCGCGCAGGCGAAGCATGACTTCGGGAACCCCGCCGGCCAGGAAGACCTGGACCGTTGGATGATTACGCGGGCCGTTGGGAAGGGCGTCGACGATGCGGGGCACGGCCCGGTTGGCGGATTTCCAGTCCTCAAGGGTTGGAGGCTTGAGCCCGGCTGCATGGGCGATGGCCGGGATGTGGAGCAAAAGGTTCGTGGAACCCCCGAAGGCGGCATGGACCAGAAGGGCATTCTCGATTGAAGCCTGGCTGAGGACGCCCTTGAGGGGCCTGGCTTCCTCGACGCAACGGATGAGGGCCAGCGCGGAACGCCTGGACATGTCGTCCCAGGCCGCCTGTCCGGAGGGTACCAGCGCGCTGTGGGGGAGAGACATACCAAGGGCCTCGGCAATAACCTGGGAAGTGGCGGCAGTACCCAGAAACTGGCAGCCCCCGCCCGGAGAGCCGCAGGCGCGGCAACCAATCGCCGCGGCTTCCTCGAGGTCGATCAATCCATGCGCATAACGGGCGCCGATGGTCTGGGCCTTTCCGGCGTCCTCGGCCCCTTCGGAGGGAAGCGTGACGCCCCCCGGAACCAGGATCCCCGGAAGATCGCCACAACCCGCCAGGGCCATCATCATGGCCGGGAGCCCCTTGTCGCAAGTGGCCACGCCCATGACGCCCTTGCGGGTGGGCAGGGAGCGGATCAGTCGCCTCATGGTGACGGCCGCGTCATTACGATAGGGAAGGCTGTCGAACATGCCCGCCGTTCCCTGGGTACGGCCATCGCAGGGATCGCTGACCATGGCCGCAAAGGGAAGCTTGCCCTCACGGCGAAAGGTCTCGGCGGCGATCCGGACCAGGCGGTCGATTTCCCAGTGCCCGGTGTGGTAGCCAAGGGCCACGGGCCTGCCGTCGGGCTCCCGTAATCCGCCCTGGGTACTGATGACCAGATAAGGATCGCGCCCGATTTCCGAGGCCTTCCAGCCCATTCCGGCATTCTGGGTCAGGCCAAAGATGTTTCCACTGGGCTCCTCACGCAGCATCTCCCCGGTTACGGGCAGACTTCCCGAAGGACCGGCTCCGGAAACGGTCAGGCCCTCAAGGGTACCGGAGAATCCCAGCACTTCCTCCAACTGGTCTTGCCGGCTCATCGCGACACGTCGGCGCGGGTACATTCCCCGTCAATGAGACGCCCCCTCCGGCCGTTGG
>CAJXMX010000049.1 GCA_913056355.1 uncultured Opitutales bacterium
ACTTTACTTCCAGAATCAAAACACCAATACTAACTAAATCACCCTCAAGGGGTGTCCATTTTTTCGGGGGAAGACCATCCGCTATACTCGCACACCATAGCCCTTAGCCCATAGCCCTTAGCCCATAGCCCTTAGCCCATAGCCCTTAGCCCATAGCCCTTAGCCCATAGCCCTTAGCCCTTAGTCCTTAGTCCTTAGTCCTTAGTCCTTAGTCCTTAGTCCCTAGCCCTTAGCCCAACAAATTCAGCGCCACACCGGCGGCGAAGAGGCCCATGGCGCCGGTGATGTGGGCGGCGCTGCCGAGTCCGGCGTCGCAGTTGAGTCCGCCCGGGGTGCCGGGTTCGCGGGTCTGGCAGACGGAGCCGTCTTCCCATGGAAAGCGCGGCAACTCGTCGGAATAGACGCAGGGGATGCGGAACTTGCCCTTGCCCTCCCGGGGGAAGCGGTACTCCGTGCGGAGTTTCTTGCGGACCAGCATCAGGAGGCGGTCGTTCCGGCTGCGGCTGAGGTCGTCGACCTTGATCCGCGAGGGATCGATCCGCCCGCCGGCCCCGCCGACTGAGACCACCGGCACCTTGCGTGCGCGGGCGGTGGCCAGGAGATGGGTCTTGTGCCGGACGCTGTCAATGGCATCGACGACCACGGAATAGGGCGTGGCGAAAAAGGCCTCGGCGGTCTTTTCGCCGTAGAAGAGGGGGCATTCGTGGACGACAATCTCGGGGTTGATGGCCTTCAGGCGGGCGGCCATGGCGGAAATCTTGGGCTGGCCGATGGTGCCGGCAACGGTGTGGATCTGCCGGTTGGTATTGGTCAGGCAAATGTCGTCCAGATCGACCAGGCTGAGGGTGCCCACGCCGGAGCGGGCCAGGGACTCCGCCACCCAGGAGCCGACCCCGCCGATCCCGACCACGGCCACGTGGGAGGAGCGGATCTTCTCCAATCCCGCGGCGCCGTAGAGGCGGCCGATGCCGCCAAAGCGTTCGAGGTATTCGGGTGTGGGATCGGTGCTCATGGATATAAAGGAACGGGAATTTAGGTGCGGGCACGGGACTGTCAATTAGCGTCTGGTCCGCAGGCGGACAGGCTGCTCGCCCGGACTACAGGCGTCCCGCCTGTAGGTGACACAGACAGGCGGGACGCCTGTCCTCCAAGGTGGACTTGCTCCTCCCTTGACGCTGTGACATTTTTTCCCACCAATGGGATGCATGCCTGCAACGGTCCTGATAGTCGATGACGAGAAGCACACCCGGGAGGGATTGATGCTGGCCCTTGAGGACGAATACGACGTCTACCTGGCCAGCGATGCCGAGGAGGCCTTCCGGTTGATGGACAGCGAGCCCTTCGACGTGGTGCTGACGGACCTGCGCATGGCCGGCAAGAGCGGGATGAAGGTCATTGAGAAGGCCATGAGCCTGCCGCGGCAACCGATCATCATCATGATGACCGCCTACGGCAACGTGGAGACGGCGGTGGAAGCGATGAAGCGGGGGGCCTACGATTTCCTGACCAAGCCGGTCAACCTGGAGAAGCTGGAGCTGCTCATCAAGCGCGCCCTCAAGGACCGCAACACGCAGGTCCAGGTGGAGCACCTGCAACAGCGGCTGGACAACAAGTTCAGTTTTGACGGGATTGTCGGCAATTCACCGGCCCTGGCTGATGTCATCGACAAGGTGCGCCTGGTGGCCCCGACCCGGACCAGCGTCCTCATCGAGGGGGAGACCGGTACCGGCAAGGAGCTGATCGCCCAGGCCATTCACCAGAACAGCGACCGGGCGCGCCGGCCCTTCATTGCGGTGCATTGCGCTTCCCTCGCGTCAAACCTTCTGGAAAGCGAGCTTTTCGGCCACGAGCGAGGCGCCTTCACCGGAGCCAACGAAAGGAGGGTGGGGCGCTTCGAGGCGGCCGACAACGGCACCCTTTTCCTTGATGAAATCGGTGAGATCGATGCCAGCACCCAGGTCAAGCTGCTGCGCTTCCTGGAGACTCGCAGCTTCGAGCGGCTGGGCAGCGTCAAGCCGATCAAGGTTGATGTCCGGCTGGTGGCGGCGACCAACCGGGACCTGGAGAAAATGGTCAAGGAGGGCACTTTCCGCGAGGACCTGCTCTACCGGCTCAACGTAGTCAAGCTGACCATGCCGCCGCTGCGGGATCGCCCGGACGACATTCCGGTTCTGCTGAACCATTTCATAAAGCAGTTTGCCGAGGAGAACAACGTTCCGCAGGTGGAGATTGAGCCGGACGCCATGAAAACCCTGCAGGCTTACCGCTGGCCGGGAAACATCCGGGAGCTGCGCAATTTTGCCGAGAACACCGTGGTCATGAAGCGGGGAGGGCGGCTTTCCCTGTACGACCTCGACCACCGCTTCATCGAGAATCCGCAACCGGACCAGGCCGCAGTCCAGTCGATGCCCATGAGCAATCCGCTTTCCGTGGAGGAGAATGAGAAGCGCCTCCTGCGCAACGCCCTGGTCCAGGCCAAGGGGAACCGGACCCAGGCCGCCAGGCTGCTCGGCATGAGCCGCCGCACCCTGCACCGGAAGCTTAACCAGTGGCCGGACCTCGATGTCCGCTGATTGCGTTAACTACGGAAAGCGCGGATAGCACAAATTCCTTGCGCGGAAGCCAGATTCCCCTGGAAAGGTTTTTCATTTTATTCATGCAATCCGCCTTATCCGAGCAATCCGTAGTTCCTCAATATCCGGTTGCGCTTGCAGTCGGGCATGATTTCGGCTTCCTCGCTGGAATAAAATCATGGAAGCCTGGATTCAGTCCATTGTTCATCCTCTCCCTCTGTGGGGGCTGTTCCTGATCATCGCCGCGTTCCTTTACACCCTGGCCAAGGGGGCGGATATCCTGGTCACGGAGGCGGTCACGCTCTCCATCCGCTGGGGCGTTCCGGCCCTCTTGATCGGGGCCACCATTGTCAGCCTCGGCACCACCCTCCCGGAGATGGCCGTCTCGGTCATGGCGGCCGTAGGAGGGCGCCCCGGCCTGGCCCTCGGCAACGCGGTGGGCTCGATCATCTGCGACACCGGGCTGATTCTCGGCCTGGCGGCCTTGATCGCTCCCATTCCCCTGGACAAGACGATTGTCAACCGGCAGGGCTGGATCCAGCTGGGAGCCGGTTTCCTGCTGGTCCTCATGTGCCTGCCCTGGTCCTCGCCGGCCAGCGCCTTTACCTCCGGCGGCCACCTCCCCCAATGGGCCGGATGGATCATGCTGGGATTGCTGGTCATTTACATCTGGAAAACCATCCAGTGGTCCAAACGCGGGGAGGCTCCCGAGCAGGAGGAGACCCATGAGGACAAGGCGAAAACGGGAATGGTCTTCCTCAAGCTGGTTATTGGCATCACCCTGGTTGTCCTTTCATCGAAGGTCCTGATCCCGACGGTCGAGGAAACCGCCGTTCGCCTCAGTGTGCCGGAGCCGATCATCGCCGCCACCCTGGTCGCCTTCGGGACCTCGCTGCCCGAACTGGTCACGGTCATGACTTCCGTGATGCGCGGACATGGAGCCCTGGCGCTGGGGAACATCATCGGCGCGGACATCCTCAATGTCCTCTTCGTGGCCGGGGCGGCCGCTTCCGTCACCCCCGGCGGCCTGCAGGCCGATGCCCGCTTTTTCCAGCTCCTCTTCCCGGCCATGCTCTTTGTCCTGCTGGTCCTGCGGGTCTCGGTCTGGGTCTCCGGTACCCATTTGCGGCGCTGGTCTGGCGTTTTGCTCCTGGCCACTTATATTCTTGTCACCGTAATCTCCTATTCGCATTAAGAAACGCTTTGGAGGTTGGGATTTAAAATTAGATACGCTAATATCGAAAGCTGACACAAATTCATGGATACACGACCCGTTGTACTGATCATCCGGGACGGATGGGGTGAAAACCACAACTCCGCCCACGACGCCTTTAACGCTGTCAAACTGGCCAAGACACCGGTTGCCGACATGCTGACCGCCAAATGGCCGCGCACCGAGCTGATGGCCTGCGGGCTCGACGTGGGGCTTCCCGAGGGCGTGATGGGCAACTCCGAGGTGGGGCACCAGAACATCGGCGCGGGCCGGATTGTCGACCAGGAGATTGTCCGCATCAACAAGGGCTTTTCGACCGGCAGCGTGGACGATAATGAAGTCCTGCAGGGGGCTTTTTCCAATGTAAAGGACAGCGACGGCGCCCTCCACCTGATGGGCCTGGTCTCCGATGCCGGGGTCCACGCCATGCTGGAACACCTTTACGGGCTGCTCCGCCTGGCCAAAAAGGCCGGACTGGAAAAGGTCTTTATCCACTGCTTTACCGATGGTCGCGACACGCCACCGAAGTCCGGCCAGGGCTACATCAAGGAAGTCGAGGAAAAGTGCAGCGAAATCGGAATCGGCCGGATCGCCTCGGTCAGCGGCCGGTTCTGGGCCATGGACCGCGACCTGCGCTGGGACCGGGTCCAGAAAGCCTACGACTGCCTGACCGGACGGAATATCGAGCGGACCGCCGGCAGCGCCGGGGAGGCTATCCAGTATTACTACGACAATCCCCTGGATTCGAGCCGGAACGGAGACGAGTTTGTCGTCCCGACCGCCATTACCGGCGACGACGACAAGCCGCTGGGGGTGGTCCAGGACGGCGATTCCGTGATCTTCTTCAATTTCCGCGGCGACCGGCCGCGGGAGCTGACCCGGGCCTTTATCGAGGACGGCTTCGACGGCTTCGACCGGGGCGACCAGCTGGATCTCTACTACGCCACCATGACCGAGTACCAGAAGGGTCTCTGCAACAAGGTCATCTTCAAGAAGCCGCCCAAGATGAAGGATATCCTCGGAACAGTGATCGCCGACCGGGGCATCCCGCAGTTCCGGACCGCCGAGACCGAGAAGTTCCCCCACGTGACGTTCTTCTTCAACGACTACCGCGAGGAGCCGCTGGACAAGGAGGACCGGGAGCTGATCCCCAGCCCGAAGGAAGTCGCCACCTACGACCAGAAGCCGGAAATGTCGGCCTACGGGATCCGCGACGCCGCCTGCAAGGCCATTCGGACCGGCAAGTACGGGCTGGTGGTGATTAATTTTGCCAACGCCGACATGGTTGGCCACACCGGTTCCAAGGAAGCCGCCATCGCCGCCTGTGAGGCCGTGGACAAGTGCGTCGGGGATGTCCTCGAGGCCTGCGACGAGACCGGGGCCGCCGCCATCATCACCGCCGACCACGGCAACAGCGACCAGATGTGGGTCCCCGAGACCGGAAGCCCCCATACCGCCCATACCCTCAACCCGGTGGAGCTGGTGGTCTACGGCAAGGAAATTCAGGATCTGAAAATGGCCGATGACGGACGTCTCGCAGACATCGCCCCCACGGCCCTCAAGCTGATGGGCATCCCGCAGCCGGAAGCCATGACCGGGGATTGTTTGATTAAATAATCGGAGCAATCGGACAGAACCGACTGATCGGTCCGATCCCTGCCTAAATCCCGTAACCAGCAATCCTTCGCCACGCTCAGGGTAAACCAGTAACCAATAACCAGTAACAATTCCTACCAATGAAACCGAAGAAAGTTGCCATCTTGACCGCCGGGGGCCTGGCCCCCTGCCTGAACAGCGCCGTGGGCGGCCTCATCGAGCGCTATACCGAGATCGATCCCTCGATCGAGATCATCTGCTACCGCAGCGGCTACAAGGGCCTCCTGCAGGGGAACTCCATCGAGGTCACCGATGTCATCCGCGAGGATGCCTCCATCCTGCACCAGTTCGGGGGCAGCGCCATCGGCAACAGCCGGGTCAAGCTGACCAACGTCAAGGATTGCGTGAAGCGGGGCCTGGTCAAGGAAGGCCAGAATCCCCAACAGGTGGCCGCCGACCAGTTGATCAAGGACAAGGTCGACGTCCTGCACACAATCGGCGGCGATGACACCAACACCGCGGCCGCCGACCTGGCCAAGTTCCTCAAAGAGAACAATTACGACCTGACTGTCATCGGCCTTCCCAAGACCATCGACAACGACGTTTTCCCGATCAAGCAGAGCCTCGGGGCCTGGACCGCCGCCGAGGAAGGCTCCATTTTCTTCCAGAATGCGGTCAACGAGCACAACGCCAACCCACGGATGCTCATCGTCCACGAGGTCATGGGGCGCAACTGCGGATGGCTGACGGCCGCCACCGCCCGGATCTACATGGATACCATCAATGACTTCGATTTTGTGCCGGAAATCGGCCTGGCCAAGGAGCGGTTCGACGTCCACGGCCTCTACATTCCCGAAATGTCCATCGACCTCGACGCCGAGGCCGCCCGCCTGAAGGCCATCATGGACGACCACGACGGGGTCAATATCTTCGTTTCCGAGGGGGCAGGGGTGTCCGACATCGTCAAGAAGATGGAGGCCGAGGGGCAGGAAGTCCCGCGCGACGCCTTTGGCCACGTCAAGCTGGACGCGGTCAACCCGGGAAAGTACTTCGCCGAGCAGTTCGCCAAGAAGATGGGCGCCGAGAAGGTCCTGGTCCAGAAGAGCGGCTACTACGCCCGCGCCGCCGCGGCCAACGACGACGACCTGCGGCTCATCAAGTCCTGCGTGGACCTGGCCGTGGAGTGCGCCCTGCGCCGCGAGGGCGGTGTCATCGGCCACGACGAGGACAATCAGAACATTCTCCGGGCCATCGAGTTCGAGCGCATCAAGGGCGGCAAGCCCTTCGACACCGACCTCGAATGGTTCGACGAGCTCCTGGCGGAAATCGGCCAGCCCAAGGGCAACCGGGTCGAGGTCGGGCATTGAGGATAGCCGGTTTGCCAATAGGTCTTAAAGCGCATTTGGATTCAGTAAAAAGCAAATGAATAACTGTTAAATATCAGAGTTATTCCTTTACAGGCTTATTCTTCCTATCAAGATTGGTATATTATGAAAGTGACATGCTGTGCTCTTCTTCGCCTTAGCCTGGCTATTGGAATCGGTACTTTTTCTCTAAATGCTGCTACCACCGTACCTGTTGGCGCAGTCAATGTTCCCATTTCTGCCGGATTGTCCGTTCTCAACATCCCTTTCCAGAAGCCTGTGGAGTTTCAAGGAACAGTAAGCGGGGTTTCAGGTGCTGAAATTACACTTTCCGGATCTATACCTGCTTTAACAGGTCCCCACTATTTGCAAGTCATCTCCGGCGTCGATGCTGGGAGAATTTACACAGTTGACTCATATGTTGATAACACGGTCACCTTGATCGCTTCCCCCACAGGCTTGGCAGCTGATGATGTGGTGGCTTTAAGGGCCCATATGACTCTTGGTGATCTCAGTCTACCATCAGGAGCTACATTAATTCTACTGAATGGTCTTAGCTCGCCGACCATCGCTTACAGCATTCCCTCAGGATGGACTCAGCCAGTTGATACAGTTATCCAACCTGGAGAAGCTGTCATCGTTAATTCATCAGTTGCTACCGATTTGTTGCTGTACGGTACTGTCAGTGTTGATGACGTTATTATTGAGACCAATGGCGGACTTTCTGCAATTGGAAGTCTTGATCCTGTCTATGGTTCGGAACTCGTTCTGGATAACTTGATTAATGGAGGCTTGGATGCCGGTACTGTGCTTATCGAACTCGTACCCGGATCCAGTCCGATTAACTATACTAAAATTCCCACTGGTTGGATTCCTGATCCCAGCACAATTGATGTAACTGATTATAAATCTTTCCTTCTGAGTAGTTCCTTACCACTAGATATCGTGCTGGAAGGGAATACGGTGAACTAACTTTTTCCACCATCTTACCAATCTATCTTAACCATTCAGCTATGCACTTTCAGCGATCAAAAAAAATCATTTCAGTTGTACTCCCGCTCTTTGCTCTGGGCGTCAGCCTGCAGGCGGCTACTTCCACCCTCATCGTTGAGTCGAATCAGGTTATGTTGGAAGACGGTACAGCGGTAGGCTATGGAGATGTAAATGCATTTTATGGCATTTCAACGAGTACAATTGAGGAATTGAACACCGTTTTTGATTCACTGGTTCAGGATGCCATCAACACGGGAAATTTAGAGCCTTTAATTGATCAATTGAGTTCGATTTCCTGGACTCCGGTGCCACAGGCAACCGAATTGGGTGAGGGTTATGAATGGGCAACCTCCTTTTTAGATCCCATTGATGTAAGTGTCGGTGATCGCGTTTTGGTAGCCTTTGTGACCTCTGACATGCCTGGATCTATTGTTCTGGGTGATCAAATTGGAATTGGAGCCTCACCTTACACGCCGGTGATTGATGCTGACGCCTACACAACCGGCTTTGTTCCATCATTTCCTGCGGCCTATCAGATGGATGTGATTGTTGGAACTGAAGGTTCCATCACCATGACCGCCGTGCCTGAGCCTTCATCGATCGCCCTAGTTTTTGGGATTTTCGGAATCGGCTTCGCAGTATGGCGTCGCCGCAATTAGATCGCGAGTCCAGCAATCATTTTTAAACAACCGCCGCTCAATTGAGCTGCGGTTGTTTGTTTAATACTCCGAACAATTCACCCCTGTTCTGAAGATCCTTCATTACTGCCTTCGTCCCCGCCACAGCCTCCAGTGGAGCCAGGCATTCATGGCGGTCATGAATAGAAGGCCGACGGCCAGGGCTCGCTGGATGATAATGGCGTTGTCATTGTAGTTGGCGGGGTCGACCAGCTGGGTCGCGCTGAGGGGGATCAGGGTGACCGGAGACAGGGCGGCGACCAGGAGCGCGGTCTCCCCCCTGCTCTGGTCGATGGCAATAATGAGGATCGCCGCCAGGATGGGAATAGCCCATCCGATGAGGATGAAGAAGGCGATTCGGCCCCCGCCGAAGTTCTCCTTCAGGCCCTGGAAATAGAAGAGGGTCAGGCCGACTGCGAGGATGATAAATGCGCCAAAGACCGGCTTATTGGCACTCTGGTCAAAATAACCGGATGAATCCATTGTGATCAGGACAATCGTCAGGAGGATGAGCTGGACCAGGAACAGAAGGCTTGTCAGCAGGTAGCCATTGGCATCATCCGCCCAGCGGGGCAGGTGCTCCCATTCCATGCGCCGGGCCCGGATCTGGCCGAGCCGATATTGCAGGGGGTCTGGCAGGGCGGAAATCATCAGTATGAATGCCAGGGTTGTCGTGGTGAGGGCCAGGGTCAGGGGTAGAGCCACCAGGGCAATTTCGGTCCCGATATCGCCGCTGGTCTTCAGGATATCCAAAGCATTCTCGGAGCGGGTCAGGTTGGGCCAAAGGTTCCCCAGCGACATCACGGAGAAGACTGTGAAGGTAATGAAGGCCATCAACTTGCTGATGGAGGGAACGGTATCCGCCTTCCATTTCCGGGCCACAATGGCGGCAAAAAGGGTAATCAGGCCGGCCTGGATCATGAAAGTGAAGATGGTCCCGGAGATGGTGATGGTGAAGATCGGAACTGTCTTGCCGGCCAGAAGTCCAATGCCTTCCATGCGGAAATTGGAATGTGGTCCGACAAGTGGGAAGATATGTTCCACGAAAGCGGGGCGGACCGTCAGGAACTCGAGAAAGACCAGTCCCAGGTGGGACAGGTTGGGGAGGACAAAGTAGAGCAGGATGATCAGGCCCTGGGAAATGCGGGCCGACCAGCGCCACTTGCGGCTGATCATGCCGGCCACCATGCCGGTAAAATGGTAGAGCAGGGTGGAGGAGAAGAAAATCAGGTAGTAGGGAATGAAGGCGCTGGGCGGGATGCGTCCCACTATGAGGACAAAAGCCGTGAAGGGCAGGGTGATCCCGAACATGACATAATGCCGCACCGGCAGGCCGAATAGATATCCGAGCACCTTGTCGTGGACCGGGAGCGGGGTCAGGCGCTGGTAGTTGAGGACATTATCGACCTTTTCCCGGGTGATCCCGCTGGCCACGCTGCCGGTGCCCATGAAGAGCAGGATCACGCCTTGGATGATGAGGATCGGGACAAAGGCCTGCCGTGCGGCGCTGACCGCATCATGGCCCCGGTAGACCTGCGGCGCGTAAATGATAGCCACCGTGAAGGCGGTCACGATCAGCGTCAAAAGGTACCAGAAGATGGCCTTCTTGAAGCGCAGTTCGGAGCGGCAGAAACGGATGAAGATGGGATTTTTCCACAGCATTGGACTAATGACTAAGGACTAATGACTAAGGACTAATGACTAAGGACTAAGGACTAATGACTAAGGACTAAGGACTGTGCATGGACTACAGGCGTCCCGCCTGTAGCCTGTAATCGAATTATTTGGGAGCGACGGATTGCTGGTTGTTAATTTCCTCATCCGGCTCCGAGGAAATGACGCGCATCAGGTCCTCCAGGCTGGAACGTCTGGCCTGGAAGCCGTGGACCGCGAAACCCGCCTCGACGAGTTGCTTGAGGAAGGCGGCCTGGGCGGATTCGTCTCCGGCGATCTCGAAATCCAGTCTATCCGGGTGCTTTTCAGGCAAGGCAACGGTCAGGCCTTTCTCGATGGACCATTGGTGGCAGCTTTCCCGGTCCCCGAGCACCTCCACCTGGACGGTCGAGGTGGCATGCTTCAGGGAGGAGAGAACCTCGCTGACGCTGCCATGCTCGCGCAGCTTTCCCTTGTGCAGGATCCCGATCGAGGTGGCCATCTCGGACAACTCGCTGAGAATGTGGGAGGAGATGATAATGGTCGCTCCCCTGGCGGCGACGGCCTGCAGGGCGTCCTTGAGCTCAATCCGGGCGATCGGGTCCATTCCGCTGGCCGGTTCGTCCAGCAGGAGGATCTCCGGGCGGTGGAGGAGGGTCTTGGCCAGGACCACGCGCTGGGTCATGCCGCGGGACATGGTGCTGCAGAAAATGTCCTTCTTGTCCCACATCCCGACCAGCTTCAGGCATTCCTCGACCCGCTTGGATTTCTCCTGCCCGGCCAGTCCATAGGCGGCGGCGAAGAGGTCCAGGAATTCCCAGATCCGGAGATCCCCGATCACCGGGGCCAGGTCCGGCATGTATCCCAGCCGGGCGCGGATCTTGTCCGGTTCCAGGTCAAGGTCGAAGCCGGCCATGCGGACCGTTCCGTAGGTCGGGACAAGGAGGGTGGCCAGGACGTTCAGGGTGCTGGTTTTTCCAGCCCCGTTGGGACCGACCAGTCCGTAGATTTCCCCCTTTGGTATCGTCAGGGATAAATTGTGGACGGCCGTAAAGTCCCCGTAGTCGATACGGAGGTCCAATAGTTCGATAGCGGATTCCATGTTTTCAGTCAGTATAGAAAAGGTTCGTGTTTGAAAGCGGGTGGGTTACAGAAAATCCCCTAGAAAGCGACTGCGGTCGAGCCGTTTCGACGGGGATCACCGGCCGCGGAGAGGTTCCCCTCCGCGTCGTGAACCACCGTCTGGGCGGAACCGATGGTGTAGGTGATCTCCAGGTCGTAGCCCATGGCGCGCAGGGCTTTGAGGACTTCCGGGGGGAATCCGCGCTCAAGCTGGAGCTTGTCCGGCAACCACTGATGGTGAAAGCGGGGCGAGTTGACCGCCTCGGCAGCGTTGAGGTCGAACTCGATTAGGTTCAGGACCACCTGCAGCACGGAGTTGATGATCCGGCTTCCTCCCGGGCTCCCGGTGACGATCCGGACCCGGCCATCCTTCAAAACGATGGTCGGGGTCATGGAACTGAGCATGCGTTTTCCCGGTTCGACCTTGTTGAACTCACCTCCGATGAGGCCGTAGGCGTTGGGGACCCCGGGCTTGGCCGAGAAATCATCCATCTCGTTGTTCAGGAAAAAACCGGCCCCCTTGGCCATGATGCCACAGCCGAAACTGAAATTGAGGGTGGTGGTGCAGGACACGGCATTGCCGTCCTTGTCCACGATTGAGAAATGCGTGGTCTGGTCGGGCTCGGCGAAGGCGCCGTCCAGGCCCGGTTGAATGGTGCGGCTGGGAGTAGGGGAATCCGGATCCAGTCGGGCCAGCACCGCCTGCTCGTAGTCCTCGGAGAGCAATTGCTCCCGGGGAATATCGGCAAATCCCGGGTCCCCGAGGTATTTGCTGCGGTCGGCATAAGCGCGCTTCATGACTTCCGAGACCGTGTGAATGTACCGGGTGCTGTTCAGGCCCCAGTCACTGACCGGAAAGTTCTCGATCAGATTCAGCATCTGGACCAGGTGAATGCCTCCCGAACTGGGAGGAGGCATGGAAATGATTTCATGTCCCCGGAACTGTCCCTGCACCGGCTCCCGCCAGACCGGCTGGTAGGTGGCCAGGTCTTTCAGGGTCATGATTCCGCCTTCTTCCCTGAGGGCGTTGACGATAGCCCGGGCCGTGGGACCGGTGTAGAAGCCGTCCCTGCCGGAATCGGCAATCCGCTGCAGGGTGTCGGCCAGCTCTGGCTGCCGGAATTTCTCACCAGGTTGAGGGGGTTTTCCGTCATCTCCGGTAAACTGGTCCCGGGCAGTGCTATCGAGCCGGCCGATGAGGATTCCCCGGGCCAGGTCATCGGCAAAGGATTGGTCGACCACCATGCCATCGCGCGCGAGGCGGATGGCGGGTGCCATCAGCTCGTCCAGCGGCAGGCTGCCGAAGCGCTCATGGGCGGCCAGCAGACCCGCCACACTTCCGGGAACCCCGACCGCCAAGGGTGAATCGCGGGATTTTTTCGGGTCCGCGTTGCCATCCTGATCGAGAAACATGTCCTCCGTGGCCGCCTGTGGCGCCACTTCGCGGAAATCAAGGGCCAGGTTCTCACCGCTTTCGGCGATATGGATAATCATGAATCCGCCTCCCCCGATGTTGCCGGCCCGGGGGTAGGTCACGGCCAGGACGAACCCGGTTGTTACCGCCGCATCCACCGCGTTGCCGCCCTTTTCCAGGATGGCCCGGGCCGCCTCGGCGGCTGTGCGGTCGGCTGCCGCGATGGCGCCGCTCAGACCGGTAACCGGCCGGAATATGTGCTCGGTCCGGAAAATGGTCTCGTCGCGGACAACAGCTTCCTTTGGATAACCGGACACACCGGAGAGAAAAAGTAAGGGAATCAGCAAGCTCAGCCTTGGCATGCCCGCATCCTGCTGTAAGTCGGTGTAAAAGAAAAGCATGAAGCGAAGCCTTCAGGACGGGCGCCATCCCGGCCCAATTGTGGCAAAATGAGTTGACCGTCAAAAGCCGATGTCGTTTAGTGCCCGTTTTTTCCAAGCATTATAATCACAAAACCGACAGCGACCGTGAACGTCACCATCAACGATACCAGCGAAACCCGGAAGGACATCGTCGTCACCCTCAGCGGAGACGAAGTGGCCCAGGAGGAAACAAAGATCCTCAAGTCATTCATCAAGCAGGCCAAAGTGCCCGGATTTCGCCCCGGCAAAGCCCCGGAAGCCCGCATTCGTCAGCTTTACGCCTCCCAGATCAAGGACGAACTGAAGAACTCCCTGATGCGGTCGGCCTACGAAAAAGTGGTCTCCCATGACGACATTGACGTCTACAACATCGTCGAATTCCCGGAACCGTCGGCCATCCTGGCCGGGCAGGAAGTCTCCATGGACCTGACGGTAGACGTCAATCCGCCCTTCGAGCTACCGGAATACAAGGGGGTTGAGACCAATCCCCCCTCCACCGAGGTGTCGGACCAGGAAGTGGAGGACACCATTGAGCGGATCCGCCGCCAGCGGGCCGATTTCGAGGTTGTCGAGCGGGAGGCGCAGGCCACCGACTACGTGAAACTTTCCTATACCGGCACCCACAACGGGGAGCCGGTTGCCGAACAGCTGAAGGACCAGCCCCGCCTCCAGGCCTGGGGCCAGGTCAAGGACGGCTGGGAGGAAGCCGGCACCGAGGAGTCCAAGCAGTTCGGCGTGCCGGCCATTATCGATGCCCTGGTGGGTATGAAGGCCGGGGACAAGAAGACCGTCGAACAGACCATTCCGGACGATTTCGCGGTCGAATCCCTGCGGGGACAAGTGGTCTCCTACGAGGTCGAGGTCGGCGAAGTCCGTGAGCGCAAGCTGCCGGAAATCGACGCGGATTTCCTCAAGGGATTCCGGGCCGAGAGCCTCGAGGACTTCAAGGCCCAGATCCTTGACGACCTGGAGGACCGCAAGAAGAAGGAAGCGCAGGACGCCCAGCGCGACCAGATCCTCAACTTCCTGGACGGCGCGGTCGAGTTCCCCCTCCCGCAGAGCGCGGTGGAATCGGAAACCCGCAATGCCATGGGCCGGATCATCTCCCAGAACATGCAGGCGGGGGTGCCCGAGGATGAGTTTGAGAAACACAAGGAAGAGATCTTCGCCGGAGCGGAAAAGACGGCCAACCGCGAGGTCAAGTTGCAGATCATCCTCAACCGGATCGCCGAGAAGGAAGGAATCACGGTCGAGAACGAGGATCTTTCCCGTGCCGTTTACACACTGGCCATGCAGCAGCGCCAGAAGCCGGAAGACCTGGCCAAGGAATTGCGCAAGGACCGCAACCGGGTCATCCAGCTGCAGCGACAGATCCTTTTCGCCAAGACTCTCGATTTCATTCTCAAGGAATCGAAGTCCGGAGCGCCGGTGGCTGAAAAAGCTGAATCCTGATTGCGCTCCCGAAAACTTGGCACCATCTTGACCCCATGAGCTATTACCTGCCACTTCCGCATGTAGTCGAAAGCGACGGACGTACCGAAAAGAGCTGGGACATCTACAGCCGGCTCCTCAAGGACCGGATCATCTTCATTGGTACGCCGGTGGATGATTATGTCGCCAATGCGGTTATCGCCCAGATGTTGCTCCTGCAGATGGAGGATCCGAAAAAGGATATCCAGCTGTACATCAACTCCCCGGGCGGAAGCGTGACCGACGGCATGGCCATTTATGACACCATGCGGTTCCTCAGCTGCGATATCAAAACCTATTGCATGGGGCAGGCCGCCAGCATGGCCACCGTCCTCCTGGCCGCCGGCACGCCCGGCAAGCGTTACGCCCTCCCGCACAGCCGCATGATGATTCACCAGCCGACGGGTGGAGCCACCGGACAGTCGGCCGATATTACCATCGCCGCCAAGGAAATCCTGCGCTGGAAGCAGACCCTGAACGACGTACTGGCGGAACATTCCGGCCAAACAGTTGAAAAAATCGAGAAAGACAGCGATCGTGACTTCTACATGACGGCCGAGGAAGCCAAGGATTATGGGCTTGTCGATCACGTCATCCAGTTCAAGGATAGGGCTAAAGCCGTTTCCTGATCCTCAGTCCTTCGTCATTCGTCCTTAGACCTTAGACCCTTTAGACCCTAGACCACCATGGCCCGCGCCTCCAAAATGACATTCTGCAGTTTCTGCGGTAAATCGCAGTCGGAAGTCCGCAAGATCATTGCCGGACCGGCCGGCGTGTACATCTGCGATTCCTGTGTGGATGTCTGCAAGACCATCATCGACCGGGAATTGCGGGATGCCGACCACCAGGCCAAGGCGTCCGCCAGCCAGCCCTTCAAGCTGGCCCGGCCGACGGAGATCAAGTCCATGCTGGACCAGGACGTCATCGGGCAGGACCATGCCAAGAAGGTCCTCTCCGTCGCCGTCTACAATCATTACAAGCGCCTGCAGGCTGAATTGAAGCCGGGCAAGGACGGCGGGAATGTGCCGAAAGGAAAGTCCGGCGATTCCGACGTCCGCATCGAGAAGAGCAACGTCCTCCTGGCGGGACCCACCGGAAGCGGGAAGACGCTTCTGGCCC
Organism: uncultured Opitutales bacterium; assembly: GCA_913056355.1. Taxonomy (GTDB): domain Bacteria; phylum Verrucomicrobiota; class Verrucomicrobiia; order Opitutales; family Oceanipulchritudinaceae; genus Oceanipulchritudo. The sequence continues at coordinate 15,617 of CAJXMX010000049.1, forward strand.
GAACCCTGGCGGATCTGCTGGAGGTGCCTTTCGCCATCGCCGACGCGACCACCCTGACGGAGGCCGGATACGTTGGCGAAGACGTGGAAAACATCGTCCTGCGCCTGCTTCAGGCCGCCAATTACGATGTCTCCCGGGCCGAGTGCGGCATCATTTACGTGGACGAGATCGACAAGATCGGCCGCAAGACGGACAACGTCTCGATCACCCGGGACGTGTCCGGGGAAGGTGTCCAGCAGGCCCTCCTGAAGATTCTCGAGGGAACGATCTGCAACGTCCCGCCGCAGGGCGGGCGCAAGCACCCGAACCAGGAATACATCCAGGTCAACACCCAGAACATCCTCTTTGTCTGCGGCGGGGCTTTTGTCGGGCTGGAGGACATTATCCGCCGCCGCCTCGGCAAGGGTACCATCGGCTGGGAAGAGACCGAGCACCGCCATTGGGACGGGGCCCACATCTTCTCCGAACTGGCCCCCGAGGACCTCGTCCGTTACGGCCTGATTCCGGAATTCATCGGCCGCCTGCCGGTGGTCTCGGTCCTCGAGGACCTCGACCAGGACCAGCTGGAGCACATCCTGACCCGGACCCGCAACGCGCTGGTCAAGCAGTACGCCAAGCTTTTCGAGATGGAAGGGGTCAAGCTGACCTTCCGCAAGGACGCCGTCCGGGCCATCGCCGAGAAGGCGATCATCCTCAAGACGGGGGCCCGTGCCCTTCGCTCCATCATGGAGGGCATCATGCTGGATATCATGTATCAGCTTCCCGACTACAAGGATGTCGAGGAAGTGATCATCACCCAGGCCGTGGTGACCGGCAAGGCCAAGCCCAAGCTGAAGTACAAGGAAGACGCGGCTTGATTTTGGTCTAAGGTCTATGGTCGTCAGTGGCAGGTCTGGGTATTCAGCCTGGGATGTGGATCCTGCTTAACGTAATGATTCGGGGAGTATCCTTGATATCGGTATTCCTGTTCAGCCAGCAGGCAATCCTCAATCTCCGGATTCAAGCAATCCCGGAGGGATACGAGCCATTAGCGCGGGGTGAATCCCGCAAGCCCCGCGCATGCGGGGGCTGCGGGAGAAACCCCGGGAATGGGGTGTAATTATATCATCACGACCCCGCAGGGGTCGCAGAACACGGGATTCTGATTGCTGCGACCCCTCCAGGGCCGTTGATTTTATTTCGCTGGTCGGTCCCGGGGCGTCATTCGCCCTTTGGGCTCGTTCCGCCCCGCGCTAATGGCTCGTATCCCTTCGGGATGACCGGGTATTCCAGGGCTGCGGTCCTCTCCCGCTTCACGCGATCGAACCTTGGTGCTTCGTTTCACATCCCGCCTGTTCGATGCCTGCGGAGTAATTTCGACCTTTGACCAATTTTCACCAATCCCCCGAATCGCCCGCCTGGAGGGACTTGGCGTAGGCGACAAGGAGGCGGACGGCCTGCTCCACATCATTGAGGTCGACGATTTCGCTGGGCGTGTGCATGTAGCGAAGGGGAACGGAAACGACCGCGGTGGCCAGTCCGCCGGGAGCCATCTGCAATTCGCGTCCGTCGGTCCCGGTGGGACGCGGATCGGCCTCGATCTGGTACTTGATGTCATTGGCTTCAGCCACCTTGACCAGGGCCTCGAACATGACCGGATTGATGTTGGCCCCGCGGGTGATGATCGGGCCGCCGCCGAGCTTGAACTCCCCGAAGCGCCGGTTGTCGCATTCCGGATGGTCGGTGGCATGGCCGACATCCACGGCGATGGCGAAATCGACCTTCATCCCGCCGACAACGGCGCGGGCGCCCCGGCAGCCGATTTCCTCCTGGGCGGTGGCCACGGAGACGACCCCGGCGGTGAGGGCCTCGCGGTCGGTGGCCAGACGCCGCAGGGTCTCGCAGACCACGTAGCAGCCCACCTTGTTGTCCATGGCGCGGGCCACGGCGATGGAACCGGTCATCATGTCGAAGTCGTGGTCGTAGACCGCGACATCGCCGATGCGGACCCGCTTCAAGGCGTCCTCCTTGTTTTTGGCCCCGATGTCTATCCAGAGGTTCTGCAATTCGGGCACCTTTTTCCGTTCCTCGGCGTTGAGGAGATGGATGGCCCGGCGCCCGGTCACGCCCTTGACCACGCCATCGCGGGTCAGGATGTTGACCCGGCGTCCCGAAATAGTGCTGAGGTCGATTCCCCCGACAGTATTGAAATAGAGGTAGCCCTTGTCGTCGACGTACTGGATGAGCAGTCCCAGCTCGTCCATGTGCCCGGCCAGGAGCAGGTTCGGCCCGCCATTG
>CAJXMX010000050.1 GCA_913056355.1 uncultured Opitutales bacterium
GAGCCCGTCTACAAGCTGCTCGGGGGAAAGGTGCGGGACCGCGTCCCCGCCTATGCCAATGGCTGGTACAAGGGGGAGCGCACGCCGGAGTTCTTTGCCGAGGCGGCGCTGAAGGTGAAGGAACGGGGCTACCTCGGCCTGAAGTTCGATCCCTTCGGCAACGGCGACCTGGAGCTGGAGCGGTCCGAGTTCCGCAAGTCGATCGCCATCATCGAGGCGGTGCACGGTGCCGTCGGGGACTCCATGGAATTGCACATCGAGATGCACGGACGCTTCGCGCCCCACCAGGCCATCGAGATCGCCAGGGCGATTGAACCGCTGCACCCGGCCTGGATCGAGGAACCCTGTCGTCCGGAAGACCTGCAGGCCCTGTGCAAGGTGGCGCAGCACACTTCCATTCCCATCGCCACCGGGGAGCGGCTTTATTCCGCCCACCAGTTTGTCGAGCTCTTCGAGATGCGCGCCGCCGACATCATCCAGCTGGATCCGACCCAGTGCGGCGGCATCCTTGAGGCCAAGAAAATCTCCTCCACCGCGGAGACCTACAGCCTGATGGTGGCCCCGCACAACGTGGGCGGCATTGTCTCCACCATGGCGGCCCTGCACCTTTTCCTGACCCTGCGCAACGGCAAGGTGCTGGAGCATTTCAATGACTTCACGGACCAGTTCGTCAAGCAGACCGGCTCGCCCTATCCGGAGGTGGTGGACGGCTATTTTCATCTGCCCGAAGGCCCGGGCTGGGGCGTCGAGCTCGACCTCGACGTCATCCGCCAGCATCCGCCACGGACCGTTGACGGGGTGATCCAGGACCCCGGCCTGAACATGTTCGTCAAGTCGGAGTGGAACCAGCGCGACGGTACCAGGTAATTAAACACCAGGAGAACGATTTTATGAAACAACCCATTCGCAATCGCGGGCCGCTCGTTGCCAAGGCCCTTTGTCTCACCAGCCATCTGCTCCTCGCGACCGGGCTTTCCCTGGCCGCCGTTCCGGTCTGCTCCGCCGCAAGGTATGGCGCGGATGCCACCCCGTATCCCCTGTATGCCATGGAGTTCGGGGTGAAAAAGCCCCTGGACCGGGAGGATGTCGCATTCCTGACGGAAAACTTCGAGGCTTATTTCGGCTCCATCGAGGTATCCCGCGAAATGGCGGATTATGCCCGGGAGTTGCGTCCGGGTTTTGAATTCCTGCACTATATCGGCAACTGGCGGGTCAACCGCGAGGCGTTGCAGCGCGTGGAAAACGGCGAGCGGGACAGCATTCTTTACTACCGGGTGGGGGACCTGAAGCGGGACCTCAGTCCGCGTGAGACCCTGCTCAAGATCAACCATGTTTTCGGTACCCTGCCGGAGGTGAAAGAGTCCAGCCCCCGCGTGTGGCTGCGTATCGGCGACGAATGGATGCGCATCCGGGAAATCAATCAGGCCGGCATCACTGTCGAGCGCGGCTGGAGCGGTTCCGAGGCTGCAGCGCACCTGAAGGGTGCCCCGGTCCTGGCCCCGGCGCAGGGAAGAAACCGGGAGGCCGTGGACAAGCCGTTCCAGTTCCGCCACGACGGGGGCGCGCGGCTTCGCTGGGAGCAGATCCTTGACTTCATGCTGGAACGCTACCGGGACAACGGCTCCGGGGTCTGGATTGACATCCTGATCGGCAATTTCGGCATCTACACCCTTGGTGGGGAACCCCTGGGTATTCAGTCCGGGCGGGAGTGGGACCTGCGCCGCAACGAGCCCTACACGGAGGAAAACCTCTCCCGCTACACAGAGGAGGCGGTCACCTGGATGCAGCAGGCATTCAAGGACCAGACGGGCGTGTGGCCGGTCATCTGGGCCAACAACATGCAGTTTCCGCTCAGCCGGGAGGATCCGCGGCTGCAGCTGCTCCTTCCCTCGGTCCGTCAGCCGCGCCCGCTGGACGGGTTTGCCATGGAGAACATGTACGCCCACTGGGGCTACGGTGGCGGCTCCGGAAAGGAGTTCATGTGGGTCCCGGCCGATGAATGGGAGGAACACCTGCAATCCCTCATGCTGATGGGTGAATTAAAGGTCAACGCCCGGCCCCTGATGTTTGACGGGGGCATCGACAACCTCAAGTTCGCGCGGCTGCCGCACGAGGAGCGCCAGCGCCTCATCGACTACGGCTACGCTTCGTACCTGCTGGGGGTGAAAGTGGAGGAGGACGGCTCCATCTGCACCATCGTCGGAAGCACCCCGATGGTGGTGGAAGCTGGCCCGGACGGAATGGGAGAACAGGTTCGGTTTCACCTCTACGACTGCTTTACCTGGGATATCGGCCGGCCGGCCGAGAACCGGCCTTCGGACCAGTACGCGCGGTACAGGTTGCCCGGCACCCCTGTCTTCATGCGCCGCTTTGAAAACGGCATTGTCCTGGTCAATCCGACCGGAGAGGCCGTTTCCGACATCGTCCTTCCGGAAGCCGTGGGTAACCTGATGGATCCGCGGACCGGCCGGCCCGTCGCGAAATCAATCTCCATGGGTCCCCGCACGGGCCGTATCCTTCTGCGTGAAGGGGCGGTTCACCGTTGACCGGGCCGCCTAAGTTTTGTCCCGGCATGTCGGGAAAATTTCCCACATAAATGATCCACATGGGCCGACTTTTCGGATCAAATGGGGATCATGGCCCCGTTACCTCGACTTCTCCTCTCCGTTCTGCCCCTGGTTGCCGGATTGAATTCCTTCGGTCAGGCGGATTCTGCTTTGCCACCTGAAGCTGTCCTGGACTTTGCCCCCAATCCCCACCAGGCCGGCGGACGGGAGGAGACGGTGACCGTCGTTCTTGAGGATACGGTCGGCGGCCAGCGTCACTATTTTCTCACGACAACCCAGCCGCAGCGTGACGACACGCCGCGGGAGCGGCTGGTGGTTGAGCAGCCGGAGCTGCCCCGGGTCCACAGCGGCAGCCTGGCCTTCGATGCCCTCTTTGCCATGGCCCTCGACGACATGCGCCTGGACAGCGTGAGCGAGATCCGGGACAGCGCCTACAATGGCGGGGAGGCCATCCGGCGGGATGTTTTCCAGACCGGGGAAAAGTGGAGCTATGTCTGGACTCGCGATGTTTCCTACGCGGTGGATCTCGGGCTGGGGGCCCTGGATCCCCGCCGCTCGGCGGAGACGATCCTGTTCAAGATCAGCCCGTTCCGGGATGGCTTGTCCCTGCCGCCCGGGATTCCTGAAGGATCCCTGCAGATCATCCAGGACACCGGATCCGGGGGCAGCTGGCCGGTCAGCACCGACCGGGTCAGCTGGGCCTGGGCCGCGGAAGCGCTGCTGGACCAACTGGACGGACCGGCCCGGGAAGCCTTTGCCGCGAAGGCCTACGACGCCCTGCGCGGGACCATCGCCGCCGACCGGGCGGCCGCCTACGATCCGGCCAGCGGCCTGTACGGGGGCGAGCAGTCCTACCTCGACTGGCGGACCCAGACGTATGCCCCCTGGATTGTCGACAACCTGGCCTGGATGTCGGAGAGCAAAGCCCTTTCCACCAATGCCTGTCACCACAAGGCCCTGACAGTGGCCGCCCGCCTGGCCGAGGAGATGGGGGACATGGAGGAGGCGGCCCGGTACCGCTACTGGGCGGCCGAGCTGACGGCCGCCATCAACAAGGTTCTCTGGATTCCCGGAGCGGGTCTTTATGCCAGCCTGACATCACCGGGACAGCAGGTGCTTCCGGAATATCGCTTCGATCTGCTTGGAAATGCACTGGTTATCCTGGGCGGCATCGCCCCGCAGGACCGGATGAAGTCGGTGCTGGAACACTATCCGCACGGACCCATGGGGGCGCCCGTTTACTTTCCCCAGCAACCGGATGTTTATGTCTACCACAACCGGGCCCTCTGGCCGTTCGTGACCGCTTACGGGCTGGAGGCCGCCCACAGGGCCGGGAACGCCGCTGCGGCGGACGCGGCCGTCTCGAGCCTGATCCGCGGCGCCGCCCTGAACCTGTCCAACATGGAGAACCTGGAGTGGCTGACTGGCCTGCCGTTCTTTGATGACGGGCCCGCCATCAATTCCCGGCGCCAGTTGTGGTCGGTCGCCGGATACCTCGGCATGGTCCTGCATACCGCCTTCGGATACGCTCCTGAAGAGAAAGGGCTGCGCTTTGATCCGTTCCTGACGGGAGGCCTGCGCGAGGCGCTGGGGGATTCGAATCAGGCCGTCCTGGACGGACTGGTCTACAAGGGGGCGCACCTCCGGGTGACGCTTGAATTGCCGGATATCATCCCGGGAACGGGGCATTTCCCGCTGCAGCAGGTATGGGTCAACGGCCATCCCTTCGACGGGGCGATCCCTCGTGAGGCCTTTCTGGACCTGGGCACCAACGAGGTGGTGCTCCGTTTCGGGGAGTTTGTGCCGTCGGAAGACAGCATCACCCGCGTGAATCCACAGGATCCGCTTTCCCGGCACGATCCGGAGGTCTACGCCCCGGAGTGTCCGCAGGTTTCCATCACGGAACACAACGGCCAGCGCTTTCTCCAGATTTCCGATCCGGTCAACGATCCTGCCAACACGAGGTACTTTGTTTTCCGCGACCGGGAGTTCCTTGGCTGGATGGATTCGACGGGGCTTTGGCCGGAACCGATCGGGGAGGATGTAGTGAGTCATCACTACGGAGTTGTGTCCGAGTTCCGCAGTAGCGGCCACCGCTCCCACCAGTCGCGCCCCCTGCGGGTGGACGGCTCCGGGTACCAATTCATCCCGGTGGCGGTGTTTTCCGCCAATGAAGCCGCCCGGTCCGATCCGGAAGGCTATCTTGAGGACTGGGGCGCGCCGGGTGAGGAACTGGTCTTCGGGGAAATCAAAATCCGGGAGCCTGGCCGCTATGCCCTGCGACTGCGCTATTTCAACGACGCCCACACCATCGACTCCGGCGTCACTTGCGGGGTCAAGCAGGGCAGGCTGGAGGATGCTTCCGGCGATCCCTTGGGCACGGCCGTCTTCCAGATGCCGAATGTCGAGGTTCGCGACGGCGACCGCCGTTGGCAGGAATCGACGGCCTGGATCCTCGAGCTCGAGCCCGGCACCTACCGCCTGGTCCTTTCCGATTACTTCAACATGAGCTATCTGCAGTCCAATGCCACCTACCAGTCCAAAGGCGGCCGGGACGGTCCGTACAACCGTATAGACCTGGCCGGGCTGTGCCTGATCCCGCTGCCGGAGATGGAGTGAACTCCCTCCGCTAATGAACCACATCCATCCCGGGAAATTCACCATGAAACCTGATACGAATCTCTCTTTCCAAAGTGCCGCTTGTGTAAAAAGGTTGATCCCGTTCCTCCTTCTGATCAGCGGTATCCTGACCGCGGACACGCTGCCTCTTGAGCGTGTAGTGGAAATCCGCGACGACGTGACGCTCTATCTCCCGCAGGGCGTCGACGAACGGACCCTGCCGTCCATGGCCCTGTTGGAGGAACCGGACCTGGAGGCCGCAGCGACCGTGGAGCCCGGCGCCTTTGCCCCGCGGTTCGAAGTCGACGGGACCGGAAAAGTGGCAGCCATCATCGACCTTCCACCGGATACCGACCTCTACGGCACCGGGGAGGTTGTTGGCCCGATGCGGCGTAATGGCCGCAGGATCGAGCTGTGGAACATGGACAACTACATCTACGGGAAGGTTGACGGACGCCGCCTGTACCAGTCGCACCCATGGGTCCTAGCGCTGCGCCCGGACGGTTCGGCGGTGGGGATTCTCTTTGATTCGACATGGCGGGCCTTCCTGGAGACGACTGACGAGGCAATTACCTTCGCTTCCGAGGGACCGGCCTTCCGGACCCTGGTTATTGAGAAGGACACGCCGCAGGAAGTCTTGAGCGAGCTGGCCAGCCTGACCGGGACCATGCCGCTGCCGCCGCGCTGGGCGCTTGGCTACCACCAATGCAAGTTTTCCTATTATCCCGATGCCCGGGTCCGGGAGGTGGCGGATGAGTTCCGGGCCCGGAACCTGCCCTGCGACGTGATCTGGATGGACATCGACTACATGGACGACTTCCGCGTCTTCACGTTCGATCCCAAGCGCTTTCCTGATCCCTCCGCGACCAATGCCTATCTTCACGACAGTGATTTCAAGGCGATCTGGATGATTGATCCCGGGGTGAAGCTGGATCCCGGGTATGCGGTCTACGAGTCGGGAACCGCCGCCGATGCCTGGGTGGAAATTGCTGATGGCGAGCCCTTTGTGGGCAAGGTCTGGCCGGGGGATTGTGTCTTTCCGGACTACACCATGCCCTCAACCCGCGAATGGTGGGCCGGCCTTTATGAAGACTTCATGGCCACCGGAATCGACGGTGTCTGGAACGACATGAACGAGCCCTCGGTGTTCGACGGTCCGGGCTTCTCCATGAATCCGGAGGCCTGGCACCGCGGGGGAGGGAAGCTGCCTCCCGGGCCGCACCTGCGCTACCACAACGTCTACGGCATGCTCATGGTCAAGGCCTCTCGCGAAGGCATCCTGGAGGCCAATCCCGACAGACGCCCCTTCGTCCTGACGCGCTCAAATTTCCTCGGCGGTCAGCGCTATGCCGCCACCTGGACCGGCGACAACAAGGGGACCTGGGAGCACCTGAAATTGTCCGTTCCGATGTCGATCACCCTCGGGCTTTCCGGCCAGCCGCTGAGCGGTCCGGACGTCGGCGGCTTTGTCGGGGGCGGGGATCCCGTTCTCTATGCCCACTGGATGGCCCTCGGGGCGTTTTATCCTTTCTACCGCGGCCATGCCGACAACCAGGTCAACAGCAACGAGCCCTGGCAATTCGGACCGGAGGCCGAGGCAGTGGCCCGCACTGCCCTGGAGCGGCGCTACCGCCTGCTGCCCTACATTTACACCCAGATCGAGGCGGCCACCCGCGACGGCCTGCCGCTGATGCGCCCGGCCTTCTTTGCCGACCCGGCGGATCCGCGACTGCGCAAGGAGCAGGAAGCCTTCCTCTTCGGCCCCGACCTGCTGGTCATCCCGCGCTGGGCCAATCGTCCCGCATTGCCGGCCGGGGACTGGCAGGCGGTTTCCATACTTGAAGGCAACCACGAACAGGACAGCTACCAGCCTGTAGTGAAAATCCGCGACGGGGCCATCGTCCCCCTGGGTCGCGTGGTCCAGAGCACGGAGGAGGAATCCCTCGATCCCCTGACCCTGCTCATCAATCCGGACGCGGAGGGGAACGCAACAGGCCTCCTCTACGAGGATGACGGCGAAGGGTTCGGCTACCGCTACGGGGATTATGCCCGCAGTGAATATGTCGCGACAATGGAAGACGGTGTGCTGGTGGTCCGCCTGGCCGGCAGGGAAGGGGAGCGGGAAGTCGAACCGCGCCGGGTGGTGGTCCGGGTGGTCACCTCGGTGGGTGAGTTTCGGGGATGGGGCGATCCGGTGGAGGGCATTGCAGTCAGGATTCCAAAAGCTGTGCTGAAGGGCATGGAAAGCCGGGAAACAGGGCAGAGCACCATTCAAGACGATGATGTCTCAGACGCTCCCGACCTGAACAAGCTGTTCGAGGAGGAGCCCGCCACGGCCAGGTAGGATCGGACGATCCTCAAGTGCGCCGCAAACAGCTGCCCCAAAGCTTTCCCGGCACTATGCCCTGGCTTTCCGGGTTTTGCTGGCGATGTATCCGAGCACCAGCAGAATAATGCCGATCACCCATTTTCCGGTCGTGCTGAGATCGTTATTATCAATGAGACCGGGGACGAATACCGAGATCAGGAAGAACACTCCAAACGCCATGGCGATCCACCCGGCAATCGGCAGAACCCGTTTCACGTATTGCATGTATTTTTCGATCATGGTTTATCTCTCCTGATGGTTCACAGCCTCTTTGGGGCATCCTTCAGGATAATCCGGTGGCCGGGTGAGTCGATTGAAATAATGGCCCCGGAATGGCGGCAGGATAGGCATTGTATCACCAAGGTGGATCGACTAGCCTGCTTTCCATGAACAATGGAGAGGGAACACCCGTCGAGGACCGGATCCGGAGCTTCTGGGCGCTGATTGTGACCCAGTTCCAGGGGGCCTTCAGCGACAATGTCTACCGGACCCTGGCCATGTTCATCGTCATCGGGATGACCCTGCCGCATATTCCGGGGGCCTCGCGTGAGTTGAAAATGGCGCTGGTCGGCGGGCTGTTCTCCATCCCTTTCATCCTTTTTTCCATGACCGGCGGCTACCTGGCCGACCGCTACAGCAAGCGGAGCGTGGTGGTCGGGACCAAGTTGGCCGAAATCGCCATTATGGGCGTGGCCCTGCTGGCTTTGTTTTTCCGCGAACCGTGGATGATCCTGCTGACGGTCTTCCTGATGGGCGGGCAGAGCGCCTTTTTCGGCCCGACCAAGTACGGCCTGCTGCCGGAGCTGCTGACCCCGCAGCGCCTGTCCTGGGGGAACGGGATCATCGAGCTGGGCACTTTCATGGCCATCATTACCGGGACCATCGCCGGCGGCTGGCTCTTCATTTCCTTTGGCGGCAACGATTGGTGGTCCGGCATCGTTCTGGTCGGTCTGGCCTGCTTTGGCCTCAGCACCAGCCTGGGGATCGAGCGGCTGCCACCGGCCGACACCAGCAAGAAGTGGAGGGCCAATTTTATTGGCGATCTCTGGACCCAGCTGATGCGGATCCGGCACGACCGGGTCCTGTGGCTGGCCATTGCCGGGAACACCTACTTTTTCTTCCTGGCCGCCCTGATCCAGCAATATGCGGTCATTGTCTACGGGCAGGACCTGCTCGGGCTCAATGCCGGGCAGATCACCTTCTACCTGATGGCGCCCATCGCGGTCGGGATCGGGCTGGGCAGCTTCTGCGCGGGATACCTGTCCGGCCACAAGATCGAGTACGGCCTGATTCCGCTGGGGGCGCTGGGCATGACCCTCTTTGGTGCGCTGCTGTCCCTGCCGGGTCGCAGTGTCGCCGGGACCACCTTGTTCCTCGGGCTGTACGGATTTTTTGCCGGCTTCTTCATCGTGCCGATTTGCGCGATCATCCAGCACCGTCCGGACCGGGACAAGAAGGGCGCCACCATCGCCGCTTCCAACATGCTTTCCTTTATCGGCATCTTCATGGCCTCGGCGGTTTACTTCCTGCTGGCCGGGGTCCTGAAGCTGAATCCGTTGCAGATCTTCGGGGTGGTCACGCTGATGATATTCGGCGGGACGGTATATGCGCTGTGGCTGCTCCCGGATGCCCTGTTGCGGTTTGTCCTCTGGATAATGACCCGCACCCTTTACCGGATCCGGATCGAGGGATGGGAGCATATTCCGGAGAAGGGCGGGGCGCTTTTTGTCTGTAATCACCTGTCCCTGGTCGACGCCCTGCTGCTGCAGTCGTCGACGGACCGGCCGATCCGCTTCATGGTCTACAAGGGTTTCTACGAGAAGCCGCTGGTGGGAAGGCTGGCCCGCCTGATGCAGGCCATTCCGATTTCCTCCCAGATTCGCCCGCGGGAGATGATCACCGCCTTGCGGACGGCCTCCGAGGCCATTCGCGACGGCGAGGTGGTCTGCATTTTTGCCGAGGGCCAGATCACCCGCATCGGGCAGATGCTGCCCTTCCGGCGCGGTTTCGAACGGATCATGAAGGGCCTCGAGGCGCCGATCATCCCGGTCTGCCTGGACGGGGTCTGGGGCAGCATTTTCAGCTTCGAGAAGAAACGCTTCATCTGGAAACTGCCGCGACGCATTCCTTATCCGGTGACGGTTATCTACGGCGAACCAATGCCCCCCACCTCCAGCCATATCGAGGTCCGGCAGGTGGTCCAGGAGCTGGCCGCCGAGGCCTGGATGCACCGCAAAGCCCGCATGGAGACCCTCGACCGCTCGATGGTCCGCACGGCCAGGACGCATCCCTTCCGTTTCTGCATGGCCGATGCCGGTTTTCCGGATGTCAGCTTTGGCAAGGCCCTCATCCAGGCGGTCTTTATGGCGCGCCGCCTGCGCAAGACCTGGGAGGGACAGGAGATGGTCGGGCTTTACCTGCCGCCATCGGTCGGCGGAGCCCTGGCCAACCTGGCGGCCCTCCTCTCGGGCAAGGTCCCGGTCAACCTGAACTACACGCTTTCCGCCGGGGGGCAGACTTCCTGCTCCAAACAATGCGGGCTGAAGACGGTCCTGACCTCGCGCAAGTTCCTCGAGAAGGTGAAGCTGACCGTGCCCGCCAAAGTCGTCTTCCTGGAGGATGTCATTGCCGCTCCACGTGTAGTGGAAAAGCTGCTCGCCGCTTTCCTGGCGCACGCGGTGCCGGTGAGGATCCTCGAGCGCGGCCTGGGCCGCAAGCATCCCGGAAGCCTCGACGACCTGGCCACGGTCATCTTCAGCAGCGGGAGCACCGGCGATCCCAAGGGGGTGATGCTCTCCCACTTCAACATCATGTCCAATGTCGAGCAGCTGGAGCAGCTCTTCGCGGTGGACAGCAGGGACCGCTTCCTGGGCATCCTGCCGTTCTTCCACTCCTTCGGATTCACCGGGACTTTCTGCCTGCCGCTGGTGGTCGGGACCGGAACGGCCTACCATCCCAATCCCCTCGACGCGCCGGGGATCGGCCAACTGGTCCGCAAGCATGCCCTGACCTTCATGGTGGCTACCCCGACCTTCCTGCAGATCTTCATCCGCGGCTGCGAGCCGGAGGATTTTGGCAGCTTGCGCTTTGTCGTGGCCGGGGCGGAGAAACTGCCCGAGCGCCTGGCCGTGGCTTTCGAGGACCGGTTCGGGATCCGCCCCCTGGAAGGCTACGGCTGCACGGAATGCGCCCCGGCGGTGGCCATCAACACCCGGGATTTCCGCGCCGCCGGCTTCCGCCAGGTGGGATCCAAGCGCGGCCACATCGGTCATCCCCTGCCGGGCATGTCGGTACGGATTGTCGACGAGACGACCTACGATCCGCGACCGCTGGGAGATCCGGGCCTGATGCTGGTCAGGGGGCCCAATGTCATGACCGGTTACCTCGGGCGTGAGGAGCAGACCGGGCAGGTCATGCGCGACGGCTGGTACATCACCGGGGACATGGCTTCCATGGACGAGGACGGCTTTCTCAAAATCGAAGGCCGGTTGAGCCGCTTCAGCAAGATCGGCGGGGAGATGGTCCCCCATGTCAGGGTGGAGGACGCCCTGCACGAGCTGGCCGGCAAGACCGGGCAGACTTTCGTCGTCACCGGGGTCCCGGACGCGAAGAAGGGCGAGCGTCTGGTGGTCCTGCACACCCTGCCGGAAGCGGAACTCAAGGCCTGTATTGAAAAGCTCAGCACAACCGATTTGCCCAACCTGTGGAAGCCCAGGGCGGACGCCTTCTTTCACCAGGAACAGCTCCCGTACCTCGGTTCCGGCAAGCTGGATTTGAAGGCGGTGGGGGAGGTCGCCCGCCAGCTGGCGGGCGGGAGCGAATGAGGGGTCAAGGCCCCATTCCGGGTTTTTGGGATTGAATTTAACGTTCAAGCAAAAATCATCGCGGCATGCCTGCTACAGACTGCCTCCACCGGATCCGTGGATGGATCCTGCTCTTTCTGTGTATCAGCTGCCTCTGTGTGAATGCCCGGGAACCGGATGATACCGGCCTTGAGGAGGAGAACGGCGAGGCCATCGACCTGGACAGCCTGGCGGCCATGGGCGGCGATGTGGAGGAGCAGGGCGTCACCCCCGGGGAATTAAAGTACTGGGAGGCGATGACCCTGCTGGATAACCCGAATGAGCCGGATTATGAGAAGGGCCGGGAATTATTGATGGAAGCGGCGGACATGGATTACACCACCGCCCAGAACCAGGTCGGGATCTGCTACCTGACCGGCCGGTATGGTTTCAAGCAGAGCGACCGCCGGGCGGCGGACTGGTTCCAGTTGGCCGCGGAGCAGGGCGACGCCTTTGCCATGGTCAACCTCGGCCGCTGCTACATTTCGGGTACCGGCGTCTGGAAGAGCGAGCGCAAGGCCCGGAACTGGCTGCTCAAAGCCCTGGAAGAAACGGCCGAGTTTCCGAAATCCGTGGCCCCGGACAACTACCTGGAGGTGATCTCCAGTGCAGAATCCGCGGAACCCGAAGCCCTGGACCTGTACGCCGTCCGGGAGGAGACCTCTTCCAGCGAAAAGGCCCGGATGGATGCGGCGGCGATCCTGGCCCGTTTATTCCAGGAGGACGACGAGGAGGAGCTGGCCTACAAGTACGCGCTTCTGGGGAGCGGGTTTGAGCGGCGTTCAAGCAGCGGCGATTATGGTTCGGCCACCCAGGCGGCCCTGGCCCTGGCTTTCGGTTTCGGGGTGGAGAAGGACCGGGACAAGGCGGTGGAGGTCCTTGAATTCAGCAAGACCCTGGTGCACAGGACGGGGATGCGGATGGCCCAGAACCTGAACCGGGTCAAGGTCATCGATGAACTGGCCATGGGCGACCTCGAGGAGGCGTTCCGGGACCTGGCCAAGGAATCCACAAGCAACCTCGAGTACAGGATTGCCACGCTCTTTTCCAACGAGAAAGCGGATGAGTGGGATCCCCGGGAGGCCATTCCCTGGTTTGAACTGGCGGCGGAAAATGGCCGGGTCTGGGCCATGCTCCAGTTGGCCTTCCTTTACGCGGATCCTGATTCCGGAGTATACGATCCGGGGAAGGCCTTCCACTGGTTTGAGGAAGCCGCCGAGGACGAGAAGCATTTGATGGGGATCTACAACCTGGGCCTCTGTTACTACAACGGATTCGGTACGGAAATCGACCGGGAGGCCGCCCGAGAGACCTGGGAACTGGGCAGCGACCGGCATTACGGGTGCTATGCGGCCCTGGGCGGAAATGCGCCCGGGACCATCCAGACCTATGAAGAGGAACTGGAGCTGCACGAGGAGGCGGCCAGGGGTCGGGACGCGGATCCGCAGGCCTTGTACCTGCTGGGGAGGCGCTACTGGTTCGGCTACGGGGTGGGCGTGGATGCAAGGAGGGCCTTCTCCTTTTTCTCCAAGGCCTTGAAAATGGGGAATGGCGACGCGGCATTATTCATGGGCTTCGATTACCAGAAAGGGTTCTCCCGTCGCCAGGACATCGAGAAGGCCATCGAGTTGTACCAGGAAGGAATGGACATGGACAGTCGCAGTTCGACCTTCCAGTTGGGCTACGTCTATGACAACGGGATTGGAGTTGCAAAGGACCGTGACAAGGCCATCGCCTGTTACCGCAAGGCGCTCGAGATCGATCCGGACGATAGCCCCGCCCTGAATAACCTCGCCATCCTGCTGGAGGAAAAGTTGGAATTGAGGGATTCCGTCTCCAAGGACGATCCAATGGTCCTGGAAATGCTGGAATTGATGCAGAAGGCTTCCGGCCTGGACGATGGCACCTCCACCTACAACCTGGCGCGGGCCTACTTCTCCGGCCGGTATGTCGAGCAGGACTACCAGAAGGCGTATTCGCTTTTCATTACAGCCGCCAAGGGCGGGAGCGCCAACGCCAGCTACTACCTCGGCAAAATGCACGACGAGGGCATCGGAGTGGAGAAAACCTATCGGGAGGCGGCCTACCACTTCAGGCTGGCGGCGATAGGAGAGACCACGGCCAAGGAGTTTCGCACCCATGCCTTCAACCGGCTGGTCTTCTACTACCGCTACGGAGTGGGATTTCCCCGCGACTTGGAGCGGGCCCTCTACTGGAGCATCCTGCAGTGCAGACGTCTCTCCACCGTCGGATTCAAGCGCCGCGGCGACCTGCTCATGGAACTGGGCCGCTATGAGGAGGCCCGGGAGTTCTTCAAGGCCGCGGCCAAGGTCGACAACGAATTCCTCAAGGGGCACGCCTACGCCCGGCTCGGCGAGATCTATCTGAACGGCCTGGGGGTCAAGCCCAACCAGAAGAAGGGTTTGCGCTACGCGGAGAAAGCCCTGGAACTGGGCTCCTCCTACGCCAGTTACATGCGCGCCATGAGTTTTGTCACGGTGGAACGCTACGAGGACGCGGCCCGGGATTTTGCCGTTTCCGCCGCTTATTCATGCTTCGAGGATCCCGGTGCCGATCAATGCGAGGTCAGCCTCAATGGCAAGGCCTTCAAGCTCGGGACCGATACCGCCTCGGAACTGCCCGAATCCCTTTACCACCTGGGCTGCCTTTTCTACGCGGGGCAGGGCGTTCACCAGGACAAGCAGAAGGCCTGGGAGCTGTTCCGCCTCGCCGCCAAGGCCGGTTGCGCCGAGGCCCAGTACAATATCGGCATCGCCACCCTCAAGGGAGTGCCCGACGCCCCCTCCCTCGAGGAGGCCGTGGAACTGGTCCAGATGGCCGTCAACCTTGGCTACCCGAAGGCCGCCAGCCTCCTCGAAAAGCTCACCAATCGCCTCCAGGAGGAGCGTGAGCAGAACCAGGAAAACAACGATCCGGACGGAACGGCCTCCAGCTGGTGGCAGGAAGTGGCCTGAACGGGGTCGGACCTCCCCAAGTGTTTTATAGTCAGGTACATAAGTTAAAATTCCTGCTTTCTGAAGGCGTTAGAGGGGATTTTTCAGGCTCATTCACAGGCTTTAAGCCCCGGCC
Organism: uncultured Opitutales bacterium; assembly: GCA_913056355.1. Lineage (GTDB taxonomy): Bacteria > Verrucomicrobiota > Verrucomicrobiia > Opitutales > Oceanipulchritudinaceae > Oceanipulchritudo. Next base: position 14,487 of record CAJXMX010000050.1, read on the forward strand.
ATTCCTCTTCAACGGGGACCCCGTAGTTCCCCGCTTAAACCAAGGGCAGAATTGGTAAAAATTGCTGGCCTCCCTCGGGATTATCCGGCATAAAGGGAGGCACTCTCTCAGCGTGGCAATATCCATTACCCGGCGGCAAACCCTCAACTTGTCCTATCTCCTCATGAAAAAACTCTTCCATTTGATCCGCTTCCGTACCGCTCTTTTGCTGGTTTCGCCCATTTGCTTCCTGAACGGCCTGAGCGCCCAACCCTACAATTGGATGTTGGAAATTGAAGGGGTGGCCTCCGGTTTCTTCGTGGAAGTGAGTGGGATTGGATCCGAAAACGAGATCGTTGAGTATAAAGTTGTTAATTCCTCCGGAGTGGAGGTCATCCTGAAGGTTCCCGGACGATTGAATTATGCCAATATTACGCTCAAGCGCGGAATTACCTCCAATATGGATATGTGGACCTGGCGGAAAATGGTCGAAGACGGCAATATTGAGGGAGCAAGATCGAACATGACCCTTATGATGCTGGATTCGGATGGGAGTACGGTTGCTCAATGGGACTTTGCCAATGCATGGCCTGTGAAGATCAGCTTCGACAGTGAATTCGCCTTCGAATCGATCACAATCGCCCACGAGGGGCTTACCCGCATAGAGTAGTTGGATGCAAGCCCGCCTAGAATTCAGGATTGCAGCCGTCCTGTGGGCGCTGTCTGCATGGGGGGCTTCGCTCCCGGCCGCTACCGAGATCAGCTTTCGCCTGCAGAGCGCGGAGGTCGGCTTTGAATTTGATTCGCTGACCCTTGGGTCGCGTACCGAGATCATTGAACAAGTTGTCGTCAACGAGCAGGGACAGGAGGTGGTGATCCAGTTGCCCGGATCCCTTGCTTTTGAGAACGTCATTTTGACCCGGCCCGTTGACCGGAGCACCGCCATGTCGGACTGGCGGGCGGTGTTAAGATCAGGAGATTTGACCTCCGCTAAACGGGACTTTGTGATTATCGTCATGGACGCGGAAGGGAGGGAAATCTCCCGCTGGCGCTTCAACGGAGGCTGGCCAGCCGATCTGGATATTCGCCCGCGCCCGGACGGTTCGTATGAGGAGATCCTGACGGTTGCGTTCGATGATTTGTTCCGTATCGATTTGAGCCTGCCCAATCAGCCTCCCGAAATTTCCTTGCCAGGTTCTTTCAGTATCGCCGTTGGGGAAACCGCCCAATTCATGGTCACCAGCACCGATCCAGACGGCGACATTGCTGTCCTGACCCAGCTCATCGCCCCTCTTGGAGCCACGTTTGTGGACGGCGTCTTTACCTGGGAGGTTCCCATTGGGGCCATCGAGAGTGCCAACCCGGTCGAGTTTGAAGCGGACGACTTGCGTGGCCAGGCCAACAGCCTTGTGACCAGCAGCCTCATGATCAATGTACCGAGGGACCTTGACGCGGATAACATGGATGATGATTGGGAAGTGATCTGGTTTGGCAGTATCAGGGCCGATCCGGACAGCGATTCGGACAATGATGGCATTTCCGAGGCCGGGGAATTCGACTCAGGTACCGATCCGACCGATCCGACCTCGGCCTTCCGGATCATCAGGATCGGGCCTGACGGTGAGGATACAGCCATTGTCTTCCTGGCGCAGCCGGGGATTCGGTACCAGTTGCAGTACAATGACAACAAACTGGACACTGCCAGCTGGCAGAAGATTGGTCTGCCTTACCTGCATAGCCAGCCGGGTAGTGCCCTCCACATGCTGATTGATGATACCCGACCCCCGGAGGAAACACGCTTCTACAGGATCGAGGCGCAAAGGCGCTGAGTGCTTCACCAAGCGAATACGTCGCTCATTTGCCTCAGAATTCCAGCTCCCAAGAACCTCAACTTTCCGCTTGGAAGCAGAAAATCGAGCTGAAAACCGCCCTCTAACGGGCAATAACCATGCTCCGGAACCGCTAAGTAGCAGACTACGTGGTACTTGGGGAGGTCCGACCCCAGGGTTTGACTCCACTAAGGTCGGCATCAACCATATAGACACGTCGCACTCGCTGGCGATCAACCCTCGACCCCTCTCTCCATGTTTCCGAAAACTACCCTCTCTCCAACCATCGACAAATTTCATCTTCGAAAGGATGGTCCGCGGTACCTTGAGTGCCGGATAAAGATCCTGGCGGCACTGCTGGCCATACAACTGGCGGCGCTTCCAGTCTCGGCCACACTACTGGCCTACGAACCATTTGAAGACCTGGCGGACGGAAATCTGGTCGGCCAGGGAAGCGGTTTCGGCTGGGGCGACTGGAACGGCGTGCTGCCTGATGACACCTGGAAACTGCACAGCAACGGGACCTCAGGCTTGGTCACGGTGGAATCGGGAGCCCTGGGTTACACGGATGCGCTGGGGAATATCCTGAATGTGGCGGGTGCCCAGCGGGCCAGGGCGGCGGGAACAGCCGGGAGCGCCGCCATAGCCTTCCGTCCGGTGGCGGGAACCGGAATGCCGTCGATTTATGATTCCCAATACGGGACACTCAGGTACCAAGTGCAGTTCCTGGGTGCCGACGCCTATTATATTTCCTTTATCGCCAAGCGGGAGGGCCAGACCGATGCCGAGTGGACTGCAGGGGCCGATCCCGACAACAATCCCTACAGCCGTAACAGCCATTTGACCATCGTCTCGAGACCCACCACGGAGCTGCAATACTACGCTCCCGGGGAAATTGCGGTCATTGGAAACACCTTTGCGGTAGCCGATGAGAATGATTGGAACTTCAGCGGGGGAACGACCCAGTTGGGTACCGGGGTTGAATTCGGGGGAAGTGACCAGCGGTTTATCGTCATCAAAGTGGAATTGGATGGGCCGGGCGACTTGATCGAGATGTGGATTGACCCGATCCTTGAATCCGAGAGCGCAGCCAACGCGAACAATTTGGCCAAGGTGATGGCCCAATTTACAGACGAGGGCCGCAAGCATATCGCGCAAGGGGCCATAGGACTCGCTGCAGGCGGCGGTGACGGCAACCGGGCCCCCGGGGATATCATTTTCGATGAGATCAGGATCGGCACAACCTGGGAATCGGTGACCCCGTACTCCGTTCCCGGCAGGGACTTCTGGGCGCACTATCCCATTATTTCAGAGGATGGATTTGTCGATACCGGTGACTGGCTGGGTATAATCAAGATTACCGAATTCGACTACATCTGGTCCTTTGAATGGGGGAAATGGCTGTATTGTCCCGAGGATCTCGTTGATGAGCGCGGTGGCTGGACCTATGTCCCACGCCCTGGAGATTAATTCAGGAGCCAGTGCTCAGCAATCCAGTGCCCGGGCCACCCGGTGCAGGACGGCATGGCGGTTGACGAGGGCCTGCAGGTCCTTGTCGTAGCC
>CAJXMX010000051.1 GCA_913056355.1 uncultured Opitutales bacterium
TTCTCAATTTATTCCGGCATGGGGATCTGAAGGAGAGCTGGGGAGGGAACCTAGCTGGTCTTGTTGAAGCGGAACTCGACCACGTCGCCGTCCTTGAAGAGGTATTCCTTGCCCTCGATGCGGAGCTTGCCGGCCTCGCGGGCATGGGCCTTGGAGCCGGCGGCGAGGAGATCCTCGTAGGCGACGACCTCGGCCTTGATGAAACCGGCCTGGAAGTCGGTGTGGATGACGCCGGCGCACTCGGGGGCCTTCATGCCCTTGTGGAAGGTCCAGGCCCGGACCTCCTTCTCCCCGGCGGTGAGGAAGCTGGCCAGGCCGAGCAGGTCGTAAGTGGCCTGGATCAACTGGCTGACCCCGGAGTCCTGGACGCCCAGCTCATGCAGGAAATCGGTCGCCTCGGCCAGGCTCATCTCGCTCAGTTCCTCCTCCAGCTTGGAACAGATGACGCAGGAGGCCGCGTTGTGGTGCTCCCGGACATAGGCCTCGACGGCCTGGACAAACTTGTTGGCCGACGGATCGGCGAGGTCGTCCTCCTTGACGTTGCAGGCGAAGATGACCGGCTTGGTGGTCAGGAGGAAAAACTGCCGCAGGCGGGGATACTCGTCCTCGTGCAGCTCGATGGTGTTGGCCGGCCGGCCCTCGTTGAGGTGCTCGCGCACCCGTTCCAGCAGGGCCACGTTGGCCGCGGCCTCCTTGTCCATTCCCTTGGCCTTGCGGGCCTGGCGCTCGATCTGGTTGTCCACCGACTGCAGGTCGGCCAGGACCAGCTCGGTGGTAATGACCTCGATGTCCCGCACCGGATCCACGCTGCCCATGTTGTGGATGATGTCCTCGTCCTCGAAGCAGCGGACCACCTGGATGATGGCGTCCACCTGGCGGATGTTGGCCAGGAACTGGTTGCCCAGGCCTTCTCCCTTGGAAGCCCCCTCCACCAGCCCGGCGATGTCGACGAACTCGATCGCCGCCGGAATGATGGTCTGGGTCTTGGCGATCTTCGCCAACGGCTCCAGACGGCTGTCCGGGACCTGCACGATGCCCACATTGGGCTCGATGGTGCAGAACGGGTAGTTGGCCGCCTCCGCCTTGCGGGTCCGGGTCACGGCGTTGAAAAGTGTACTCTTCCCCACGTTGGGGAGTCCGACGATGCCTGCTTGCATGAGGGTTACTGGTTGCGGGTTACGGGTTGCTGGTCAACTTTTCTTTCCGGACAAAAAAAGCGGCCTGCTGAACAGGCCGCTTGAAAAGAGGGAGGTACCGGCCGCCTGGCCGTTACCGGTTAATCGCGTCGTCCCGGGTTTCCGGGCTTGTTGTTTTCCTGGGCGGAAAACTTACCTTCGCGGAAAATCTGGTCCATAACCCGGTGACCCCACTTGGTCTCCGTCATGTCCAGACGAAAGAGATTCAGGACCGCTTCACCGGCTCGCTTGCAGAAAATAGCGAGGGACTGGGTCCATGTGTGATGATGTAGCATAGCTAATAACCTACCCCAGATGCAGATAATTGCAAGCTAGAAATGTAGCCCCGGGTACAAGGCTCAGGGATGGCGGTAACGGATCAGCTCGGGCTGTGGATGGAGACGGAGCTCGGCCTCGGCGATGATGCGGCCCTCCTGGAGCAGGCGGATGCGGGCGATGGGAGCGCCCGCGGGGCTGAGGAACTCAACCTCGACGGGTGGCCCGGCGGGATCCTGGAGGATCCAGGCCAGGGTTACGGGCCGGTCGACCCGGGTTGTGTGGAGGAGACGGGTGGCGGGCCTCTTGAGGTTGTACTCCGGGCTCATGAAGCCGCCGAGGGGAGGTTCGGTGCGGCCGGTCAGGGCGACGACCTGCCAATCCGTGGAGGGGCCGCCCGGGTGCAGGTAATTCCCGACGGAATTCTCGGGAATATCCGGATGAAAGAGCCAGTTGGCCTGGATCTCATGCGCCTGGAAGGAAACCAGGTGATCCAGGATGAGGACCAGGCGGTAACGCTTGTCATAGAGGACCGCGCGGGTCCAGGGAACGGAGGGGCGCAGGGAAGGAAGCCCGAACCGGCTTGCGGGCTGGCTGAAGGAAGCGGTGGCGGCGGCGAAGACACATTTGGAAGTGTCCGCATATTCGACCGGAAGCGGCTGCCGGGCGACCCGCGGCCCCTGGTCGGCGGGCCGGCCGTCGAGGAGCAGGGTGGAATGGCCCGAGGGACCGCTGAAGTAGTCGCGCCACGGCCCCGGCTGGTAGGCATGGCGGCCGCTGTCGGTCAGGACCGGACGGCCCTGCAGGTAGGCGCTGAGGTGGAGCCGGTCGTCATGCTGGTGGGCGGTGCCGTAGGGGCCGGCGTCGAAGAAGATCCAGTCGGCCTGGGCCCCCCAGTTGTTGCGCAGGACCGCTTGTCCGGCCCACGGGTAGAAGCGCGAGGCCGGACCGGAGGGAAGGGTGCCCTCCTCGCCGCCGGTGGCCATGGCCAGCCAGTCCGGACGGGAAAAAGTCTCCCATGCGGAGGCCAGGTACCGGTCGTTGGGCTCGAGGTCGGAGTCATTGTTGAGGGGGCCGAAGCCGTCTGGCTTCATGACCCCGGCGAAGTAATCCCACATGGCCTCGATCCGCCGGTAGACCGGTTCCTTGCGGAAGGCCGGGTTGGCCACCGTCATCAGGCGGACAAACCGCTGCGCACTGAGCAGGACCACCAGCTGGTAGTGGTTGCTCAATTCCTTGTAGCTGCCGTCCGGATACGTTTGAGCAAGGAACTCGGCGGAAAGCTTTTCCATGGCATAATCCTTCCAGCCGGCGGAATCGGAAAACTCCGGGAAGGCCAGGGCGATGGCCAGCAGGCCCAGCTTCTCGGTGATGAGGTGGTTGCCTCCCCAGAAGGAGGCGTGGTTGCGGAGGGCGTCGCCATGCTCCAGGAGGGAGGACAAGAGGAGCAGGCGGGTATCCTGGTCGAGGCAGTCGCGGGCATAAAAGACGGCAATCCACGACTCGAGGACGCGCCGGGCCACCTCCAGGGGGCGCCACTGGGGCGAGAAGTTGAGGCGGGCGGGGTAGGGGTTGGAGAGGATCCAGTCCCGCAGGAGGCGGTTGATTTCCTGACGGAATTCCGTCCTTCCGGTCTTGCGGTAGGCCTGGAGCAGGATGGGGAGAATGGCCTGCCGGTTGAGCATCCAGGCCACCTCCTTGTCCCCTTGTGGACCCCGCCAGGTCCAGTCGAGGCCGCCGTCAGGAGTGGCGGGGACCTCGATCCACTGGTCGAGGATATAATAACGCCGCTGCAGGGCGGCCTCGGCCTGCTCGAGAACGTTGCCCGGCAGTCGGGGCGTCTGGGTCAGGGCGGCGCCGGCGGATTTCTTCCGGAAGTAAGCGTCCAGGGCCTCGACGGCCTCCTGGCGGCGGCCCAGCTCCCAGTCGCGGCAGATCGGCGCCATGGCCGGATGGTCCTGGTCCAGGGCCGCGAACAGGTTTTCCAGCTGTTCCGGATGATCGACCATGATCGGCCGGGCCGCCTCCTGTCCCGGGGCGCAGCCGCAGCCGATGAGGAACGCGACCAGCAGGGCCAGGACCGGTTTCATGAGGAATGCTTGTGATAGCGGACGGCCATCCGCCGGGCCATCCAGCCCGAGCCGGCATAAAGCAGGGCGCCGGTAATGAAGACCATGAGCGGCCGCAGGATGGTTTCGGCCAGGAAAGTGCCGAGATAATTGGGATCGAAGCGGTACCAGGACTCGAGGAACTGGAAGGCCATTCCCAGCAGACCGGTCAGCAGGAGGCCGACCGCCATCAGCCGGAAGCCGGCAAAGAGGATTCCTTCAACCCAGTCCTTCTTGGTATTCATGGCTTCACGTTAAATCGATCCCCGGTCATCTCAAGGCAAACCCGGCGCAATTCGATGGCCACCTCATCATCGGTTTTTTCCCAGACCGGATCCTCCGGACCGACCACCCGGAGGCGGACTTCGATGCGCGCGAAGGGCCAGGGCACGAAATGCCGGTCCCAGCCCTTGAGGTGGCAGGCGCGGGCGGTGTTGGGCATGATCAGGAGCATCGGCACCCGGGCCTTGCGGGCCATGGCCACCGCTCCCGGCTTGAAACTGTACAGGGGGCCGGAAGGGCCGTCCGGGGCCATGGCTGCGTCCTGCCCCTGGCGGATCGACCGGAGCACTTCCAGCGTTCCCTGGATGCTGCGCCGGGTGCTGGAGCCGCGGACCACCCTGACCCGCAGGAACTCGAAGAAGGCGGCCTGCCAGGCGGCCATTTTGCTGGGGCTGACCATGACGGTGATCCTCTCCGGCTGCAGGAGCCGGTTGAAGACGATGGGGGCCACCAGGCCCCGGTTGTGCCACATGACCAGCAGCCGCGGCCGGGGTGGCGCCTGCAGGAGCGGGCGCTCCGCCCCGGCGACCCGGAAACGCAGGGTCAGCAGATAGAGGCGGAGCAATCCGGCAAAGGGCAGGAAGAGCGCGCGGCGCCAGCCCCTGATCTCGTAAACGATGGGCCGCTTGGTGTTGAAGGGATCCTGGTCGTCTTGCTTGGACGGGTTCATTGCAGGGGTTGGCGGCTTTCCCTGCCCGGTGAATCGGGATCAGCCGTGGGGAGTGGAAAATACGGCATTGCCGGTCCAGCGGAGCTTGTTGCGGAGGACGTAATAGTGGGAGTAGCTCTCGGGCTGGACGAGGTGGAACGTCCGCTCCGGGTGGACCCGGACCTGGACCGGGAACCGCGGCAGGGTCCCGAAGATCTCGCGTCCGTCGGCCGCCACCTGGACCTCGTGGGAATCGCCCAGCAGGTGCACCGCGATGACATGTGAATCATCGAGGACGATAGCCCGGTTGGACAGGGTGTGGGGGTTGATCGGGGTTACCACCATGACCCTGGCGGAGGGATGGACGATCGGTCCGCCGGCCGAGAGGTTGTAGGCGGTCGATCCGGTCGGGGTGGAAATGATGATCCCGTCCGCATGATAGGTGTTCATGTGCTCGTCCTCGCAATGCACCTCGAGGCGGATCAGGCGCGACGACCTGGCCTTGATGACAATGTCATTGAGGGCGTGGACGGGGCCCAGCCCGGGCGACTCGCAACTCAGCACCGCCAGGTTGCGGTAGGTGAGCGTCCCGGTCAGGAACTCCTTGAACTGGTCCATGATGTCCACGGGCGAGAAACTGGCCATGAAGCCGAGCCGCCCGAGGTTGACCCCGAGCACCGGGACCTGCCAGCTGGAGGCCGCCTCGACCACCCCCAGGAGGGTACCGTCGCCGCCCACCACCACGCAGAGGTCGCGCCCCTTCATGGCCTCGGAAGGAAGGGGGAATTCCGTTATGACCGTGGCCCGCGCTCCCGCTTCCTCGGTCAGCCGGCTCAGGTCCTGTACCAGTTCCTCCGCTCCCTGCTTGCTGCAGTTGACGACGAAGAGGATGTCTTTCAGGCGCCCCATGGCGGGATTAACATCCGGCGGAAATGCAAAGTCAAGATTGCCCGCCGCCCTGGCGGGTCCAGCCGGCAAGGAATTCCAGGTTGCCGTTCATCCCGGTGATCGGGGATTCACACCAGCCCAGCAGGCGGTTGTCCGGAAGCTCCACGGCGGCAAAGTCCAGCACCTCGTTGAGGATCCGTTGCCGGATTTCCGGATCGGTGATGACCCCGCGAAAACGGTCCGCCTCCTCCTTGCCGGCCTCGAACTGCGGCTTGACCAGGGAGACCATGAGGCCGCCCGGCTCCAGGAAGCTCCAGGCCACCGGCAGGATCAGCTTCAGGGAGATAAAGGAGAGGTCCATCACGATCAACGGGTAGGCCGGGTGCGGGAGCTGCCCGGGCTGCAGGTGGCGCGCGTTGACCCGCTCCAGGTTGAGAATCCGCGGGTCCTGCCGCAGCTTGTAATGCAGCTGGCCATGCCCGACATCGACGCAGGTCCCCTCCACCGCCCCTTCCTGGAGCAGGTAGTCGCTGAAGCCTCCCGTCGAGGCCCCGATGTCCAGGAAACGCTTCCCGGCAATCTCCCAGGGGTGCTTCCGGAACCAGCCCTCCAGCTTCTCGGCACCCCGGGACACATACCGGCTCGGTTCCTCCAGCTCGAGCCCGATCCCCACCGGATACTCCTTCCCCGCCTTGTCCAGGATTTCCGTCCCGTGGCGGACCTTCCCGGCCATGATCAGCGCCTTGGCCCGGCTCCGGCTCTCCGCCAGTCCACGCTCCACCAGTATCTCGTCCAACCGCTTCCGGCCCTTTGCCATGCCCGTTTTATGCGGCATCCGGTGCCTTTTTGTCAATTGGACGCCGGACCGTCCCTCATTTTACAATTCCCAGCCCCCGGAACCCGGTGTGGGTAAATTGCTCCGCATTTCTGGAAAATCCCGCTCTCCCCCGTGGCCGGCGCTTTTGCGGCAACTGTGTGTATTCGCGTAAGTCGCTGGAAATAAGTTGCTTAACCGGTTGGTGATGCTTCCGGCAACAGGGCGGTGGGGCGTCCCGGGGATCCGCCAGAGCCCCTCGGAGGGCTGTTAATAACTCGTGAATAACCCCGGTAAACACTTCTTTTTCAGAAAGTTACGAAGGTTTTACCGGGCAAAAAAATGGGAGATCAGACTTGACCAATGTGGGGCGGAATGTCAAAAAATGGGCGAAAGTGGAGAGCAAGGGCAGATACTGAATGACTGAAACCGTCCAGACCATGGCTTACGTCGGCGAATTCGTGCATCAACTCGATGCCCGCAATCGCGTGACCGTACCCTCCAGCTGGCGGGTCGCCGGGGACGACGGTAACTACTACTTCGCCTGGCCGCATCCCGAGGGCTGCATCGCCGTGTATCCGCCCCACATGACCGAGGAGCTCCTGCAAAAGGCGCGCAATATCCGCCAGAGCGATGTCCGGGGGCAGACGGCCCTCCGCAAGCTGTTTGGCCGGGCCTTCAAGTTCGGCTGCGACAAGCAGGGGCGGATTCTCCTCCCGGACCAGCTCAAGGGCCATGCCGGGATCGAGAAGAAGGTCACCCTGATCGGGCTCGGCCATTATTTCCAAATCTGGGACTCGGACCGCGTGGAGACGGAAGAGGAAGACTTTAACCTGCTGGAAGCCATGGAAGCCATGGACATCTGACCAAACGAACGGGCAATCGACTGGAGACTGGGCTATGAAAACGAAACGACTGATGCAGAGCGGGGTCCTCAACAGCGGTGAACCGAGACACTATGCCTCGTGGGAGCTGCCGCAGGTGCCCCGGCTCAACCTGTCCTTCAACGGGACCCTCGGCGAAGCCCTTTACCGGCGCCAGAAAGCCCATGCCCCCCTCGTTTCGCGGGGACGGGCCGGCTGGCTTCAGGTCTGGCACTCACTGAGGAGAGGATGACGGACGTGGGGACAGGTGAATCCAGTGGACACGAGCCGGTTCTGTTGGGACCGGTTGTCGCGTTTCTGACAGAGGGGCGCTGCGGGACTTATCTCGACGCCACCTTTGGCGGAGGCGGACATACCCGTGCCCTGCTGGAGGCGGACCGCCGCAACAGCGTGGTGGCGCTGGACTGGGACCCCGAGGCCATCGAGCGGGGCCGCCTGCTGCAGGCCGCCTTTCCCGGCCGCCTGACCCTGCACCACCTGAATTTCGAGGATCTCGGGCAGCTCGGGGAGGACGGCTTTACCGGCATCCTCTTTGATTTCGGGGTCAGCTCCTATCACTTCGACGAGGCCCGGCGCGGCTTTTCCTTCCGCGAGGACGGTCCGCTGGACATGCGCCTCAACCCGGAGGCCGGCGTGCCGGCCAGCGATTTCCTCCGCACGGCCAGCCACAGCGAGCTGGTCCAGGCGGTCCGGGATTTCGGGGAGGAGCCCCGCTGGCGCCGGATTGTCACCGCCATCGAGGATTCCCGCGGCAGCGGGCGCCTGGAGCGGACCCTGGCCTTCGCCGCACTGGTGGAGGAAGCCGTCGGCGGCCGCCGCCCCACGGAGCGGATCCATCCGGCCACCCGGACCTTCCAGGGTGTGCGCATCGCCGTCAACCGGGAGCTGTCGGTTATCGAGAGCGCCCTCCCGGCCGCCTTCGACAAGCTTCTCGATGGAGGCCGCCTGGCCGCCATCAGTTTCCACTCCCTCGAGGATCGCATCGTCAAGCGCTTCTTCCGCCGCATGGCTGGCCGGCCGGAGCATGGCCGCGATTCCCTCCCCGGACAATTCCGCGTCCGCCAGGCTGAACTGCTGACCCGCAAGCCGGTGGTGGCCGATGAGGCGGAAACCAGCCGCAACCCCAGGTCCCGCTCCGCCAAGCTGCGGGTCATCGAAAAGGAAAGGAAAGCCGCATGAGCCCCGTCATTCAAAAAGAAGCCTTCTTGTACAAACAGATCCTGACCCTCCTGGTCGTGCTGGCGGTGGTCACGGTCAGCGGCTGCCTGGGCCTGCTCTGGATGCGGCAGAAGATTGAAATAACCGCCCAGGCCACCCGGCAGCTGGAGGAGGAGATCGTCAAGGAGGAGCGGCGCCTGCAGTTCCTCAACAACCGCATCGCCTCCATCCACCAGCCGCAGTACCTGCTCAAGCAGATCGAGAAGCACCGCCTGCCCCTGCACCCGCCGCGGGCCGACCAGATTTTCTACATGGACGGGGTGCCGGCCTACAACCGGGCCTATGCCCGCGAGGACCGCCCCGAGGAAAAGCGGCGCGAGCGCGATCCCTACCGTTACTCGATTGACCTGGCCGTGATGGAATCCCTGACGCCCATCGATTAATGTCCCAGGCCTGCGTCAAACGATCCCGGTACCGGCTTTGCACCGTCCTACTCCTGGCCGGGTTCGCGATGATTTGCGGGCGCCTGTACTTCCTGCAGGTGCTGGATGCGGAAAACATCTCCAGCGAGGTCGAGTCCTCCCGCAAGATCCTGGTCAAGCTGGAGCCCCGCCGCGGGGATATCCTGGACCGCAACGGCAACCTCCTGGCCGGAACCCGGTCCCGGATCAAGCTGGGCGTGGACCCCCAGGTGGTGGACACCTCCGACGTGGACAAGCTGGCCCGGCTGGCCGGTATCCTCGACATGCCTTTCCCCGAGCTGATGGAGAAGTGCAACCGCAAGGAGCGCATCGACAGCGCGGGCGAGCGGCGGACCGTGCAATGGGTGCCGCTGGCGGAGATCGACGAGGACCTCTACGATCTGATCCGCCGGATCGATATCGACGGTGTTCGCGGCGACCGATTTTACGAGCGCTACTATCCGGGCGACCAGATGGCTTCGCAGGTCATCGGCTTTATCAACAAGGAAAAAACCCCGGTCATGGGAGTCGAGCTGGCGCTGGACTATTACCTGCGGGGACAGGCCGGCTGGCGGGAGACCGAGGTCGACGGACGGAGACGCGAATTGGCCGCCTTCCGGGAACGGGAAGTCGAGTCCCGCAACGGCCTCCATGTCCAGCTGACCCTTGACCTCTTCGTGCAATCCGTGATCGAGGCCGCCATGGAGGACATGGTCGGGGAACTGCATCCGGCCGGGGCCAGCATCATCGTCTCCGATCCGCATACCGGGGAAATCCTCGGCCTGGCTAATTATCCGACTTTCAATCCCAATCATTTCTGGGACTTTCCGCTGGAGAACCAGCGCAACCGGGCCCTCACCGACCAGTATGAGCCCGGCTCGACCTTCAAGATCGTCCCCGTTGCGGCCGGGCTCGAGGAAGGCGTGATCCAGCCCGATACCATTATCAACTGCGGTGCGGCCGAGGTCTTCTACCACGGAGTCAACATCCGCATGCCGAACGACCACCGCAACCTGGGACCGGTTCCGGTGACCACCGTGGTGACCAAGTCCAGCAACCGCGGCGCCGCCCAGATCGGCATGCTGCTGGGCGAGCAGCGCATGTACGAGTATGCCCGGCGTTTCGGCTTTGGCCAGGATGTCGGCTGGCCGCTGGCGGGCGAGATCAGCGGGACCCTGGCCCCGGTGGAGAAGTGGGACGGGCTGACCATCAGCCGTCTCCCGACCGGCTATGCCGTGGGGACAACCGCCATGCAGGTCCACCAGGCCATGGCGACCATCGCCAACGACGGGGTCCGCCTGCGTCCCAAGCTGCTCAAGGAGGTGATTGACCCGGAGAGCCAGGTGGAGCTGCCCCTGGAGCCGGAAAAGGGCCAGCGGGTGGTTTCCGTGCACACGGCCCGCCTGCTCCGTGAAATGTTGATGAGCGTGGTCAGTCCCGAGGGCACGGCCAGCCGGGCCGCCCTGCCGGGATACGGCGTGGCCGGCAAGACCGGGACCAGCCGCAAGATCATCGACGGTCAATACAGCCACAACCATCACGTGGGCTCATTCAGTGGATTTTTCCCGGCCAACAAGCCGGAGGTGGTCATTACAGTTGTCGTCGATGACGCGCAGGTGCCGGGTCCCGCCTACGGGGGACTGGTCGCGGCGCCTGTCTTCCGCTCCATCGGCGAAAAACTGATCCCGCACATGGCCATCCGGAAGCCGGAAAAATGGGAACCCTTTGTCGTATCAAATGACTGAAATCAGTATAAACCTTTTAAGAAACGCAACCGCCCGGCCCATCCGTGGCAACCGGCTGGCTGACTGTCGCGCGCACGGCTCCGGGATGCTGGTCCAACAGGCGGCAAGAAGGAGGCACATGACGCAAACCCTGAAACAGTTGCTGGCTGGAATCAGCGGCGTGGAGGTGAAGGGCAAGGACACCACGCCGATCCTTTCCCTTGCCACCGACAGCCGCCGGGTCGGGCCCGGTTCCCTCTTTTTCGCCCTGCCGGGGCTGCGCACCGACGGGCATTTCTACATTTCCGAAGCCATTGACCGGGGCGCGGTGGCCATTGTCAGCGAGAAGGACTACTGGGTCCCGCCGCAGGTGACCCTGATCCAGGTCAAGAACATGCGCGAGGTGGTGGCCCGGGTGGCCTCCCGCTTCTACGGGGATCCCGCCTCCAGGCTGGGGCTGACCGGTTTTCTCGGCACCAGCGGCAAGACCGTGGCCTCCAGCCTGCTGCGCCATTTCCTGCTGCCGCAGGGACCCGTGGGCATGCTGGGGACGATCCACTACGCAGTCGGAAACCGGACCCTGCCGGCCCACCGGACCACGCCCGAGCCGATCGAGATGCAGGCCCTCCTGGCCCAGATCCTGGAGCATGATTGCCAGCGGGCCCTCATCGAGGTCAGCTCCCATGGCATTGACCAGGACCGCGTCCGCGGACTTCAGTTCCAGAGCCTCGTCCTCCTGAACCTGACCCCGGAGCACCTCAATTACCACGGGTCAATGGAGGCTTACCTGGAGCTGGAGCGGAACTTTATCCTGAGCCAGACGGAGGGATTGAAACACTTTATCGCCTGCGTCGACGATCCCGGGGTCTACGCCCTCGTCGAGTCGGCCCCGGCTGAATTGCTGCAGAAGACCATCACCTGCGGCACTTCCCCGGACGCGCTGATCCGGGCCGAGGACATCCGCTACAGCGAACGGGACCCCCGCTTCCTCCTGGTCTGGCCGGGCGGCAGCGTCAAGCTGGTCAGCCCGCTGCTGGGAGAGTTCAACCTGCAGAATGTCCTGGCCGCCATCGCCGCCGGCTATGCCGAGGGTATTGATCCTCCCGACATGGGCGCGGCGCTGCTCTCCTTTCCCGGGGTGCGCGGACGGATGGAACGCCTCGAGGCCCCAACGCCATTCAATGTCCTGATCGACTACATGCACACCGAGGCCGCCTACGAAAAGGGCCTGGCCATGGTCCGGGACCTGACCAAGGGCCGGCTGATCACCATTTTCGGCTGCGGCGGAAACCGGGACGCCTCGACCCGCCCGGTCATTACCGGTATTGTTTCGGAGCTCAGCGACCTGGCCATCGCCACGGCCGACAATCCCCGCAACGAGGCGGTGCAGGACATCTTCGACGACATGCGGGAAGGCAACACCCACCGGGCCAACCTCCAGTTCATCCCGGACCGACGGGCCGCCATCGCCGCCGCCCTCGAGCTGGCCCGGCCCGGGGACACCGTCCTCATCGCCGGCAAGGGTCATGAGACCTTCCAGGAATTCGAGGACTGCGTGGTGCCTTTCGACGACCGCGCGGTGGCCCGCGACATTATCCAGAACAAGCAGTGGAACCGGCGTTGATGGCAAGGATCGATCCAGATGAGGCCGCGACCATCGCCCATGGACGATGGATGGCCCGGCGTCCGGATTCCCCCCTGACCTCCTTTTCCATCGATACCCGCACCCTGCAGTCGGGAGAGACCTTCGTCGCCCTCAAGACCGATCGGGCCGACGGCCATTCCTTCCTCGGCAAAGCCGGGGAGTACCATGCCCTGGCGGCCCTGGTGGAAGAGCCCAACCATGAGCTTTCCCTGCCGCAGCTGGTGGTCGAGGATTCGCTGGAAGCCCTCCAGGGCCTGGCCCGGAGCTGGCGCTCGCGCTTCAGCGCGCCCGTCATCGGCATCACCGGGAGCTACGGCAAGACCACTGTCAAGGAGCTGCTGGGCAAGATTCTCGGATCCCAGTGGTGGCGGACCCGCGGCAACTACAACAACCATATCGGGGTCCCGCTGAGCCTGCTGGAAATGGATCCCTACCGGCACGCCGGAGCCATCCTCGAGGCCGGGATCAACTCCGCCGGGGAAATGGATTTCCTGGCCGGCCTGATCCAGCCCAGCCTGGCCATCATCACCGCGGTGGGCCCGGCCCACCTGGAGCGGCTGGGGGATCTCGACAGCGTGGCTTCCGAGAAATCCATCCTGGCCCATGCGGTCAAGCCGGGCGGCAATGTCTTCCTTCCCGCCGGCCTGCTGCAGTATGCATCTTTTCGCGACATTCCGGAGACCATCGGCGTCCATGCCCTGGCCGGTCCCGGAGTGGAGGTGGATCCCACCTGGTCGCAGAGCCCCAATGTATTCTTGTACCACTACAACTGGACCAACGAGACTGAATCCCGGGGAATGGGTGTGCTGGAAACCCGGCCGCCCATGATCCCCGGGAGTTTTTCCTTCCGTGCCGCCAGTCCGGGCATGGTCTCCAACCTGGCCCTGGTGGTGGCCGTTTCCCTGCACCTCGGCGTTCCCCAGTCGACCATCCAGGCCCGGCTCGACGCATGGCGGCCCTTCCGGCAGCGCGGGGAGTTGATCGAGTTCGGCTCGACCCGCTACTATGTGGATTGCTACAACGCCAATCCCGGTTCGATGCTGGACAGCGCCCTTCGCTTCGGGAACCTCTTTCCGGACCTGCCCCACGCCTATGTCCTGGGGACGATGAACGAGCTTGGGGAGCAGTCCGCCTACTGGCACCGCAAAACGGCCCGGGAAATTTCCCTCCAGGCCGGCTCCGACATCTACCTCGTCGGGGAAATGGCTCCCGAGCTGGCGGACGGCCTGCGGGAACGGGGAATTTCCCAGGAGCAGATCCACCTGGTCCATGAACTGGATCACCTGCGCCGCAGCCTGGACGGCTTTGCCGGGGCGATCTTCCTCAAGGGAAGCCGCAGCCTCGGCCTGGAAGCTGTCCTCCCGAAAGGAGCCCAGCCATGCTGAGCTACCTGGCCGACCTCGAGGGCCTGTGGGGTCCCCTGCGCCTCTTCCGCTACATTTCCTTCCGGGCCATGGGAGGCTCGGCCACCGCGCTGGTCGTCGGAATGGCCCTGGCCCCCTGGATTATCGCCCGGCTCAAGGCCCTCAAGGCCGCGCAGGTCCTGCGCACCGCGGAGGAAGTCGGGAAGCTGGCCGATCTCCACAACAAGAAGAAGGACACCCCGACCATGGGCGGGCTGATTGTCTTTTCCTCGGTTACCATCAGCACCCTCCTGTGGGCGCGGCTCAACATTTTCGTCCTCACCGCCCTGGTTGTCTACGCCGGGCTGACCTTGATCGGCTTCCTCGACGACTACCTGATCATCAAGCGCAAATCCAGCAAGGGGCTTTCCGGACGGATGAAACTCATGGGACAGGCCGTCCTGACCGTCATCGCCCTGGTCCTGCTGCTGAACAGCCCGGACAGCTCCGGCTTCGTCCGTCAGCTTTGGCTGCCCTTCTACAAGGAACCGATCATCCACGTCATGCCGCTGCCGCTGATGCTGGTCTTCCTGTATTTTGTCCTCTCGGGTTCGAGCAACGCCATCAACCTGACCGACGGGGTCGACGGCCTGGCCATCGGCTGCACGGTCACCGTGGCCATGGCCTACGCCCTCATGGCCTATGCCGCCGGCAACGCCATCTACGCCGATTACCTCCTCGTGCCGTTCATGCCCGGGGCCGGCGAGCTGACCATTGTCCTCTCCATCCTCTGCGGGGCCTGCCTGGCCTTCCTCTGGTTCAACGCCCATCCGGCCATGGTCTTCATGGGGGACACCGGCAGCCTGGCCCTCGGCGGCCTGGTCGGGATTGTCGCCTTCATGATCCTGCAGCCCATCACCCTGGTTCTCATCGGCGGGGTTTTCGTCATGGAGGCCATGTCGGTCATCCTGCAGGTCGGCTCCTTCAAGCTGAGGAAGAAGCGCATCTTCCTCCTGTCCCCGATCCACCACCACTTCGAACTCAAAGGCTGGGCCGAGACCCAGGTGGTGATTCGCTTCTGGATTTTGTCCCTCGTATTTGCTGTAATCGGTCTGGCAACGCTTAAGTTAAGGTGAGTCTCGAAGAAAACATTCCCCCGATCTACAAGGATCTCCTCGACAAGCCGGTGGCGGTTTTCGGCCAGGGCGCCGGCGGCCACGCGGTGGCGGTCCTCCTGGAGCGCCTGGGGGTGACCTTCACCCTCTACGACGAGCGGGTGGGGGACGAGGAAGTGGTGCGGACCTTCGACGGTAAAGCCGCCGCGGACCATCGCCTGGTCATTCACAGCCCGGCTTTCGGGATGAATCACCCCTGGCTGGAATGCGCCCTCGGCAACGGCTGTTGCGTGGTCAGTGAATCGGATTTCGCCCAGCAGTTCCGCCGCGGCCCCACTATTGTCGTGACCGGCACCAACGGCAAGACGACCCTCCAGGAATTCATCACCTTCGCCCTCAAGCGGGCCGCGGTCAGCGCCGTGGCCGCCGGACAGAATTCCTATCCGCTGTCCCGCCTCGCCGTCCGTCCCGAGCTGGACGGGGTGACCGCCGTCTGCGAGCTGGGGCCGTCCTATATCCGGCCCCTCAAGGCTTTCCGTTTCGACGCCCTCTTCTGGACCAATTTTCACGAGGACCACATTGACGATCCCGGGGAACGCCGCGACGCCTTCGACGGCTTTCGCCGCCTCATGCAGCTGAGTTCCCAGGCCCGCTTCTATCTTGGCCAGTCGGTGATCGACAGCGCCGGGGAGCTGGGACGGCCGCTGCCGGAGAATGTCCTGACCGCGCGGAAGGAGGATTATCCGGACTGGGAACTGCCGGCCGGATCGGCCTTTGCGACCAGCATCCACCGCCCGGCCCTGGCCCTCTTCCGGAGGTACTGGCTGGATATGGGATTTGCCGACTCCCTCCTCAAGGGGGCGGCAGAGCATTTCGAGGTGCGGGCCCACCGGCTGCATGTCATTACCCGCATCGGTAAGACGGATTTCTGGAACGACGCCCATGCCGGAAACTTCGCCGCCACGGAAGCGGCCATGAGCAACTTCGACAAACCGGTGGTCTGGATCGGCGGAGGCAATTACCGCGGCGGCAATCTGGACCGTTTTGTGGAAAAAATCCGTGAAAAACTGAAGGGTGCTGTCATTACCGGAAATGCGGCTTGGCATTTACTGCCTATCCTCGAAGATAGGAAGATCCCCTGTCGCGGGGTGCTCAACTTGAGACAGGCCGTGGAAGTCGCTTTCGACATGGCCCGGAGCAAGGCTCCGGTGGTTTACAGCCCGGGATTTATCACGGGTGAAGAGTACGGTGATTTCATGGAACGTGGAATCTGTTTTGAAAATGCGGTTTTAGGTTTGAAGCATCAGAAGGGGAGTGTCTAAGTGAACGAAAAAGGTTATATTAACATGAAAATCTGGAGTGTGTTCAGTCTCGTAATTGTCTTTCATTTCGCGATCCTGGGGTTATTGTTAATCCAGCCGGGTTGCCAGAGTACAACGGGGGATCAACCCGATCCGTCGATGACGGCCGCGGGTTCCTCCGAGTCCTTGTCCCAGCCTGTCCAGCAGCCGGATCTGGACCCGGCCTTCAACAGCGGATTGCCCACCGCCTCGGCCAACCGGGGCAACCTCAGCGCGCCCACCCGACCCTCCGGGGTCACCCGCACGAGCCCGCAGACGGGGGGCCTGGAACCGGTCCTGGAACCGGTCCGGGACAACCTCAGCGTGCCCCCGGTCACTTCCGAGTACAAGGTCCAGAAGGGCGACACCCTGAGCGGCATCGCCAAGAAGGAAGGCATCTCCCTGAACGACCTCCTGGCCGCCAACGGCCTGACCAAGTCCTCGACCATTTATGTCGGCCAGTCCCTGCTGGTTCCCTCCCAGTCCGCGCCGGAGGATACGGCTTCGGCCGAGTTGGAACATTCCGGCAGGGAAGTGGTCGTCGAGAGGGGGGACACCCTGAGCTCGATCGCCTCCCGCGCGGGCACCTCCGTCAACGCCCTCAAGTCCCTCAACGGCCTGACCAGCGACCGGATCTATGTCGGCCAGCGCCTGGCCGTTCCGGAGGGTTCCGGCGTTTCCGGCAGCACCTCCTCCAGCGGCAGCTCCTCCCAGGCCAGCCGGCCTTCGCAGGTTTCGGGCGGGACCAGTTACACGGTACAGGCGGGCGACACGCCCGGCGGAATCGCCAGCAAGTTCGGCCTCAACGCCAGCCAGCTGATGGCGGCCAACAACATTTCCGATCCGCGCAAGCTGCGGGTAGGCCAGACCCTGGTCATCCCCGGCGGCGGATCCGCACCCGCCCAGACCAATTCCCGCCCGGCAAGCAATTCCCAGCCGGTAGCCCGTTCCAACTCCGCCACAACCACCCCGCCGCCCAGCCAGCCGGAAATAAGCGAGCCCTCGGCCGAGGATCCGATGTCGGTCCTGGAAGCGCTTGAGGACGAGGACCTGCCCTATGTGGACGTGGAAGTTGTCGAGGAGGGAAACAACTCCGGTAATTGATGCAGGCCACGGACAGCCAGAGAATTTGGAGCTACACGGTCGGCCGCCGGATTCCGGTGGTATTTCTCGGGCTCTCCGTCCTTTTCCTGAACGGCCTCGGCCTGATCATGCTGCTGAGCATCAACCGGGCCTATGAAAGCGGCATGGGCGGCTATTTCTTCCGCCAGTGCCTCTGGGTCGGGATTGCCCTGACCGCCTTTTCCGGGGCGCTGCTCTTCGACTACGAGAAATGGAGGAAGGCCTCCTGGTGGATCGCCTTGTTCGGCCTGGCCCTGACGGTCAGCCAGGCAGTGGCCGCCGACACTGTCAAGGTCGCTCTCGACAGTCCGCCGGACCTGGAACAGTCCGGCAGCTATGGCTGGGCCCATACGTTCGTGACCTATCTCAACGATCACGGCATGGAGGCCGAGGAATACCAGCGTGGAGCGCTCGGCGGCGACGACGAACTGCTCGACCAGGTCTCCCAGGGCCTCGTCGAGGTCGCCATGGCGCCGGTGAAGTCCGCGGGCGGACTCAACAATCTGATATTCGGACTGTATCTGCCGTATTTCTTTACGGATATGGGGCAAGTCGACACCGCCCTCTACGAGGGCGGCATGCTGGCGAAGGTCAACGAAGGCACGACACCAAAAGGCGTCCGCGTGCTCGCCGTCGACAGCGTCGGCGTGGGTACAGGCATCTTCAACACCAAGCATCCGGTCAATACCATGGCGGATATGGGTGACCTGCGTATGCGGGCACTGGACGAAACCCAGATCGACCTGTTCGAGGCATGGGGATCGACGGGAACGATCGTCAGCTGGGCC
>CAJXMX010000052.1 GCA_913056355.1 uncultured Opitutales bacterium
GTGTTTAATACGAGAGAGTTCACGCATTTCATACTATATTTCCCGCCTTTCCCGACAATCTTTTCTTTTGATAAAATATTTTGAAGCGGATAAGGTTAACACCCTAAGTTTTGCTGGCCTGCCGCATCCGGTCTATCGCCATTGACCGACCGGCCTGCGGGTGCAAAATCCGGGGTATGCAATTTCCAAAAGGCCCCCTGCTCCTGTCACTTCTCTGCTCCCTGTTCGCTGCGGCCCTGGCCTCCGGCGCCCGGCCATTATTCAACGGGACCGACTTGACGGGCTGGATCATCGAGAACAACGGCCGGTTCACCGTCGAGGACAGCTGCCTGAAGGTGAACCGCGGGACCGGCTGGCTCCGCTCGGAGGAGACGTTTGGCGACTTCACCCTGCGGCTGGAGTTCCGCTTCCTGGAGGAAGGCGCCAACAGCGGTATCTTTGTCCGGACCGGGGCCACCAGCCACGACGACGAGAAGGGCTATCCGGACAACGGTTACCAGATCCAGTGCATGGACAATCTCGAGCCGCCCACGCCCCTGGCCTGCATGATTCCCTACGGGGCCCCACCCTTCGAGCACCTTTCCGACAACACGGCCCTGCGCGGGGCCTATCTCCCGGCGGGGGCCTGGAATGTCATGGAAATCTCCTGCCAGGGGAAGACCATCGCGGTCCGGCTCAACGGCACCCTGGTGACCCTGGCCATCGGCATTGAGAACCTGGCCGGCCATATCGGCATCCAGGGGGAAAACGGCCTGTTGGAATTCCGCAGGATCGAGATTGAGTGATTGATCCCTCCCGGGGGGACCCCGGGTGTTTTGCCGTCCATGGACTGGCTGCCAGGCCCCGGCCTCGCAAGGCGGCCACCCCACATTTTAGGAATCCGTAAAACGGGCTGATCGGACGGATAAGGTATCCTAATCTTAATACCTCTTCATATTAATAAATGTTACGATACGGCCCATCAGCTTGTTTTATGGTGGCACTGCTCCAGGATTACCTCTCCTAATACGCGGCATTCAGGACGGGGCTTCCGAACTGAATGCAACGAAACCAAACACCAAAAGAAGAGAGGAAGCGCAATGAAGCTACGAATGATTGGACTACTGGGCTTGGCCCTGACGGCCGGGGCCACGCTGGCCCTGGGGGCTGAGGGCGGCAACGCCCGCAAGGGGAAGTACCTGTACAAGAACAGCTGCAAGGAATGCCACAGCGAGGGGTCTGAGGGCGGGGAGCTGACCCCGATGTCGAAGACCATGAAGCAGTGGGACCGTTACTTTGAGAAGAAGGCGGACGAGCACCCGGGCGAGACCTTTGGAGAAATTTCGGAGAAGGACATGAAAGACATCATCCAGTTCCTTTATGACCACGCCAAGGACTCCCCTTCCCCAGAAACCTGTGGCTAAGCCCGTGGCGGCCTGAGCCAACCCAGAACCATAACCAGCACAAACTAATCTTCCCAGATGAAGAAGCTGACCACCATCCTGACGGTGCTGCTGCTGGCAGCACCTGCAATAACCCGGGCCGAAGCGACCGTCGACGAGCTGCAGCAGAAAATTGCGGCGATCACGGACCAGCTGCAACAGTTGACGGAAAAAGTAGAGGCCCAGCAATCCCCGGCGGAATCCCCGCCGTCGGCGACGAACAGCGAGGTCATGGCGGCCATCAACGAACTGCGGGAGCAGGTGGCGGCCATCAACGAGGAACTGAATGAGCTGTCCGACACGGTCGACGAGGAAGTGGAAGACCTCTGGGAATCGGCGGACGCCTCGGAATCCCATGTCGCCCTGGACCGGGTCACCTTCACCGGCGACTTCCGGGCCACGGCGGATACCCTGCACTACCGGGACGTGACCTGGAATCCGGGCATCAAGGTCAACTTCACGGACTTCTTCAACAAGGTCGGGGCCTCGCTGATGCCGGGAGTGGAGCACCCGCTTGGGGAGATGAACGTTTTTGTCCCCGATGCGGAAAGTCCCCTGGGTTTCTCCTTTGATCCCGGCGCCTCGCAGGGGACCGCCCTCGACAACCTGTTTGTCGACATGTTCAACAACGATCCCGCCCAGTTCAACCAGCTGATGGGGATGATGGCCAACTACATGATGACCGGCCAGGAGCCGGGCGTGGGTAATTATGCCATGGCCCAGGAACCGCGGATCTCGGACATCAACAACGACATCCTCTATACGACCCGGCTGCGCCTCAACCTGCGGGCCCCGATTGCCAAGAACATGAACTTCTCGGGCCGGCTGCTGATGTACAAGAACTGGGGCGACACCACGACATCCAAGGTTTTTGATTCCTGGAACGCCTTCACCATGGACGGCACCAACGGGGGCAGCACCACAGGCGACTGGCTGCGTGTCGAGCGGGCCTACTTTGACTGGAAGGACATCGGCGGGACCGATTTCTATCTCTCCATCGGCCGCCGCCCGTCCACCTATGGCACCCCCACCAACTATCGTGAAAACGAAATGCGCGGCGGAACGCCTTCGGGCCATCTGGTGAATTTCAACTTCGACGGGATCACCATCGGCTACCACATGGAGGACCTGACCGGAATCGAGGGCATGGCGGTCCGGTTCTGCTATGGCCAGGGTTATGAATCCGAATGGGGTAACGGCGAACTGTTCAACCAGCTGGAAACCACTTCCGACACCCACCTTGGCGGCTTCAACATCGACCTCCTGAACAACGGCAAGACCTTCGTCTCGCTGACGCTTTTCCGGGCTCAGGACATCGTCGACGGCTTCAAGGGTACTTTTGCCTTCCCGACCCAGTTCGTCCAGTTGTTCGCCCCCACCCTGTATGCCGACGTACAGAAGTTCCCGACCTTCAACTTCAACACCCGGTACACACCGTCGACCACGATCGGTTCCATGAACCTGGCCGGGATCGGCTTCAGCCGCGAGGAGGACAACGGGTTTGTCTGGTTTGCCTCGGTTTCGCTGACCCAGCTCCAGCCCAACGGCCAGGCCGGCATGTTCGGCGGGCTGGGTACGGATGCGGTCTTTGAAGCCAAGCTGAGCACCAGCGGTGAAGAGGTCTACATGGTCCCGGTCGGCGCCGAGGATGATGACTCCCGCACCGGTTACGGTGTGTACGCCGGGATCCAGGTGCCGGTCAAGAGCGGCAAGTTCGGCCTTGAATACAACTACGGGTCGAAGTACTGGACGCCCTTCACCCAGGCCCAGGACGATCCCCTCGGCAGCAAGCTGGCCACCCGCGGCCATGTAGGGGAAGCCTACTACATCTACGAAATCAATTCCAACGCCTTCATCACGCTTGGCGGCCTGTTTTACGATTTCGAGTACACCGGAAGCGGATCCCCCGTCGGCAAGCCGGTCAAAATCGAGGATGTCCAGTCCAGCCTCTCCTACTCCCTGCTTCCGGTGGTGGATACGGCCTGGGACCTGTACGCCAAGATCAGCATGCGATTCTAGGAGACAAGACATGAGAAATATAGACCTTTGTATCTTTGCGACCGGTTTCTGTGCCGGAAGCCTTCTCACCGCCGGTGAGGACCACACGGACTACATCGACGGTCCCTTTGAAAACGCCACCCAAGTGACGGCGGCCTGCCTCGATTGCCACGAGGAGGAAGCCAATGCCTTCATGACCACGGCCCACTGGACCTGGAAAAGGGAGCAGGTGGTCAACGGCAAGTTAATGGACTACGGCAAGGAAATGGCCATGAATAACTATTGCAGTTCGACCATTACCAACCGTGTCCACTGCAGCGAATGCCATGCGGGCTACGGATGGGAAGACGAGACCTTCGACTTCACCGACCAGACCCGGGTGGACTGCCTGATCTGCCACGACACCACCGGCACCTACCACAAGGACGGAGACAACTCGGGCTGGCCGACGGAGCACGTGAAGCTCCTTTATGTCGCCCAGAATGTGGGCAAGCCGGTGCGCCAGAATTGCAATTCCTGCCACGCCCTTGGAGGAAGCGCCAACAATGCCAAGCACGGCGATATCTCGCTCGTCCTCGACTATCCCGACCGTTCGATTGACGTCCACATGGACGCCGGCGGTCTGGACTTCAATTGCCAGGACTGCCACGAGACGGAGAACCACCAGATCTCCGGCGGCAACCTGGCCACCACCCTCGACGGGCATAACCTGATCAGCTGCGAGCAGTGCCATGATTCGGATCCCCACGGGGAATTCCTGCTCAATACGCACACCGCCCGCATCGCCTGCCAGACCTGCCATATCCCCGTCTTCGCCAAGGAGGATGCCACCCAGATGCACTGGGACTGGTCCCAGGCCGGCCTGGACGAGCCCCCGGCGGAAGTGGACGGCAAGGAGAAGCGCTACCGCAAGCCCATCGGCTTCGAGATCTGGAAAAAGGATGTCCAGCCCTCCTATGCCTGGTTCAACGGCAAGGCCGGGGTCTACCTGGTCGGCGACAAGATCGATCCGGAAGAGGTCACAAAGATGGCCTACCCGCTGGGAGACATCAACGACCCGACGGCGAAGATCCATCCCTTCAAGATCCACACCGGGAAGCAGGTTTACGATGTCGTGAACAAGTACTTCATCACGAACCATATCTACGGCGAGGACGGATTCTGGACCACCTTCGACTGGGACCGCTCGATCCGCATCGGAATGGAGGCCAACGGCATGGACTACAGCGGCGAGTACGGATTCGCACCGACGGAGATGTACTGGCGCATCGACCACATGGTCTCCCCCAAGGAGGAGGCCCTGACCTGCCTCGACTGCCACGGCGACCAGGGCCGCATGGACTGGGAAGCACTGGGCTATCCCGGCAATCCGATGTTGCGGATCTCGAAGGCGGATTGATCCGGTCAAACCAGGAACGCCGGCAAGCACATTTATATATCAGAAGCTACTAAATCATTCGCTAATGCCCCCCGGGCTCCGGATCGACAAGGTCCGGAGCCTTTTTGCATCCGGTCAGCCTTTTGGCCCCCCGTTTTCCGGTAAACTGTGCTCTCGTAATCTGGAGAGAAATGCATTATCGTTTCCCTTCCGCGACAGGCGCAGGGACAATCCCCGCGCTGAGGCCGGTCAATCTCTCCAACAAAGGCAAATCTCCATGCCGCACTATTACGACCTAGTCTCCAGTGCCGAAATTGAGGAGCACGGCTATCCCCGGTACCTGGAAAAAGCCCTGACCATACCGGTCAAGAAAAGAGCGTTTAACAAGATTCTCCATATCAAGGCCCACCTCCTTGCATCAGGAATTCCGCACAAGCGGGACGACAACCTGCTGGTCTGCAGCTGGAACCTGAAGGAGTTCGGGCAGAGCCGGAAGCATCCGGAGTTCTACTGCTACATAGCGGAAATTATCAACGCCTTCGACCTGGTGGTCATACAGGAAGTCAGGCGCTCCATCCACGAGCTGATTATCCTCAAGAACATCCTCGGCGACCACTGGGCCTACATCATCAACGACGTTACCGAAGGCGACGAAGGCAATACCGAGCGCAGCGTGATCCTCTACAATTTGCGCCGGGTGGATTTCAACGGGTTCTCCGGCGAGCTGGTGGCCAGCAACGGACCACAGGTAAAACGAACGCCCCATATCACCGGATTTGTCGCTTCCTGGAAGCACTTCTCCATCGTCAATGTCCACCTGGACCCCGGCGACAGCGATGAAAGTGCCGCCCGGCGGAAGGCTGAATTACAGAGCATCATGGATACACTGGCCCCCAAGCTGAACACCGGCGGACTGGGTTATGAGAACATTATTATTTCGGGTGACTTCAACTTTTATCCCGAAATAGACGACGCCGCCATCGCCATGCTGGCCGGCTATGGATTCGAGCAGGTGGAGAAACTCAAGCATGTCGACACCACCCTGGCCATGAACCCATTCACTTATGACCGCCTGTTTATCCGCCGGGACAAGTACTTCGCACTGATCCGGGATGCCAATGGTGATGAGAGCTGCGGGGTCATGGAATTCAGGTCCTTGTTCGAGCAGAGCCTGACCACTTACCAGAGTATGGCCAGGAGCGACTACAAGGAGCGCAATCCCCACAAGGAGTTGAGTGACTCCTATTACCCGACCTACTTCTGGGTCCATTGGCTCTCCCGCCAGATGTCGGACCATTACCCGATCTGGATGGAGGTCAACACCGACTCATCCGAAGCCTACATCCAGGAGAAACTGGCTGCCCTGTAAGTTGAATCGCCGGCTTGCTGGCAGGTGCACCGGTCCTGGACCTCGAGCGCAGTAGATTAGCAGCCGTCCTCCGTCAGCATCGGGACGAATCTCGGAATCCGGGTTCCCCTGATCTTTGATTTCCGGACAGGTGCGATTCTGCGTTCAGTTGGCGCAAACCGGTTCAATCGCTGGTCATGCGTGTTTCCCTGATCCAGCTCCAGTTCAGGCCGAAGCGCTCGAGGTACTTCTTCAGGCGGTTGGCGTCGTTGGTGCTGGTCTTGCGCAGGCGGGAGACCTGGAAGAGCCGTCGTCCGGCCTCGGAAAGGGTCTCGTGCTGGCGGCAGATCCGGATGGTCTCGCGCAGCCCCAGCTGGTCGAAGAGGTCCAGCCCGGCCAGCTGATCCGGAGTCAGCAGATCGGCCAGCAGGTCATCCCCGGGATGCTGGTGCATCCACTGGGAGCGGAGCCGCTCCAGCTCGCCGTCCACGATCGCCTCGTTGATCCGCTTCGGACCGGCCATGGTGGCCATCCGGGTCACCGAACTGGAAAGGTCGCGGAAGTTGCCGCTCCACTTAGCCTCCGGGCCTGTAGCGAAATCCAGATACAACTTGCGGGCCTCCTTGTTGAAGCGGACCTTGCGTCCGTGCATTTCCTCGAAGCGCCGGCATTCGTAATCGAGGTTGGGCTCGATGTCCTCCCGCCGCTCCGCGAGTCCCGGAAGCTGGTAGGTCCAGAGGTTGATCCGGGCAAAGAGGTCGGCGCGGAAATTTCCCCGCCGCACGCATTCGTGCAGGTCCTGGTTGGTCCCGGCGATGACCTGGAAGTCGCTCTCCACTTCCCGGTCCGCCCCCATCGGACGGAAGCGCTTTTCCTCCAGGGCATGCAGGAGCATGGCCTGCTCGTCCAGGCCCAGCTCGCTGATCTCGTCGAGGAAGACAATCCCCTTGTCCGCCGTCTTCAGGAGGCCCGTGCGCTCGACGTCGGCCCCCGTGAAGGCGCCCTTGGTGTGGCCGAAGAGGGCGGCCATGGCGGCATCGCCGCGCAGGGTCCCGCAATTGACCGAGACCAGCTCCCCCTTGACCTGGTTGCGGCTCCGCTTGAGGGCGTAGATGCGCTTGGCCAGCTGGGTCTTGCCGGAGCCGGTCGGTCCCATGATGAGGATCGGCGACTTGGAATTGATGGCCACGCGCTCGATCTGCTCGATCATGCTGTTGAACTTCCGGTTGCGGGTCTTGATCCCGGCCTTGAGGAAGTCCAGTCCCTGCTCGGCCCGGACGTGGTAACGCGCGGCAATGGAATCGTAGCGGGACAGGTTGAGGTCGATGATGTGGCAGGTTCCGAGGGCGCTGTTCTTGCGCCTCGAGGGTCCGGTCTGGACCAGCATTCCCGGCAGGTGGCGCGATTCGGTCAGCAGGAAGAGGCAGATCTGCGCGACGTGGGTGCCGGTGGTCAGGTGGGCCAGGTACTGCTCCTCGTCGGTGTTGAAGGGATAGGCCTGGCAGAAATCCAACAGTTTGCCGTAGACCTCCTCGAAATCCCAGGGGTTCTTCCAGTCGATAACGGTCCGGCTCACTTCCGATTCGGGGGAGACCTGGAGGACGTCCGTGGAGACGGTCTCGGCCAGGTCGCTGTTCCTGCTGTCGTGGATCAGCTCAAGCCGGTCGATGACCAAGTCCTCGTGCTGGAACAGGGAGACCGTGGGGCGCCAGCGGTCCCAGCGGACCTCCGGCTTGGCCCGGTCCAGGTTGGTGCCCAGGAGACTGATGACGACGGTTTTGATGGGACGGGTGTAGTAAATTCCAAGGCGTTACTCAAGGATAAAGCCTATCGGTAAGGATTCAATTAATGAGGTGGATTTGGACCCTTCCGGAGGGTGTTTCTTGCTTCCGAAAAATTGAAATATTTTAAGTCATTACCCTTCAACGGCTAATGAATCAGTTCCCCTGCCCTTTTCCCTGTCTGGCACGAAGCCTGATTAATATCCCTGCATTGGCGGATAATTCCATCCGCATGAAACAAAGAATGCGAGGCAATCATGGCAAACAAGACCCTATTCCAGACCTTCCGCGGCCGCTGGCTGAAGCCGGCCGACACGCTGAACGAGGCCGGCGGCCGGGCCTACCAACTGGAGCCGAAGCAGGAGCTGGCCCAGTACGTGATGACCGGATGCCTCAACGGAACCTTCTACGCCGATGCTGGATCGCAGCTGGCGCGGGTTCTTGAACTGGCCCAACAGGTGGAGGCCCCGTTCCTGGCCCAGCTGGCGGGTTACGCCCGGCGCGAGGGATTCATGAAGGACATGCCGGCCCTGCTCCTGGCGATCCTGAGCCGGAAGGACCCGGCCCTCTTCAAGCTCGCGGCCCCGCAGGTCATCGACAACGCGAAGATGCTCCGGACCTTTGTCCAGGTCATGCGAAGCGGGACCGTTGGACGGAAGTCCCTCGGCAGCGCGCCGAAGCGGTTCATCCAGGACTGGCTGGCCGGCCGGTCCGGAGAGGCCGTCTTCCGGGCCAGCGTCGGCAACGACCCTTCCCTGGCGGACATCATCAAGATGGTCCACCCGGTGCCGGAATCGGAACAGCGCGAAGCGTTGTACGCCTACCTGATCGGCAAGCCGCATGACGCGGCCCTCCTGCCGGACCTGGTCAACCGGTTCGAGGCCTTCAAGGCCGCCATGGCCGACCCGGCCACCGTTCTTTCCCAGTCCAGCCTCACCTCCGAAGGGATTCCGCAGGTTCCCGAGGTTCCCTTCCAGATGCTCACCGCGCTGCCGCTGGGCAGCCGGCAGTGGAAGGAAATCGCCGCCCATGCCGGGTGGACGATGACCCGCATGAACCTGAACACCTTCCTCCGGCACGGGGTATTCGAGGACGGGCGAATGACCCGGCTGATCGCCGACCGACTGGCCGACGCCGGTCAAATCCGCAAGTCCCGGGTGTTTCCCTACCAGCTCCTGAGCGCCTTCATCAGCGCCAGGGACGACCTGCCGCCGGAGGTCCGGGAAGCGCTTCAGGATGCCATGGAGATCGCCACCGGAAACGTTCCGCAATTCAGCGGGCAGGTGGTGGTCTGCCCGGACTCCTCGGGCTCGATGCAGTCTCCGGTCACCGGATACCGCAGGGGCGCGACCTCGAAGGTCACCTGCGTGCAGGTGGCGGCCCTGGTCGCTTCCGTGATCCTGCGGCAGAACCGCGGGGCCCGGATCCTGCCCTTCCATGACCGCATCCTGAAGGCCGACCTCAATCCGCGCGACTCGGTGATGACCAACGCCAGGATTCTGTCCAACCTGGGTTGCGGGGGGACCAATTGTTCCCTCCCGCTCAAGTGGCTGAACCGGCACAGGGTCCGGGCCGACCTGGTGATCTATGTTTCCGACAACGAATCCTGGATCGATACCCGGCGGCCGAGCCGGTGGGGAACCAGTCCGACGGAAGTGCTGCGCGAATGGGAAACCTTCAAGCAGCGGAACCCGAAGGCGCGCCTGGTCTGCATCGACCTGCAGCCGTATGGATCGACGCAGGCCCCCGAGCGCGAGGACATCCTCAATATCGGGGGATTCTCGGACCAGGTGTTCAAGGTCATCGAGGCCTTTTCCAAGGGAAGCCTTGAGGCGGGACACTGGGTACGGCAGATCGAGAATTCGGTCAGCCTGGAGGCCCGGTGATCCCGGCCCGATCCGCCCGGGGCTGCAATCCGGCAGCCCCGGTTTCCAAAGACTGTTCTTTCCAAATTCATCAATTTCCGGCGATGCGAATGCCGGGAGGACTACATCACTGTTACTGACGTGGTCGTGGGTTCGAGTCCCACCCGCCCTGCCAATGCGGACCCATAATGCGGTCTGTGCTGATAGGGCGGTAGCTCAGATGGTAGAGCGCGAATGTCTTTCCATCCCTTGTCGCATCGCCCCTCCCTTTTCTGCGAATGCCGAAAGGACTACATTGGTAAGTCTTGTGACGTCCGGGTTCGAATCCCCGGGGCGGCATCTCCAATTCGGGGATGCCGTGGAGGTCTTTTCAAATATTGTCGCAGAATCTTCTAATTTCCATTACACAGGAATCCACTCATGACCACACTTCCCGATATCCCGATTGAGGTCGACGGCAGCCATGGCGAAGGCGGCGGCCAGATCCTCCGCAGCTCCCTGGCGCTTTCGATGCTGACCGGGCGGCCCTTCGCCATCAGGAACATCCGGGCCGGGCGGCAAAAGCCGGGCCTGCTGCGCCAGCACCTGGCGGCGGTGAAGGCCGCGGGAGAGATTTCGCATGCCGGACTCAGCGGGGCGGAGCTGTGCTCGGCCGAGCTGGGGTTCCAGCCGGGCCCGGTTGACGGTGGCAGCTACCACTTTGCCGTGGGGACCGCCGGGAGCACCATGCTCATTCTCCAGACCATCCTCCTTCCGCTCTGCCTGGCCCGGGAGCCCAGCGAGGTCGTTCTTGAGGGCGGTACCCACAACCCGTTTGCCCCGCCGTTCGATTTCCTGCATCGGGCCTTCCTTCCGGTCATTGCCCGCATGGGGGCGAAGGTGCGGATGAAGCTCGAAAAGCCGGGCTTCTACCCGGCCGGCGGCGGGCGGGTGGTCGTCCATGTCGAGCCCTGCCCGGCCCTCCGGCCCATCGACCTGCTGGAGCGCGGAGAATTGAAGTCGCGCGCCGCGGTGGCCATGGTCAGCAACATCCCCCTGCAGGTCGCGGAGCGCGAATTGAAGCTGGGCCGCCGGCGCCTCGACCTCGGGGAACAGGAGCTGCAGGCGATCAACGCGACCGAGGCGGATGGTCCGGGCAACGTCTTCATGGTGGTCCTTGAATTCAGTAACCTGACCGAGCTCTTCACCGGGTTCGGGGAGCTTGGAACCAAGGCCGAACGGCTGGCCCGCAAGACCTGCGACCAGGCCGAGCGCTACCTGAAGTCCGACGCCCCGGTCGGGGACTACCTGGCCGACCAGCTGCTCCTGCCGATGGCCGTTGCGGGCGGAGGCTCCTTCCGCTGCACCGCGCTGAGCTCTCACTTCCAGACCAACGTTGGAGTCATTGAACAATTTCTTCCCATCAAGATCACCACCGGGCGCGAGGACCGCCTCGCCTGGCTGGTGACCATCAATGCCGGGGCATAATCATGAACACACAAGAACCAGACCCTTTCGTACCGAGGACCGAACCCGCGCCGTGGAGGCAGTGGGGGGAGGATCTCGACCAGAACTCCATTGAACAGATGCGCAACGCCTGCGACCTGCCGGTCTCGGTTGCCGGGGCCCTGATGCCGGATGCGCACCTCGGCTACGGCCTGCCCATTGGCGGCGTCCTGGCCACCGAGAACGCCATTATCCCCTACGCCGTGGGGGTCGATATCGCCTGCCGGATGAAGATGACCGTGCTGGATATTCCACTACGCGAACTGGACAACGAGCGCGGGCGCACCCGGCTCACCCAGGCCATCAATGCGGAAACCCGCTTCGGCGTGGGCACCAAGTTCAAGGGCTCCCAGCGCCGTCAGCACCCGGTCATGGATGCGGACTGGGATTTCTGCGCGGTCACCCGTGAGCTCAAGGACAAGGCCTGGGGCCAGCTGGGGACCTCCGGCAGCGGCAACCATTTCGTGGAGTTCGGCGAGCTGACCATCGGGGATCCGCAATTGGGACTGGAGCCGGGAACCTACCTGGCCCTGCTCTCGCACAGCGGAAGCCGCGGCTCGGGTGCCACCATTGCCGCCCACTACAGCAAGCTGGCCCGGCAGCTGCACCCGGAGCTGCCGCAAAAGCTGCAGCACCTGTCGTGGCTGGACCTGGACACCGCGGAGGGCCAGGAATACTTCGCCGCCATGTCGTTGATGGGTGAATACGCGGCCGCCAACCACGCCTGCATCCACCGGCACATGGCCGGTCACCTCGGCGCGGAAGTGCTCCTCGACGTGGAGAACCACCACAACTTCGCCTGGAAGGAAGTCCACCAGGGAAAGGAGGTCGTGGTCCACCGCAAGGGGGCCACGCCGGCCGGCGCTGGCGTCCTGGGGATCATTCCCGGCTCCATGGCCAGCGCGGCCTACATCGTCCGCGGCAAGGGCCAGCCGGAATCCCTGAACTCGGCCTCGCACGGGGCCGGGCGCGTGATGTCGCGGACCCAGGCCAAGAAGCAGCTCGACTGGAAGGCCGCCAACGCCCTCCTGCGCGAGCGCGGGGTGACCCTGCTCTCGGCAGGCCTCGACGAGGTGCCGATGGTCTACAAGGACATCGACGAGGTCATGGACGCCCAGAGCGACCTGGTCGAGAAGCTGGCCCGCTTCCAGCCCCGGCTGGTCAAGATGGCTCCCGGCGGGGAACGGCCCGAGGATTGAGCGACGATCCCCTGCCTGGATCCTCAGCCGAGGATCCAGCCGTCGGGAATGGGCCTGCCGAGCAGCTTGTTGGCCTCCTCGTCGTTGATGAACCTGCCGTTTTTGGCATCGTACCGGAGTTCCCGTCCCACACGAATCCCGATCACGCCCAGGTTGACCATCTCGGTGAAGGGCCCGGCATAGGAAAAGTCGGAACAGGCTCTCCCCGACTCGCGAATGGCGTCGGTCCAGTTGGTGAAATGGTCGGCCTTGGGCACCCGGGGAAGCGTCTTCGGCGGCAGTTTCTGGCGCAGCTCCATGAACTTCTCGCGGGGATAGATCTGCACGCTCTTGGAATAGGTGTCGGTCACGATGGCCGCGCCATCGCCGACGATGATGGTCCCGTTGGTCATCAGGGGTTCCGACTTGAAGAGGTCGAAATCCTTCAGGAACGAGGGCAATACCGGCATCATCCCGCCGGAGTACCAGTGGTATTCCACGGGGGCCATATCGGGCCGGGCCGGGAAATTGAACTTCACGTGGGCCACCTTCGGGAAGGTGTATCCATTCACGTAGGTGGTGTCGGCGGCAATCCGCTCGGGAAAGCCGAGTTCAAGTCCCCAGTAGGCGGAATCCATTATGTGGCAGGCCATGTCCCCGAGGGCGCCGCAGCCGAAGTCGAGGTAGGCCCGCCAGTTGAAGGGCGCGTAGGCCGGGTCATAGGGACGATCCTCGGCAATGCCCAGCCACAGCTTCCAGTCCAGCCCGTCCGGCACGGGAGGAGCACCGTTGGAGTGGTCCGGCCGGGGCAAACCCTGCTGCCAGAAACGGGCCGGCCGGTCGGTCCATGAATGAACTTCGCGGATCTCGCCAATCAGGCCGGCCTGGATCCATTCCTTGACGAACCGCGTGCCCTCGTTGGAATGCCCCTGGTTGCCCATCTGGGTGACCACCCCGCTCCGGGCCGCCGCCGCGGTCAGCGAACGGGCCTGCTCGACAGTATGGACGAGGGGCTTTTCACAATAGACGTGCTTGCCCAGATTGAGCGCCGAGAGGGCGATGGCGTAGTGCATGTGGTCGGGCGTCGTGACCATGACCGCGTCGATCTTGTCACCCATTTCCTCGAACATGACCCGGTAATCCTTAAACCAGCGGGCGCCCTTCTTCTCGTGATGGGTCAGGGCCTCGTTGAAGGAAACGGAATCATCGTCGGTACCGGTCCGGCTGTTTTTGACGTGACCCATGTCCACATCGCAAAGGGCGACTACGTTCTCCGCCTGGGCCTCGATGGTGTGGGACCGGCCGCGACCAGCCACGCCCACGAGGGCGATATTGAGCCGGCTGTTGGGGGATTTCATACTCGCGGACTGGCCCACGACATAACTCGGGACCACCATCAGCCCGGCGCCGATAGCGGATTGCTTGAGAAATTTCCTCCGGCCAAGGCCGATGTTTTGGGGATCAATATTGGAGTTCATGAGGTGAGTCTGTTTGGCTTTTTGAATATCTTCAAGGTTTCCTGTTGCCCAAAAATCTCCCCGGGAATACGAGGTTAATCCATGAGGTTCCTGTCCTACATCGCCCTCTTCGCCGGCGGTCTTCTGGTAGGTCTCGGGCTGCACAAATTCATCTTCAGCAATAAGGAAGTTTCTGCAGATTCCCCGCTCTCCGTACAGGTGCCGGCAGAAGGCAACGGGTCCGGACTGTCGATAACGCAGGCGGGGGAAGTATTCTCCCGGATGGAAGCGGATCCCTCGATCAGCAACACCATAAGGGCCCTGCAGGTCATGGAGGGAATTTCCCCGGAAGACATTCCCGGGCTGATGGAAAAACTGATGAAGGATCCGGAGAACCAGATGATTCCTTTCCTGCTGCGTTCCTATACCAGCGCCGATCCGCGGGCGGCCCTGGCCTTCGTCCTGGCCATGGACGAGGGAATGGATCGCGCGCGTTACCTGAGTACCGTTTTCCAGACCTGGCTTCATTTCGACAGGGAAGCGGCCATGGAGGCCGCCCGGGCATTGGAATCCTATGAGGACCGGTCGATGGTCATGGGCATGCTCCAGAACCGGATGGACGCCGACCAACCGATGGAAGCGTTTGCCCGGCTCCAGGCTTCGCCCAACGGAGGTAACCCGAGGGAGTACGGACGCCTCTTCGCCATCTGGGCGAGGTCCGATCCCGACGCGGCAATGCAGGCCCTGCATTCGATTGCGGATCAATCGGCCCGGATGACGGCCCTCTCCAGCCTGGTCGGCAGCGTCTTCATGCGAAACCCGGACCGTGCGGTGGAGCTGGTCATGGGCCTCCCCCAAGGAAATGAGAAAACCCGCGCCATCGAGATGGTGGCCGCCAAGTGGGTGGACAAGGACCTCGATGGCGCACTGGCCTTCTGCGAGTCCCTTCCTCCCGATGTTCTCCAGAACCTGAGCCATTCCTTCCTGCTCTACCGCGCCTCGGAAAAGGATCCGGAACGGATGCTCCAGTGGGTGGATATCACCTTCACCGGAGAGAAACATGCCGAGGCGCTTGGCACGGTCCTGCGCCAGCTCACCAACCAATCTCCCCGGCGGGCCGCCGAGGTGGTCGCCGGGCTGCCCTTCGGCCAGGACTACTCCAGCGCGGTCATGGCGGTCTCCCATAGCTGGGCCCGGAAGGATCCCCTCGGGGCCTGGGAATGGGCCCGGGAACTGCCGGTCGGGAATGAACGGAATCTGGCCTTCAGGCAGATTTCCCGGCAGATGGCGGAGCAGGATCTGGCCCAGGCGGAGAACATGGTCCTGCAACTGGAGGATCCGGACCAGCAATCCATCCTCCTTGGGGAAGTGGCCCGGACCATGGCCAACCGGGATCCGCAGGAGGCCCTTTCCTGGGCCGGCTCCCTGCCGCAGGATGTCCGGACGGACGGGTATACCAGTGTCCTCGAGGAATGGTCGCAGCGGGATCCGGCCAATGCGGCGGCCTTCTATGCCAACAGCGATTTCCTGGACTCATCGCCGCAGCTGGGCGCTTTCCTGGCCGCGAACTGGGTCTCCGTGGATCCGGTCGCGGCTGTCGACTGGGTGGCCTCCCTGCCGGAAAGTGACACCCGGCAATCAGCCCTCAGGAGGGCGACGTCCCAGTGGTTGATGAATGACAGTTACCGCGCCTCGGAGTGGATTGCCGGATTGCCCGAGGGAGAGCTCCGGGAAGGCGCCGTCAGCACCCTCGTCTTCTACCTCCGGCAGCAGCAAGACTTTGCCTCCGGCATGGAATGGGCCCTCGAACTGAAGAACGAGGCCGGCCGCACCGGAATCACCGAGGGGCTGCTCCGGGACTGGTCCAGGTCGGATCCCCGCGCCGCCGCCCAAGCGGTCCTCGACAGCGGTTTGCCGGGCGCCCAACAGGAGGCACTGCTGAAACTCATTGAGGGAACGGAAGACCACGGGAATTGAGTCCGCCAGCGGATTGGGGATGCACGGTTGGTTAGATTGTGCAAAAATAGGGCAAAATGCCTGTTGTAAGCGCTCTGGAGGGTTGGGAAATCGGGTTAAGCCGTTTTCTAACAGTTATTTAGGGAGGTCCGACCCCATGCGGAACATTTCAATGGTCATTATCCGAACACCCGAACAATATCTCGAACATCCATGGAGAACAAGAACCCCGTAAAGATTGGCATTATCGGCTGTGGCATGATCAGCCGGGCCTACACGAAGAATATCCCCTTATTCCGGCAGGTGGAACTGACCGCCTGCGCGGACCTGGATCCGGCCCGGGCCAGGTCCCTCGCGGAGGAGACCGGCAGCCGCGCCCTTTCCGTGAAGGAACTGCTGGAGAGCGAGGTCGAGATCGTGCTCAACCTGACCTTGCCCGCGGTTCACGATGAAGTGAACCGGCAAATCATCGAGGCCGGCAAGCATCCGTACTGCGAAAAGCCGCTGGGGCTGGACTTCGAGGAGGCCCGGGCGACCTGTGCAATTGCGGAGGAGCGCGGCCTGCTGATCGGGTGCGCCCCGGATACTGTGCTGGGGGCGGGCGTTTCCACGGCCCGCCGGGTGATCGACGACGGATGGATCGGCCAGCCGACCGGGGGCACGGCCTTCATGCTGGGTCCCGGTCCGGAGCGCTGGCACCCCAATGCGGGATTCTACTATCTCAAGGGAGGCGGTCCGCTTTTCGACATGGGACCCTACTACCTGACCTCCCTGATTCACCTGCTGGGCGCTGTAAAAGCTGTATCGGTCCGGGCAATACGATCCCGCGATGAGCGCCTGGCCTCCTCGCCGGAATTGTGGGGCCAGCGCCTCCCGGTGGAGACCTACACCACCTATTCGGGTTCGCTGGAGTTCTCCTCCGGTGCCATCGTGACCATCGGTTTCAGTTTCGACGTGCAGCGCCACGGGCATTCCCCGATCGAGATCTACGGCTCGGAAGGCAGCCTCAAGGTGCCGGATCCGAACGGCTTCGGGGGGCCTGTCGAGGTCTACCGCCCGGATGCCAATCCGGACCGGGCCTGGGAGGACCC
This sequence comes from uncultured Opitutales bacterium, assembly GCA_913056355.1. Taxonomy (GTDB): domain Bacteria; phylum Verrucomicrobiota; class Verrucomicrobiia; order Opitutales; family Oceanipulchritudinaceae; genus Oceanipulchritudo. The sequence goes on from CAJXMX010000052.1 coordinate 16,959, forward strand.
GCCGATGGTCCACGGATATTCGGAGAACAGCCGCTTCCTCGGGGTGGCCGATATGGCGGCTGCGATCCGGGAGGGACGCGCTCCGCGCTGTTCGGGGCAGCTGGCGCTCCATGTCCTGGAAATCATGACCGCCTGCGAAGCTTCCGAGAGGGAACAAAGGACCATCGCCCTGAGCTCCACTGTGGAGCGCCCGGCACCGATGCCATCCGGGTTAATCGTGGGACAGGTATAACCGCCCTCCATTCCAGCCGAGATCAGAATTGAGGCCTCGATAGGAGCATAACATATTCATGACAGACGAACAATGGGACCTGCTTAAGCGGATCGTCCGGGGCGAACGGGTAAGCCCCCTTCCGACGGCATTCATAATCGACAGCCCGTGGCTGCCCAACTGGCACGGGGTCAGGATCCTGGATTACTTCACCAGCCAGCAGATCTGGATGGAGGCCAACCTGGAAGCCATCGAGACTTTTCCGGAGGTCATGTTCCTCCCGGGTTTCTGGTCCGAATTCGGCATGTGCACGGAGCCTTCCGCCTTCGGGTCGAAAAGCACCTTCCCGGCAAACCAGTTTCCCCATGCGCACAAAGTGATTCACAGCGAGGAAGAGATTGAGGCCCTTCCCGTTCCCGATCCCGCGACCGATGGCCTGCTTCCATTGGTCCTCAACCGCCTGAAGCTGGCCCGGCCGGCAATTGAGGCCGCCGGTCACAAGATCCGCTTTGCCGTGGCCCGCGGGCCGATGAACATTTCCAGCTACCTGATGGGCACCACG
>CAJXMX010000053.1 GCA_913056355.1 uncultured Opitutales bacterium
CCTCGATCGTTCGATTCTTCGGCCGGCAAGTCGCGCAGGAGATGGCAGCTGACGGTCCAAGAGCGGACTTGATTGTCGCGAACAACGTGCTGGCGCATGTCCCGGATCTGCATGATTTCGTGGAAGGAATCAAAATCCTGTTGCATCCCCGGGGAACGGCGACGTTAGAATTCCCGCATCTTCTGCGCCTGATGGAGGACAATCAGTACGACACCATTTACCATGAGCATTTCAGCTACCTTTCCTGGACTGTGGTGGAGAAAATATTCAAGGTGCACGGCCTCCGGATGTTCGATGTAGAAAAGCTGGCGACCCATGGAGGTTCGATTCGCATTTACGCTTGTCACATTGACCATCCGGGAAACCAGACCACTGATTCTGCAGTAGAAATCAGGGAGCAGGAATTGGCTGCAGGTCTGAACAGAATCGAAACTTACAGCGCCTTCGAAGAGAAGGTCAAGGAATCCAAACGGGCACTCCTTTCCTTTCTGATTGAGGCAAAACGGTCAGGCAAAACCATTGCCGGTTACGGGGCGCCTGGCAAGGGCAACACACTCCTGAACTATTGCGGCATCCGTAGTGATTTTCTCGACTTTACCGTAGATCGCAACCCTTATAAACAGGGTAAATATCTGCCCGGAACTCACATACCGATTTATCCCGTAGAAAGAATCGATGAAATGAAACCTGATTATGTGCTGATCCTGCCATGGAATCTTCAGGAGGAAGTCACGAAACAAATGAATCATATTCGAAATTGGGGCGGTCGGTTTGTCGTGCCAATCCCCAAGGTCAAAGTGTTGGGATAATCATTGCAGAAAAAAGGGCTATTATGAAAGTTGTACTGTTTTGCGGCGGAGAGGGCACTCGCATCAGGGATTATTCCGACAAGATTCCCAAGCCGATGGTTCCGATCGGGTACCGTCCAGTCCTTTGGCATATCATGAAAATTTACTCCCATTTCGGGTTTAAGGACTTCATATTATGCCTCGGCTACCAGGCAAATGTGATAAAGAAGTACTTTCTCGAATATGATGAGAGTATTTCCAATAATTTTGTGATGGAAAATGGAGGCAAAGATATCACGCTATTGCACAGTGATATCGGGGATTGGCGGATAACCTTTGTCGACACTGGCATTACTTCCAATATCGCCCAGCGCCTTGTGGCGGTGAGGCCCTATCTGGATGGGGAGAGGGACTTTCTCGCAAATTACAGTGACGACCTCACTGATTGCCCAATTTCCGATCTCGTTGATCTCCATCACAAGAATAGCGCCATCGCCACATTTCTCCTCATAAAGCCATTTCAAAGTTTTCACATCGTAGATTCCGAGAGCGGCAATGGAAGGGTGACCAGAATCCAGGATACAAGGAACGCAGACATCTGGATCAACGGAGGGTATTTTGTGCTTAACCAGAAGATCTTCGACTACATCGAGGAGGGAGAAGATCTAGTCCTCGAACCATTCCAGAGGTTGATTGACGAGCGCAAGCTGTTTGCTCTCAAGTATAATGGATTCTGGGGAAGCATGGACACCTTCAAGGAAAAGCAATTACTGGAGGACCTGTTCAGGAAAGGCCAGGCGCCATGGATTCATGAAAAGCAATGGTGAAAATTTTAGAATCGCGTCATGCTGCAGCTAGAGTCAATTCCTGACAGTGCCAACCCGCTTCGCGTTTTATGTCTGGGCGCGCACAGCGATGATATTGAAATCGGCTGCGGTGCCTCGCTGTTGGCGTTGATGGAAGCGAATAGAGCGGTAAACATGCGTTGGATTGTATTCAGCGGGGATTCAATCCGCCATGCGGAAGCCAAATCCAGTTTCGACTCCTGGACTTCACACACGGAAACGTGCAGGCTGGATCGATATGATTTTCGTGATGGATTCTTTCCGGATCAATGGGCTGCGATCAAGGAAGGGCTGATTATCCTGAAAGAGACTTTCGAACCGGATTTGATCTTCACGCATACCCGGGAAGACCTGCATCAGGATCACCGCGTCATTCATGAAATTACGTGCAATTGTTTTCGTCATCATCTGGTATTCGAATACGAAATTCCAAAGTACGACGGCGATTTGGGGCGCCCGAATCTCTTCATTCCCGTTACGGAGGACCAGGCCAGGGAGAAAGTTACCAGGCTCATGCGATACTTCACCAGCCAGCATTCTAAACATTGGTTTTCTGAGGAACTGTTCATGGGGCTCATGCGCTTGCGTGGAATGGAGGCTGCTTCTGCCACAGGATACGCTGAAGGATTTCACTGCCGGAAAGCCTGCTTGAGCATTAATTGATGGAGTTTTATGGATTTCTCAAAATCAGATGTCCTTCGCGGAAAAAGCCACAGGCTGATTCCGGGCGGTGCCCATACCTACGCAAAGGGCGATGACCAATTCCCAGAGCGCTCCCCCGGATTTATTGACCACGGTCATGGATGCCACGTATGGGATGTGGATGGCAATGAGTTCATCGAGTATGGCATGGGATTGCGCTCGGTCACGCTGGGCCATGGGTTTCCTCCGGTGGTAGCGGCTGCAACTCGGGCGATGCAGATGGGTTTAAATTTTACCCGCCCCCAGAAAATCGAGGTCGACTGTGCGGAAAGGCTGCTGGGCCTGCTTCCAGGAGCGGACATGGTGAAATTTGGCAAAAACGGCTCAGACGCCACTTCTGCAGCCGTCAAACTTGCTCGGGCGTTTACTGGTCGCGACATGGTTGCCGTGTGCAAAGACCAGCCATTCTTCTCGGTTGATGATTGGTTCATTGGCAGCACTCCCATGGCGGCAGGCATTCCGCAGCTCATAAGAAATTTGACGCTCAAGTTCAGCTATAGCGATCCTGGAAGCCTCGAGGAACTGTTCTCTGCCAATCCCGGTCAAATCGCCTGCATTATCATGGAAGCTGAAGCGTATGCGCCGACAACACACGACCATCTCCAGTCGATAATCAATATCTGCCATCGGCATGGTGCCGTCTTTATTCTCGACGAGATTCTGACCGGATTTCGCTGTCATCTCGGCGGAGCTCAGGCCATGTATGGTATCACACCAGACCTTTCCGCTTTCGGCAAAGCGCTGGGTAACGGGTTTTCGATCTCCGCATTGGCCGGCAAGCGGGAAATCATGAAACTCGGAGGGTTGCAGGAAAGCAGGGAAAAGGTGTTCCTCATGTCCACGACCTATGGCGCTGAAAGCATCGGACTGGCGGCAGCGATTGAAACTATCGGGATCTATGAGGAGAAGGATGTAGTCGGCTTTCTCTGGCTCCAGGGCAAGAAATTGAGGAAAGCCATCAATGAGAAAATTGATGAAAATCACCTGACGGGATATTTTGAGGTGATTGGCCAACCCTACAATATGATCTACGCCACGAGGGATTCGGAGAAGAAGCCCAGCCAGCGATTTCGTACACTATTCCTCCAGGAAACGATTAAGCGCGGACTATTGATGCCCTCACTTGTGATCAGCTTTTCGCATTCAGATGAAGATATTGAACGCACGGTCGACGCAATCGGTGGAGCACTATCGGTTTACGCAAGGGCCCTGAACGAAGGTGTTGATAAATACCTGGAAGGCCGCCCTGTCGTACCCGTGTTCCGTAAATATGACTGACCCATGCAACTGAAATTGAGATTGGGCCTGGTTCAGTATGCTCCGGAATGGGAGTCACCCCGGGAGAACATGAGTATTCTCAAGCGATTCCTGGAAAAGGCCGGGAACGGATACGATATCCTCATTTTTCCAGAAATGGCCCTGACCGGCTTCACAATGAAGTCCGACGTCTTTGCGGAAATCCGCGAAGGGGAAAGTGCCCGCTATTTCAGCTCGATCGCCAGAAAGTACAATACACATGTCATTGCAGGTATGATCGAGAGAGACGGAGACCGTTTCTTTAATGCATCGATTCATTTCAGAAATGATGGAAGTATCGCCGCCTGTTATCGAAAGGTACACCTGTTTCCACTGGCCGGTGAAAATAAGTACTATGCTGTCGGATGCGAGCCAGGCGTGTCTCGTGCTGGAGAGACTAAAATTGGACTTTCAATCTGCTACGACCTGAGATTTCCTGAGCTTTATCGGATCTACGCGAAGAGTCGGATTCCCCTCATGGTCAACATCGCCAACTGGCCGGAAGTGCGTAAGGAGCATTGGATTAGTCTGCTCCAGGCGCGTGCAATCGAGAACCAGTGTTTCATGGCTGGTGTGAATCGAACCGGGATCGATCCGGCATTGGCTTACAAGGGTAATAGTGCCGTGTTTGATCCGCTTGGCCGGCAAGTCGTTTGCGCGGGAGATGAGGAAGATGTGATCACAGCGGAAATTGATTTGTCCATCGTGAATGAGATTCGCACCTGCATGCCCTTCCTTGATGACATGAAACTGTTTCGAGATCAATGAATCATGAAGTCTGATTGTGGCCAGTTGATATATGATCTCATTGCCGAACTCTATCCCATATGCCGCAGTATCACGGGAGACGGCGTGCGAAGGACTCTGCGCATTGTCGGGGAACATATTCCGCTTGATGTAGTTGAAGTATCGAGCGGCACCCGGGTCTTCGACTGGACCGTGCCCAAGGAGTGGAACATCCGGGATGCCTGGATCAGGGACGAATCCGGCAAAAGGATCGTTGAATTCAAAAAGCACAATTTGCATGTTCTGAATTACAGTCTGCCAGTGCGCAGGAAAATCGGACTTGCCGAACTCAGGGAACATCTCTTCACCCTGCCGGATCATCCCGACTGGATCCCCTACCGCACTTCCTATTACGACGAGGCCTGGGGATTCTGCATGACGCACCGACAATATGCGCAGTTGGAGGATCAAACCTACGAGGTGATGATTGACTCAACCCTGGAACCGGGCTCACTGACGTATGGAGAGCTGCTGATTCGAGGAAACTCCGATGAAGAGATCTTAATCGCGACGCATCTCTGCCATCCTTCACTGTGCAATGACAATCTCTCGGGGGTTGCCCTGGCAACTCATCTTGCCCGGGAGCTGGTCAGCAGAAATTCCGGGTATTCTTATCGTTTTCTCTTTGTGCCGGGCACCATCGGCTCCATCACGTGGCTTAGCCTCAATCAACAGGCTGTTGGAAAAATCCGGCATGGTTTGGTCATCTCGCTGCTGGGGGACACCGGCTCATTTTGCTACAAGAAAAGCAGACGAGGAAATGCCGAAATTGACCGAATCGTGGCCCGAGTCCTCCAGGACAGGAGTTGCGAACACCGCATCCTTGATTTCTCCCCTTACGGTTATGATGAGCGTCAGTTTTGCTCCCCGGGCTTCAATCTTCCCGTTGGCCGTTTGACCAGGACGCCCAATGGCGAGTTTCCGGAGTATCACACCTCTGCCGACGACCTGAACTTTGTTTCTCCCAACTCCTTGGCCGGATCATTTGAGCTGCTTCTAGCGATTGTGGACGAAATCGAAACGGCAGAGCGATACCTCAACCTAAAGCCGCATTGTGAGCCGCAGTTGGGCACGCGCGGATTGTATTCATCAACTGGCGGCGAGAAGGATTTGAAAGAATTTCAACTTGCTCTATTATGGGTTCTCAACCTTTCAGATGGCACACACTCACTGAAGGACATCGAGACAATTTCGGGGATGCCTCCGGCGACTTTGCGCCTTGCGATTGATGCATTGTTAAAGACGGATCTATTGGAAAGGCTTTGAAAATGAAAATTTCTGAAACCAAATTAAAAGGGGCGTTTCTTTTCGAACTTGAACCGATTGAAGACGAGCGGGGATGTTTTTACCGAACATTTTGCCGTGAGGAACTGAAAGCCATTGGAGTTGAATTCACCGTTGCCCAATGCAGTTCCTCGTTTAACAAAACCCCCGGGATACTCCGGGGAATGTGCTATCAGACCTCTCCTGCTGAAGAGACGAAAATCGTTCGATGCACGAAGGGAGCGATTTACGACGTGATCATCGACCTGTGCCCAGAATCACCAAGCTACTTACAACACTTCGGCGTTTATCTTTCAGCAAAGCTGATGAACTCGCTGCTGATTCCAAAGCGCTTTGCACATGGATTCCTGACCATGGAGCCCGAAACAGAAGTTCAGTACATGATGGACGAGTTTTATGCTCCGCAGGCACAACGAGGCATTCGCTATGATGATCCTGCATTCGGCATTAACTGGCCTGCCCCGGTTCAGGTGATAGCTGACAAGGATTTAAAGTGGCCGTTGTTCGATAAAGCATCGATTTTGAAATAATCTGGCGGGAATTCACTGGTGAACCGGAGAGAGAGTCCGGGTGCCATCCTGTTTCCTGAAGGCGGGGTCCCACTGCAGACTTTCATCGAGGGCTCCCATTGCCAGAAGGCGATTCAGTTCATTCAGGCGAATCAATCGCGATTGACGGAATTCATCGTCAGCAAAGCCCATATCCCTGAGTCCATCGCGCAGTTCACGGATCGTCGAAACCAGGTCATGCACGGGAATGTGCGCGGGGGCGAGTTCGTGAAAAAGGTCGAAATTCACGCGATAGGATCGTTTGTCCCGTTCAGCCTTCGGGTTTACACTGATCCTCACTCCATCGAATTGAGAGGCGACGGCTTCTGCCAGTTCGCGAACTTGAATATTCCAGTCATTTGAGCCCGTATTCACGGCCAGGAATGCCCCCCCCTCACGAAGCCCGCGACCGAGGGCCCATTCGAAAGCACGGGCCATGTCCCGGACATTGATCAGAGGGCGCCAGGGGGTTCCGTCACTCAAGATGCTGATCTCGCCATTCATGAGCGCGGCAGCCACGAAATCATTCAGGACCAGGTCCAACCGGAGGCGCTGGGAGAAGCCGCATGCGGTGGCAAATCGCAGACAGGTCACGATAAATGATTCATCGGCCAAAGTTTCCAGTGCCCTCTCCGCCTCAACCTTCGAGCGGGCATATGCGGTCAACGGATTTAAATTATCCGATTCAAGCTTGGGACTGTCGCTGGCTGCACCGTAAATACTGCAGCTTGAGGCGAAAACGAAATGCTTGACTCCGTATTTCTTGGCTAGACCGGCAAGCCTTTCGGCAGCCCGATAATTCACCTCCATGGTCACCTCGGCAAAGCGGTTCCCTATCGGATCGTTGGAAATGGCTGCAAGGTTCAGAATCGCGTCGGTCCCTTCGAGCAACTTCTCTGGAAATGATCGAATGTCACCGAAAACCTGGGCATTCAAATTGACTTCGGGGAATCTCCCGGCTCCCGTCAAATTCTGTGCGAAGTAACCAATGTCGAAGCCGATCAACTCGGCTTCAGGGAAAATCCTTCTCAAGTGCTGAGTGAGGATCGTCCCTACATATCCGAGATTGCCAGTAATGAGGACTCTCATGAGACCGCTGAGGAGCACTTTTGTTTGTACTTTGTACTATCCGGATAGCGGTGCTCTTTAGGTTCGAGATGGATCGGATGGGCGAGGCAGTAACGTCGCAGTGACTTGGGCGAATATCCGAGAAGCAGCGCTGCAAATGAACGGAGGGACGGAGCATGGCGAAATCCTTGGCGAACGAATTTCCGGGCTTTGCCTGCCTGGCCGCCTCGCATCAGGGCCACTGCCAGGCTAAGGTAATGATTGCCGACCGCCCTGTTCAGTTTTCTCTTCGAAATGGGAATCCTATTTTCCGCGATGATGCGTTCGAAACACTGAGCAAATGCTTCAGGCATGAGGATGGCACTCTCCTTTGAGGTACAGGATTCACCATGGACCCGATACCGGGAGAGGCGTTCCGGAACATAATAGGCTGCTCCGCCTTCCCGGCAGGCCAAGTAAATCATCCAAAAGTCATAATTGAACTTCAATCTTGGAAAATCCTCCCAATCAATTACGTTATTTCGCAGGACACAACCCATGACAACCGGGATGCTCTTGTCAAAAAGGGCCATCTTATAGAAGGGTTGGTGCAGACCCGGTTCCAGCCGGTCTCGTTTCCAGAAGGCTGTATTGACGTTGCTGGCCGGAAGATCAATTTCACCGCGGGAATTGATTATAAAATGGTCGCAAAATGCCACTACTGCCTCAGGGTGCTTCTCCAACCCGGAAACAAGTTTCTCAATGAAAGTCGGTTCCCAGATATCGTCGTCGTGGAGATGGGCCAGGTATTTACCCCGGGTTGCTTTCGAACCCAAAACCGCGTTCTGGGTCATACCTATGTTTTCAAATCGCTGGATGTGGACAATTCGCGAATCGTCGAATGAGTTGATCACCTCAGTAGTCGGCAGGTCACTGGCATTGTTGCATACGAGAATTTCAAGATTTTGATAAGTTTGTCCTACCGCGCTGGAGAGGGCTTCTCGCAAATAGTCCGGACGATTATAGGTCAACAGGACTACGCTGACCAACGGCATCTCGACCTTCTCGCATGCCATCTGGACCATATTATGATCATTCATTATTATCACTGTGCGAATTAAACATAGCTGAGCATTAAATGTAAAATCCAAACTCAAGCAACCAAGCACGTTTACATTCCGAAGGCAAGGATATCTGGGGTGAACCCCTCTAGCGCAAATGATACGGTGCGATAGAATTATTGAGTTTTTCGAAATTATGATCCAAGTCATCAGCCCGTCCCTCAATTTTAGTGAAAATGAATCATGGTGGCCTCCTCTGAGCCTATCCATCCGTCAGTCTTTGTTGGGTTTATCGAAAAGGCGCAATTCGCCTTTTGGGGCAGGATAAACCAGGCTATTGCCCTGAAGGCTGGCCAATAAAGTGTCCCGGCAACCAACTTTGGCCCGGGCCGACAATCTGGCTTTGAAATTACTGGAAAAGTGACTGATCCAAGTCCGGATGGCGGGAAACATCGCAATCTGTCAGGGGCACGCGGGAGGTTAATGCCTGACCGAAAAGAACCCGATCCCCTTTGGACACGATAAAGACCCGGCCGATCCAGCTGATTGATCACTGGCTTAACCATAGCCACCCTGATGATTTCGGACTGACCTGACATTGGGTAACTGCCGAGCTAGCGGCGATGGAATTGATTAAAAACAGTCTCTAAGACCTCATTGCACACATTTCCAAAGGTTATTTGCCTAACCCTGAGCCGTTGGCCAATGAAAACCTGATCGCCGAGGCCTGCCGGTTGGACCCGGACCGTTTCGGGGTGGTCCTGGACCCGCCCGCACCCGCTCTACCGTAAATCGTGGAATGGATTTATGCGGGTCCCAAAGGCCTTAACCTCCGCCGGATATGAAGCTATTTCCTGAAGATTTCACGTGGGGAACAGCCACCGCCAGCTACCAGATCGAGGGCGGCTGGCTGGAGGGCGGCAAGGGATTCTCCATCTGGGATGCCTTCACCCACCTGCCCGGTAAGATCCACAACGGCGACACCGGCGACATCACCTGCGACCACTATCACCGGTTTCGCGAGGATGTGGCCCTCATGGCGGAGCAGGGGTTGAAGGCCTACCGCTTCTCCATCGCCTGGTCGCGGATTTATCCCCAGGGCAGCGGCGAAGTGAATCCGGAGGGGATCCGCTTCTATTCCGACCTCATCGACGAGCTGCTGGCCCATGGCATTACCCCCTGGGTGACCCTCTACCACTGGGACCTGCCGCTGGCCCTGGAACTGGAGATCGACGGCTGGCGCAACCCCCTGATTGCCGATATTTTCGCCGAGTATGCCCGGACCTGCTTCGCCTCCTTCGGCGACCGGGTAAAGCACTGGATAACCCTCAACGAGCCCTGGGTGAGCTCCATTTTCGGCCACGGGAACGGCATCATGGCCCCGGGCCGCCGCTCCAATGACGAGCCCTACCTTGCCGCACACCAGCTGCTGCGGGCCCATGCCAAGGCGGTGGAGGTCTACCGAAAGGAATTCCAGGACAGCCAGCAGGGCCGGATCGGGATCACCAACAATTGCGACTGGCGGGAGCCGCTCACCGATTCGGGAGCCGACCAGGCCGCCGCCCAGCGCGCCCTGGAGTTCTTCCTGGGCTGGTTCGCCGATCCGGTCTACCTGGGCGACTACCCGGAGGTGATGCGGGAGCGTCTGGGAGACCGGCTGCCGCGTTTCAGCGACGAGGACAAAGCCCTTCTCCACGGCTCCAGCGATTTCTTCGGCCTGAACCACTACACCACGTTACTCGCTTCACAAAGCAACCCCGACAATCCCCCGGAATCGGATCCTTATGGCAACGGGGGCATTTCGGAAGACCAGGATGTCACCCTCATTGCGGATCCGGCCTGGGAAAAGACGACCATGGGCTGGGGTGTGGTCCCGTGGGGATGCCGCAAGCTCCTGCACTGGATCGACCGGCGCTACGGCTCCCCGGAAATCGTCATTACCGAGAATGGATGCACCCTCGATGACATCGTCGTCGACGGCAAGGTGGAGGACCGGAAGCGGATCGACTTCCACCGGGAATACCTGGCGGCCTGTCACCAGGCGATTTCGGAGGGCATCCGGCTCAAGGGCTATTTCGTCTGGAGTTTCATGGACAATTTCGAGTGGGCCGGCGGATTTTCAAAGCGCTTCGGCCTGAACCATGTCGATTATGCAACCGGAAAACGGACCCCAAAGGCCTCCGCCGGGTGGTATTCCGCCGTCGTCAAAAGGAATGGAGTGTCATGATGAAATTGATACACGACAAAATTCCCGTCCGGGAGAAGATCGCCTACGGCCTCGGCGACACCGCGGCCAACCTGGTCTGGCGGACCCTGATGGTGTTCCTGCCCTTTTTCTATACCGATGTCTTCGGGATTTCCGCGGCCGCCGTGGGGACGCTCCTCCTGGTCAGCCGCTATGGCGACGGGATCTCCGATTTCATCATCGGACTGATCGCCGACCGGAGCAACTCCCGCTGGGGGAAGTTCCGCCCCTGGATCCTCTTCACCGCCGTCCCCTTCGGCGTCCTCACGGTCCTCACCTTCACCACGCCGGATCTGGGACCAACCGGGAAGCTGGTCTACGCCTACCTGACCTACAACGCCCTGCTGATTGTCTTCACGGCGAACAATGTCCCCTACTCCGCCCTCACCGGGGTCATCTCACACAGCCCACGGGAGCGCACCATCCTCACCTCCTACCGTTTTTTCTTCGCCTTCGGAGGGGCCATCCTGGTCCAGGGACTGACCAATCCCCTCGTCGAGTTCTTCGGCAAGGGGGACCGGGTGGCCGGCTACCGCGCCACCATGACCCTCTTCGCCGTGCTGGCCATCATCATCTTCGTCATCACCTTCCTCGGCACCAAGGAGCGGGTCGTCGCCCCAAGACGCGAAAAGCTGGAGCTGGGCCGGGATCTGGCCGATCTCTTCAAGAATCGTCCCTGGCTGATCCTCTTCTGCGCCGGACTGTCCTTCGTCACCATGACCACCCTCAAGCAGGGAGTGACCATGTACTATTTTTCCTACTACATCAACAACGCCTCGCTGGCCGGCGTCTTCCTGGTCATCAGCACCCTTGCCGCCATGGCCGGCGCCATCCTGGCCAGTCCCCTGGCCATCCGATTCGGCCGGAAACGGCTGATGCAGTACAGCTTCATCCTCGCCGCCGTCACCAGCGCCGCCCTCTACCTGCTCCCGCCAGGCGGCATCGTGTGGATCTTCGTCCTCAGCATGCTGACCGAGTTCGCCACCGGGCCCATTGTCGTCCTCTTCTTCGCCATGCTGGCCGATGCGGCGGATTACTCGGAATGGAAAAACCATCGCCGTGCCACCGGGCTGGTCTACTCCGCCGGTACCCTCTCCATGAAGTTCGGCACCGGCGTCGGCGGCGCCCTGACCGGATGGACCCTGATGCTGGTCGGCTACACCGCCAATGTCGCCCAAACCCCGGAGGCCCTCCAGGGAATCCGCCTCCTGATCAGTATCTTCCCCGCCCTCGCCGCCGTCCTCGGCCTGGTCGCCTTCCACTTCTATCCCATCTCCGAGGATAAGCTCGAAGCCATCAAGGAGGCCCTCAAGGCCCGACACGCCGCCGCCCAAAAATCAGGTCCGGAAGAGGGTTGACTGTTTCGCAAATCTGCGAAACAGTGGGTTGATGAATCCTTCCGCAAAAGAAAAACCCCAGGCCGCGCCGGTGGCGGACATCTTCAAGGCCCTGGGGCATCCGGCCCGGGTCACCATCATCCGCCGCCTCTCGGGCGGGGAGCATTGCGTATGCGACCTGGTCGAGGCGGCCGGCCTCGGGTGGTCCACCGTTTCCCGGCACTTGTCGGTCCTCAAGCAGGCCGGCGTGATCGTTGATGAGAAGCGCGGCCTGCAGGTCTTTTACCGTCTGGCCCTGCCCTGCGTGTCCCGGTTTATCGCCTGCCTCGACAATCCCCGCGAGCAGCCCGAGTGGATGCATACCCCCTGCAGCTGCGGCTGAAAAATTTTTACCATTTATTTCGCAATAACTCGAAACAAATGGACAAGCGGCGCGAACTGAAGCTGGCCCTGCTGCTGGGGGGAATATTTGTCGGGCTGTACTATCTGCCGGTCGGACAGGAGCGGTTTGACAATGCGCTGACGGAGGCGCTGGAGCTGACCAAGTGGTATGCACGGGAGCACGTGGTGCTGTGCCTGCTGCCGGCCTTCTGGTTAGCGGGGGGAATCGCGGCCTTTGTCTCGCAGGCCTCGGTGATGCGGCACCTCGGACCGAAGGCGCCGAAGCCGGTCGCCTACGGGGTCGGGGCGGTCTCGGGAACGATCCTGGCGGTCTGTTCCTGCACGGTATTGCCGCTCTTTGCGGGAATCTACCGGATGGGGGCTGGTCTTGGACCGGCGACAGCCTTCCTCTATTCCGGGCCGGCCATCAACGCCCTGGCCATTATCCTGACAGCGAAGGTGCTGGGGGCCCAGATCGGGATCGCCCGTGCCGTCGGGGCGGTGGTGTTCAGCGTCGTGATCGGCCTCCTGATGGCCTTCTTCTTCCGCAGGGAGGAGCAGGCCAAGGCGGCCAAGGCGGCGCAGATGCCGGAAGTCCCGCCCGGACGGCCGCTGTGGGAGACGGGATCGTTCTTTGCGGTAATGGTCGGCATCCTGGTCTTTTCCAACTGGGGAACCAGTGACAAAGGAGGATTTTTTGCGATAGTCTACGGAATCAAATGGTGGATCACCGGCCTGCTGGCGATCGCCTTCGGCCTGATGCTCTGGCGCTGGTACCGGCTCAGCGGATGGCGGATCGCCCTGGTGGGAGCCGCGGTGGCGGTGGTGCTGCTGATTTCCGGCGGCCACCCGACCTGGGCCTTCTTTACCGGGATCGTGGGCCTGGCCTGGCTGACGGCAGGCAGAAGCGATGAAAGCGGCGAGTGGTTCGACCAGACCTGGTCCTACACCAAGCAGATCATGCCCCTGCTGCTTGGGGGCGTCCTGGTGGCCGGGCTGTTGCTGGGGCGGCCGGGACACGAGGGCCTGATTCCATCCGGCTGGATCGGCCAGTCGGTCGGGGGAAACAGCCTCGGGGCGAACGTCTTCGCCTCGGTTGCCGGGGCCCTGATGTACTTCGCCACCCTGACCGAGGTTCCCATTCTGCAGGGGCTGCTCGGCAACGGCATGGGCAGCGGACCGGCCCTCGCCCTCCTCCTGGCCGGTCCGGCCCTGAGCCTGCCCAACATGCTGGTCATCAACTCCATCATCGGCCCGAAAAAGACCGCCACCTACGTGCTCCTGGTGGTGGTCATGGCAACCCTGAGCGGGTGGCTTTACGGAATCTTTTTCTAACCACAAAAGGAATGAACGTCATGAAAATCCAGATACTCGGCACCGGTTGTGCCAAATGCAACAAACTGGCCGAGGCCACCCGCCAGGCGGCGGAGGACCTCGGCCTCGACTACGAGATGGAAAAAGTCACCGACATGCTGCGCTTCGCGGACTTCGGGGTCATGATCACGCCGGCCATGGCCGTGGAGGGAGAAGTCAAGGTGTCCGGCCGGGTGCCCGACCAGGAGGAGTTGAAAACCTTGCTGAGCAGTTAGACGGAGCCCTCAAGGATCATGAAAAATCTCCTCACGATCATTCTGGTCGCCGTCGCCATCGGCGGCCTGGCCCTGGGCCTGATTAACCGGCCGGCGGATACGCCGGACGATCCGGCAAGTAAGTCCGCAAACCTGCCGGACCCGGCAGCAGGCGCAATCACCCCGGGACATGTCGTGAAGGTGACCTACTTCACGACCAATGTGCGCTGCCCTTCCTGCCTGAAGATCGAGGAACTGACCCGGCAGACCGTGCAGAGCCGGTTCGCCGGGGAAGTGGAGGCGGGCACGGTCCTGTTCCAGCTCATCAACACCGATCTCCCGGGGAACAGCCATTACCTTGACGACTACCATCTGGTCAGCAAGACGGTGGTGGTGGCCGAGTTCAACCAGGGGCGGCAAGGTGAGTGGGTCAACCTGCAGGACGTCTGGCTCAAGTTCACCAAACCGGAAGAGTTCGAGGCCTATGTCGCAGATGCCGTGAAGGCCCTGCTGTAAAGCCTTCCCATGGCTTACCTCTCCATTCTCCTGGGGGCCCTCTGGCTCGGAATACTGACCTCCGTCAGCCCCTGTCCGCTGGCCACCAACATTGCCGCGGTCTCCTACCTGTCCCGGCGGATGAATTCGCGAAGGATGGGAATGGCGGGAGTTCTCGCCTATACCCTCGGCCGGGCCATCGTCTATTCCCTGATCGGGCTGGTCCTGATGCTCGGGCTGGCCGCCGCGCCGCAATTGTCAAGGACCCTGCAAAGCGCCATCCTTCCGTTCATCGGTCCGCTTCTGGTCCTCGTGGCCCTGGTGCTCCTGGGCTGGCTGCCGATGCCCCCGGGTTTTGGCTTCAGCAGCGCCCGGACCGCATCCCGTCTGGCCGGCCTCGGGCTCCTCGGGGAATTTTTGATGGGAATGCTCTTTGCCCTGAGCTTCTGCCCGGTCTCGGCGGCCCTCTTTTTCGGGACCTTGCTGCCCGTTGGCCTGGCCTCAGCCGTGCCGCTGCCGGTCTTCGCCTTCTACGGAATCGGTACCGCGGCACCCGTCGGATTGATCGCGCTGGCCATTGTCCTCGGGGCCAGCTCCACCGGGAAGATCATGGACCACATCCAGCGCTGGCAGCCACGGCTCCGGGCCGCGACGGCGGTGGTCATCCTCCTGGCCGGACTTTGGCTGATCTTCCAGGTTTGCTTCAATTCCGGCAATAGTATTCCTTGACCGCAAATTCTGCTGAGGAGGAGATCATGGAGAAAGTCAGGACGATGGAAAACAAGCGGATGCAATTCTTCGAGCGGTACCTTTCGGTATGGGTGCTGCTCTGCATGGTGGCCGGGGTCGCCCTCGGCAAGGTGTTCCCGGAGGCGGTCCACCGCATCAGCGAAATTGAATTTGTCCGGAACTCCCATGTGAACGCGCCGATCGCGGTGCTGATCTGGCTGATGATCTACCCGATGATGCTGAAGATCGACTTCGCCGGCATCAAGGGCGTGGCCAGAAGGCCCAAGGGCCTGTTCATCACCCTCTTTGTGAACTGGCTGGTGAAACCCTTCAGCATGGCCCTGCTGGCCTGGTTCTTCTTCAGGGTGGTTTTCAGCAACCTTGTTTCGCCTGCGGATGCCCAGCAGTACACCGCCGGGCTGATCATCCTGGCGGCGGCGCCGTGCACGGCCATGGTCTTTGTCTGGAGCTACCTGACCGACGGCGATCCGGCCTACACGCTGGCCCAGGTCGCCATCAACGACCTGATCATGCTGGTGGCCTTCGCGCCCATCGTCATGTTCCTCCTCGGGGTGGCGGACGTCATCATTCCCTCGAGGGTGCTGGTCACCTCGGTGGTGGTCTTCATCGTTATTCCGCTGCTGGCGGGATTCCTCTCCCGGCACTTCCTCATCAAGGCCCGGGGGGAAGCCTGGTTCAACGAGAACTTCCTGGCCCGGTTCCATCCGGTGACCATTTTCGCCCTGTTGGCCACCCTGACCCTGATCTTTGCCTTCCAGGCCGGGAACATCACCACCAAGTGGGTGGCGGTCATCCTCATCGCCATCCCCATTCTCCTGCAGGTTTACTTCAACTCGGCCCTGGTCTATGGCCTGATGCGGTTGTTCAAGGTGCCGCACAACGTGGCCAGTCCGGGCGCGCTTATTGGCGCCAGCAACTTCTTCGAGCTGGCCGTCGCGGTGGCCATCACGCTATTCGGCCCGACCTCCGGGGCGGCCCTGGCCACGGTGGTCGGGGTCCTGGTCGAGGTGCCGGTCATGCTGTCGGTCTGCCGGATCTGCAACCAGTCCCGTGACTGGTACCGGGAAACGACGGCAACGACAGCTCCCTGACCGGAACCCGGGCAGGGACCACAATTCCTGTAAAGCTCGCACAGGAAGCGGCACCGGCGGTGGCCATTCCACTTCTGCCTTGCCCCGGCCGCGGGGAAAGGGCGGTATAAGGAACTTTTATGAAGAAACTCCTTGCCGCTAATCGCAGTGAAATTGCGGTCCGCCTCTTCCGCAGCGCGACCGAGCTCGGGATGAGGACCGTGGCCATCTTCGCCCATGAGGACCGATTCGGGGTCCACCGTTTCAAGGCCGATGAATCCTACCTCGTCGGCCGTGGAAAAGGCCCCGTGGCGGCCTATCTGGACATCGAGAACATCATCACCCTGGCAAAGGAAAAAGAGGTCGATTTCATCCATCCCGGCTATGGTTTCCTCTCGGAAAACCCGGACTTTGCCCGGGCCTGTATCGAGAACGGAATCACCTGGGTGGGCCCCCAGCCGGAAATGCTGGAAAAGATGGGCGACAAGGTCGAGGCGCGGAAGATCGCCACCCGGGCGGGCGTGCCGGTCCTTCCGGGAACGGAGGATCCGGTCAGGGACTTCGACCTGGCCCTGGCCACCGGCCAGCAGATCGGCTTTCCCCTGATCATCAAGGCGGCCTTCGGCGGGGGCGGCCGGGGAATGCGGGTCGTCCGGGAGGAAAAGGATTTAAAGCATCTCCTGGCCGAGGCCCAGGGCGAGGCGGAGCGCGCCTTCGGAGATCCCAGTGTCTTCCTCGAGCGCTACATCGGCCGGGCCAAGCACATCGAGGTGCAGATCCTCGGGGACAAACACGGCAACGTGGTTCACCTGTACGAGCGCGACTGTTCGGTCCAGCGACGCCACCAGAAGGTGATCGAGATAGCCCCCTCGGTCAACCTGCCGGAAAAGACCCGGAGCGAGCTTTGTGCGGCGGCCGTGCGCATCGCGAAGGAGGTCCGGTACGAGAGTGCCGGGACCGTCGAGTTCCTCCTCGATATGGACAGCGGGGAATGGTTTTTCATCGAGATGAACCCTCGCATCCAGGTAGAGCACACGGTGACCGAGGTCGTGACCGGAATCGACATCGTGCGCTCGATGATCCTCATCGCGGAGGGCCACGAGCTGCATGGGGAGGAAATCGGAATCCCCGCCCAGGACGAGATACGCTGCAGCGGCTACGCCGTGCAGGCGCGCGTCACCACCGAGGACCCGGAAGAGAACTTCATCCCCGACTATGGCCGCATCACCGCCTACCGAGGTGCCACCGGCTTTGGTGTGCGGCTTGATGGCGGCACAGCCTATTCAGGCGCGGTGATCACCCGCTACTACGATCCACTGCTGGAAAAGGTGACCTGCTGGGCGCCCACCCCGGAAGAGACCATCGCCCGCATGGACCGCGCTCTGCGCGAATTCCGCATCCGTGGCGTGGCGACCAACCTGATGTTCCTTGAAAACATCATTGGCCACCCCAGTTTCCGCGACAATTCCTACACAACCCGATTCATCG
>CAJXMX010000054.1 GCA_913056355.1 uncultured Opitutales bacterium
AAGCAGGGTATCCAGGACAGCCAGCCGACCATTGCCGAGTTGCTCAAGCCGTTTGGCTACACCTCGGGCCAGTTTGGCAAGAACCACCTGGGCGACCGCGACGAGCACCTGCCGACCAACCACGGCTTTGACGAATTCTTCGGCAACCTCTACCACCTGAATGCTGAGGAAGAGCCGGAAAGTTACTACTACCCGAAGGATCCGGAGTTCCACAAGAAGTTCGGTCCCCGCGGCGTGCTGCACAGCTACTCCGACGGCCGCATCGAGGACACCGGACCCCTGACCCGGAAGCGGATGGAAACCGCGGACGAGGAATTCACCAATGCCGCCATCGATTTCATCGAGCGGGCCCATGCCGACGGCAAACCCTTCTTTGTCTGGCTCAGCGCCACCCGGATGCACGTCTGGACCCACCTCAAGGAGGAAAGCGAAGGCGTGACCGGCATCGGCCTCTATCCGGACGGCATGGTCGAGCATGACAAGGCGGTGGGCACCGTCCTGGCCAAGCTCGAGGAGCTGGGCATCATCGACAACACCATCATCATGTACTCCACCGACAATGGTGCTGAAAAGTTTACCTGGCCCGACGGGGGCACCACTCCCTTTGCGGGGGAGAAGGGCACCACCTGGGAAGGCGGCTTCCGCGTTCCCTGCGCCATCCGCTGGCCTGGAGTGATCGAACCGGGCACGGTCTACAACGACATCTTCTCCCACGAGGACATGATGCCGACCCTGGTTGCCGCCGCCGGTGAACCCAACGTCAAGGAGAAGCTCCTGGACGGCTATGAGGCCGCCGGCAAGAACTTCAACGTGCATCTCGACGGCTACAACATGATGCCCTTCTTCAAGGGCGAAGTCGAGGAATCCCCGCGCAAGGGCATCTTCTACTTCGATGCGGGCGGCAACCTGAACGCCATCCGTTACGGCAACTGGAAGATCCACTTCACGATCATGGAAGGCTCCATCGCCGAGGCTTACCGGAAATCCCCTTCCTGGCCCATCGTGATCAATCTCCGGGCCGACCCGTTCGAGGTATCCTGGAAATCGGCCCTCTACACCCGTTGGTATGCAGAACAGATGTGGATGTTTGTCCCGGCCCAGGTCTATGCCACCAACTTCCTCAAGACCTTTGAGGATTACCCGCCAGTGATGGGGTCGTCCCTGTCCATTGACAAGGTGGTGCAGGAGATGACCTCCCAGGGCAACCGGCAGTAGCCGAATGCTTTCCAAGGCGCACCGGTCCGGCACCGGTGCGCCTTTTTTTTCGACCTGGCCGGAATCCCGGTCGTTAACCTGACGGAAACCGCCTTCTTCCAACCCGTATTTGCCCATGAAACCCCAAGACGCCATCCAGCAGATTGCTGCCGCCATGAACGCCTCCGTCATCGGCCAGGAGGCCGTGGTGGAGCGGATCCTCATTGCCCTGCTGGCGGACGGGCACGTTCTCATGGAAGGACTGCCCGGCGTGGCCAAGACACGCTCCATAAAGACCCTCTCGGGATTGATCGAGAGCGTCTTCAGCCGGGTCCAGTTCACTCCGGACCTGCTCCCCTCCGACGTAACCGGATCGGAGATCTACCGCGAGCAGACCGCCACCTTTGATTTCCAGGAGGGCCCGATTTTCGGCAACCTCCTCCTGGCCGATGAAATCAACCGGGCCCCGGCCAAGGTCCAGGCCGCCCTGCTGGAGGCCATGGAGGAGCGCCAGGTCACGGTGGCGGGGAAAACCCACAAGCTGCCGGCCCTTTTCCTGGTCCTGGCGACCCAGAACCCGATCGAGCAGGAGGGGACCTATCCCTTGCCGGAAGCGCAGATGGACCGCTTTCTCCTCTACGTCCATGTCCCGTATCCGCCGGCCGACAACGAGTCGGCCATCCTGCGCCTGGTCCGCTCGGAAAAGGCCGGATCGGGTGCCGAACCGCCGCCGCCGGTCTCCCAGGAGGTCATCTTCACGGCCCGCAGGGAGGTGGCCACCATCCATGTGGCGGAGGCGGCCGAGAAGTATATCGTGGACCTGGTCATCGCCACGCGTGAGCCGCATCGCCTCGAGGGCGATCTCGCCAAGTGGATCCGGGTCGGCGCCAGTCCGCGCGGGACTTTGGCCCTCGACGCGGCCGCCCGGGCCCATGCCTGGCTCAACGGGCAGGACTTTGTCTCGCCGGACAACATCCGGGCCGTGGCCCCGGCCTGCCTGGCCCACCGCATTCACCTCAGCTACGAGGCGGAAGCCCTTGGCAAGAGCCGCAACGACGTGGTCGAGGAGCTGCTCAAGGTGGTCGTTCCCGTATAGGGATTTCACTACATGGCTGCGCGCATCACCATTTCAGTGGACGAGCTGGTCCGCCTGAAGGCGGATGCCCGCGGTTTCAGCTTTCTGCCGAAGCAACCCGTCCATTCCCTGCTTTCCGGAAGGCATGCCTCGCGCCTGCGGGGCCGGGGACTGGCTTTCGAGGAGATCCGGGGTTATGTGCAGGGTGACGACGTGCGGACCATCGACTGGAAGGTCACCGCCCGCCTGCGATCCCCGCATGTCCGGGTCTACACCGAGGAACGGGAACGGCCGGTCCTGCTTGTCGTGGACCAGCGCCAGCCGATGTTTTTCGGCAGCCGCCGGGCCATGAAATCCGTCACCGCCGCCGAACTGGCCGGGCTGGCCGCCTGGCGGACCCTCGATTCCGGCGACCGGGTGGGGGGCATTGTCTTCAACGAGGAGGAAAAGGTCATCCTCCGTCCGCAGCGCAGCCAGCACCGGGTGATGCAGCTCCTGCACGAACTGGCCCGCTTCAACGAGCGCCTGGCCGGCGAACCGCTGGGCGGGGAAGGCACCCTGAACGCGGCCCTGGAGTCGGCCCTGAACGTGGCCCGGCATGATTTCCTGGTCGTCCTGATCAGCGACCTCGACGGGGCGGATGACCGGACCCGCGAGCTGGCCACCCGCATTGCCGCGCACAACGACATGCTGGTGGTCGCGGTCTACGATCCCCTGGGTATCAATCTCCAGAACCACGAGGGCATGCTGGCGGAATGGGGCGGGGACAAGTATCCGGTTCCCGGGGAGGAAGGCTTCCGGGAGGCCTTCCAATCCGTTTTCGCCGATGTCCTGGAGCGGTGGACCTCGATTTTCCGGGCCCTGCGGGTGCCGGTTCTTCCCCTGTCGACCGTAATTGAGCCGGCGGAACAGATTCGCGAACTCTTTGGACAGAAAATGGGATCACCATGAACCAGGATCCCGCCAGCCTGAGCAACCTGCACGACATCGTCCTGCCGCCCGAGGTGTCCTGGTGGCCGCTGTCCCCGGGATGGTGGGTGCTGATGGTGATCGCTGTGATTGCCCTTCTTGTCCTCGTCTGGCGCGCCTGGTCGCGGTGGAAAGCCAATGCCTACCGCCGTGAAGCCCTGCGTGAACTGGACCGGCTCGAGGATTCCGCGAGTGTGGCGATTCTCCTGCGGCGGACCGCGCTGGCCGTCACCCCGCGCCCGGAGGTGGCCGTCCTGAGCGGGGAGGCCTGGCTCGACTGGCTGGCCTCCCGCACGGGGGTTAACATGCCGGACAGTGTCCGGGAACACCTTGGTTACGGGCTTTACTCCCCGCAGGAAAGCGCCCGGGTGGATGAAGACACCCGTGAATACGCCGCCCAGTGGATCCGCACCCACAGGATTGCCTGACCATGCTGATCTTCGCCCACATCTGGATTTTCCTGCTGATCCCCCTGCCGTGGATCCTGCTTCGGGTCCTGCCGCCGCGGAGCTTGGTGCAGCCTGCTGTCCGGGTGCCTTTCGGGTCGCGTCTTCAGGAGGCACAGAGACGCGCCGGCACCGTCCAGCGGGCCGCCCGGAGCTCTTACCGATGGCTGATCAAGACCCTTGCCTGGGTTCTGGTCCTGGCCGCCCTGGCCCGTCCGCAATGGGTGGAGCCGCCGGTCAGCAAGACCATCCCCACGCGCGACCTGTTGCTCCTGGTCGACCTATCGGGTTCCATGCGCCAGGAGGATTTCAAGAATGCCGGGGGGGAAACGGTGGACCGCCTGACCGCCGTCAAGGAAGTGCTCGGCGAATTTCTTATCAACCGCGAGGGCGACCGCGTCGGGCTGGTGGTCTTCGGCAACGCCCCCTTCCTGCAGGCCCCCTTTTCCACCGACCTTTCCCTGGCCAGGACCCTCCTGGACGAGACGGCCATCGGCATGGCCGGGCCGCGGACCGCCTTCGGGGACGCCATCGGGCTGGGGATCAACCTTTTCGACGACAGTGAGGCGCCGGCCAAGACCATCATCGCCCTCACCGACGGCAACGACACCAGCAGCCAGGTCCCGCCGGTGGAGGCGGCCCGGGTGGCCCGGGAGCGGGGGATCCGGATCCATACCGTGGCCATCGGCGATCCCCGCACCGTGGGAGAGGAGAAGCTGGATGAGGCCGCCCTCAGGGAGGTGGCTGAGACCGCCGGGGGATCCTATTTTTTCGCGGCCGACCGGGAACAACTGGCCGGCATCTATGAAGAACTGGACCGCATCGAGGTGCGGGAGGTCAATGTCGTGACCCATCGTCCCCGCCGTGACATTTTCCACTGGCCCCTGCTGGCTTGTGTCCTCCTGCTCCTGCTGGAAAGGGGGATCGGGCTCCTGCGCTCCTGGAGGCGGTCCGCCTCCGGCAGCCATGCCCCGGCGATCCGGGTCAACTCCGCGACCGGAAAACTGGAGGTCGTCAAATGATCGCTATCCTGGCGGATTTTCACTTCCTTCGCCCCGGCTTCCTCCTGCTGGTACCGCTGGTCCTGCTGGCCTGGTGGGCCTGGCAGCGCTCCAGCGATCCCCTGCGCGGCTGGAGGAGCCAGATGGACCCGGAGCTGCTCAAGGCCCTGGTGAGCGAATCCGGACCTGCCGGACTGCGCAGCGGATGGGCCTGGCTGGCCGGTTGCCTGGTGGCTGTTCTCGCCATTGCCGGGCCGGCCTGGCGGCCGGCTGAGAACCCGCTGGCCGAGGATGAGCCGGCCCTGATGATTCTCCTCAAGGCGGACGAATCCATGGAGCTGGCTGATCCCGCACCTTCCCGCATGGAACGGGCCCGCCTGAAGATCGCCGACCTGGCCGCGGCGCGTTCGGGGTTGCCGACCGGCTTGATCGCCTATTCCGGTTCGGCGCACCTGGTGTTGCCGCCGACCCGCGATACTGCCGCGGTGGCGGACATGGCGGCAGAGATCAGCCCGGAGATTATGCCACTCAAGGGCGACCGGCTGGACCTGGCCCTGAGTAAAGCGGGCCGGCTTCTTGGCAATCTTCCCCAGGGGGGCTCCATCCTGGTTCTTGCCGACAGCGTTGCGGCGGACCGCGACACCCTCAGGGAGTCCAATAGGGACAGCGGGAATTTTCCGGTCCAGTTCCTGTCCTTTTCCGGGACGGACAGCGCCGCCAGGGAGACCCTCCAGGCGGCCTCCGGGGCCCTGGATGGATCGTTGCTGGACCTGTCATCCGATGACACCGACATTGCCGCCATTACCCGGGCCATGGATCACCTGCCGGTCACGATGGGCTCCGAGGCGGGTGGGGGATGGCAGGACGACGGCTGGTATCTGGTCGCGGTGCCGGCCCTCCTGATCGCGCTGTCCTTCAGGCGCATTTCCTCCGGAAGGGAGGCGGCGAAATGAAGCCCGTCCTGCCGCTGCTGGCCCTCACCTGGGCCACCCTTTGGTTCAGCCCGGACCAGCAGGGCCAGCGGTCCTTCAACCGTGGCGGTTTTGCCGAGGCGGCCGCAGCCTTCGAGGATCCGGCCTGGAAGGGAGTGGCCCTGTACCGGGCCGGTGAATATGAGAAGGCAGTCCAGGCCTTCAGCCTTCGCGACGCCCCGGAAGCCCACTTCAACAAGGGGAACGCGCTGGTCTTCCTGGGACAATACAACGCGGCCGTGGCCAGCTATGACAAGGCCCTCGAGGGCCGGCCGGGCTGGCGCGAAGCCGAAGAAAACCGCACCCTCGCGCAGATCCGTGCGGAGCGTCTGAAAACCGAAGGCGGGGACATGGGTGAACAGGAAATCGGGGCGGACGAGATTGTCTTCGACCGGAACCGGAAGAATCCCGACCAGGGGCAGGAGACCGAAGTGGAGGAATCCCGGCCCATGAGCGATGCCGAGATCCAGGCCATGTGGCTGCGCCGGGTCCAGACCCGCCCGGCTGATTTCCTCAAGACCAAGTTCGCCTACCAGCTTGAAATGGAAGGGGAGGCCCGGCCGTGAGGAGGGGTCGACTGATGGCTCCGGCCCTTTTGGGCATGGCTGTCGCGATACAGTCGCTACACGCGGTCGATCCGGTCTCGGTCAC
Organism: uncultured Opitutales bacterium; assembly: GCA_913056355.1. Lineage (GTDB taxonomy): Bacteria > Verrucomicrobiota > Verrucomicrobiia > Opitutales > Oceanipulchritudinaceae > Oceanipulchritudo. Next base: position 6,308 of record CAJXMX010000054.1, read on the forward strand.
GGTCCCGGAACCGGTTGGCTGGACCGGCCAGCGCATCCCCATCGTGGTAGAGCTCCGCTCCCCCGGATCTTTTGGCGGGGCCACCGGTTTCTCGCTTCCCCAGATTCCGAGGTCCCTCCTGTTCAAGGTGGGCAACCCGACCGTCTCCTCGGAGCGGATCGAGGGGGAGACCTGGTTTGTGCAAAGGCATGAGTTCGCCCTTTATTCGCAGGAGGAAGGCGTGGTGGATATTCCGGCCTTCCCGGTCCGCTATGGCACCCGGGACGGTTTCAGCGGGCCGGTCACGGACATCGAGGGCCTGGTTCCGGCGGCGCAGGTCGAGATCCGGCGGCCGCCCGGAACGGAGGGTATCGGTTTTCTGGTGACAACGGATACTTTCAGCGTCAAGGAAAGCTGGGACCCCAAGCCCGGGGAGGCCAAAATGGGGGATGTCTTCAAGCGGACCATCAGCCAGGAGGCCGAGGATGTCAGCGGGATGGCCCTGTTGCCGGCACCGGTATTGGAGATCGAGGGGCTCCGGGGCTACCGCGATGATCCGGAAGTGCGGGATTTCCTGGAGCGGGGCGAATTCCGCGGGCAGCGAACCGATACCCTGACCTACCTGGTCCAGGCTCCGGGCGATTATGAAATCCCCTCCATCACCTACGCCTGGTGGGATCCCGACGGGGAAGTCCTGGAGACCAAGATCCTGCCCGCCGTCTCCTTCTCGGTGGCGGCGCCTCCTCCCCCGGCAGAACCGGAGCGCCGTATGTCCCCCTACCTGTGGGCCATTGTAATTGTGGCCTTTTTCGGGATTGTCGCCGCCATCCTGCAAAGGAAGTCTCTGGCGGCCTTGGTACGGAAGGCAGCCTTGCGGCTGAATCCACCCGAAAAGGTAGCCTTACGTCGTGTCCTGAAGGCTTGCCAGTCCGGGGATGCCCGGGCGGCCCGACATGCGTTGTTTGAATGGATGAGCTTCAATCCCCCCTTCAATCATTCCCCCGAATTCGAGGAAGCGGTTCGTGAGCTCAATGAAAGCCTGTATTCCCGCAGTGCCCCGTCCACTTGGGATGGCGGGCGGTTGGCCAGGGTCCTCCGGGAAAGGAAAGCGCGGGGAACCCCGGAACGGGAAGCACCCTCCGCGTTGCCGCCCCTGAATCCATAAGCACACCTAATAACCAGTAATATAATTTCTGATTTAGGGCTTGTGGTTCACGCAGGCAACTGCTACGGGTTTTTACGAACTCTCTCTTCAAGAACACTTCTATCCGGTTTCGTACGGACCGCGTCGGCTTCCCTCCACCATCGGTCCGGTACGCAATTATCGGGTATCAACAACGGAGGAACACATGAGCCGACCCTTAATCCTGCTCTACGGACTGGCAGCATATGCCATCTTCTTTGTCACCTTTTTGTATGCCATTGGCTTCACCGGGAATCTGGTCGTTCCCAAATCGATTGATTCCGGCCAGACGGTTGGGCTGGGGGAATCCCTGGTCGTGAACCTGATCCTGCTGGGCGTTTTCGCGATCCAGCACACCATCATGGCCCGGCCGGCCTTCAAGAGGTGGTTTACGAGAATCATCCCGGAGGCGGCCGAGCGGAGCACCTTTGTCCTGGCCTCCAGCCTGGCCCTGATCCTTCTCTACTGGCAGTGGCGGCCCATGACCGGCAGTGTCTGGAGCCTGGAGACACCGGCCCTGAGGGCGGTCCTGTGGTCCATCTTCGCCATCGGCTGGCTACTGGTCCTGGCCTCGACCTTCCTGATCAACCACTTCGACCTCTTCGGCCTGAGGCAGGTCTACAAGCATTTCAGCAAGCAGGAGTACCGGCACATCCAGTTCGTGAAGCAGAACCTCTACCATTACCTGCGCCACCCGATCATGCTCGGTTTCATCATCGCCTTCTGGGCCACGCCGGACATGACCGTCGGACACCTGCTCTTTGCCATCGGCACTACCGGCTACATCCTGGTCGGCATCCGCTTCGAGGAGCACGACATGCGGGCCTACGTCGGGGAGGAATACGATGCCTACCGGGAGGAGGTTCCCATGCTCTGTCCCATTCACATTTTCCGAAAGAAGAAGGCCCCTTCGGATGACGGAGCGACTGCGTCGTCCTCCACCCGCTGAGGAAGCTGGCGCTCCAGCCTTGCCGATTGACCGGTGGGCCCATTGAATCGGTTTCGATGGGGCGACTGGAATGAGCACAGGCGCGAACCGGCAGATCCTTTCCCGCCTGGAGGCCATGGCGGATCCGGAGCGGGCGGCGCATGCGCACCGGTATTTCAAGTCCGGTCCGGGGGAGTACGGGGAAGGGGACCGCTTCCTCGGAATCCGGGTCCCGGAGCTGAGGCGGCTGGCGTCTGAATTCAGGGAGACGCCCCTGGAGGAGATCCTGGAGCTGCTGCATTCTCCCTGGCATGAGGCCCGGTTCACGTCCCTGGTCATTCTGGTGGACCATTTCCGGCGAGCCACAGCGGAAGCAACCCGCCGCCGGATCTTTGACGCCTACCTGGCCCACGCGACCCGCATCAACAACTGGGACCTGGTCGACTGCTCGGCGCACAGGATAGTCGGGCCCTATTTGGAAAATCGTTCCCGGCGTCCGCTCTATCGACTGGCCAAATCGCCCCTGCTGTGGGACCGGCGCATCGCGGTCATCGCCACCTTCCACTTCATCCGGTTGGGGGATTTCGAGGACTGCCTGGCCCTGGCCGGTCTGCTGCTCAAGGATCCGGAGGACCTGATGCACAAGGCGGTCGGCTGGATGCTGCGCGAGGTGGGCAACCGGGATCGGGAGGTCCTGGAGCAGTTTCTCGACCGGCATGCGGCCTCGATGCCCCGGACCATGCTGCGCTACGCGATAGAGAAGCTGCCCGGGGCCCGGCGCGCGCAGTACATGATGTCACCCCGATGATTAGGGGATTTGAGGCCGGGCTGAGGGAATGAGCCTGTGAATCCGGGACAAGGTGTTGACACGGTTGGGGAGTATACACTACTTAGGAGCTGTCTCTTGGTTTGATTCAACTCTGCCGCTGCCTGCTTCAAGCAACCCTCTCAAACCCTAATCTTAACTCATCATGCACGCAGACCAATCGATTGGCCGGCTTTCCCGTCGGCTGTTGTCATTTCTTGTTATCCTTCCCATGGCATCCCAAGTCCATGGTCAAACAGACGGGCCGTCGGCTGACGAGCTGGCCAAGCAACTCTCAAACCCGGTGGCGGCGCTGATCAGCGTGCCGATCCAGGAGAATGTCGACTATGGCGCCGGCCACGGTGGCTGGAGGTCGACCACCAACATCCAGCCGGTCGTACCGATCAGCATCTCGGAGGACTGGAACCTGATCTCCCGGACCATTGTCCCGCTCATTTACCAGAAGGACATAACCGGAGCGGGAAACAACGAGTCGGGCATGGGGGACATTGTCCAGTCGCTCTTCTTCTCCCCCAAGGAACCTGTCGGTGGCTGGATCCTCGGTGCGGGTCCGGTCTTCGGGATTCCGGTCGGCTCCCATGAGTTCAGTATTGATCGCTGGCTGGCGGGCCCGACGGCGGTGGTTCTCAAGCAGCAGGGCCCCTGGACTTATGGCGCCCTGGTCAACCACATGTGGGACGTGGAGGGGGACAGCGTCGTCTCGGCCACTTTCCTGCAGCCCTTCTGTTCCTGGGGCGGGCTCGGAAATGGGCAGACCCTGACCGTGAACATGGAGAATACCTACGACTGGAAATCCGAGCAGTGGACCGCTCCCATCAATCTCATGTACTCCAAGGTTACCAAATGGGGCAACCAGATGGTCAGCTACGGCGGTGGGGTCCGCTACTACCTCGACAAGCCCAACGGCGGCCCGGACTGGGGCTTCCGGCTCATGGTTACCTTCCTCTTTCCCAAGTGATTTCACCTCCTGAATCGATAACATCTATCCCTAGCCTGATTACCCAGCGAAGAATATGAAAAAAACTATCCTCCTTGCCGCGCTCGCTTCATTTGTGACAACGGCCTTCGCTGCCGACAAACCCAACATTCTGGTCATCTGGGGCGATGACATTGGCTGGTCCAACCTGGGCGCCTACAATGAAGGCGTCATGGGCTATCCCACGCCGAACATCGACAGCATCGCCGAGCAGGGCGTTCGTTTCAGCGATCATTACGCCCAGCCCTCCTGTACGGCCGGTCGGGCCGCCTTCATTACCGGCCAGTACCCGATTCGCTCCGGCATGACCACTGTCGGCCAGCCGGGTTCGCCGCTTGGCCTGCAGGCCGCCTCGCCCTGCCTGGCGGAAGTGCTGAAGGCCGAGGGCTACCGTACCGGGCAGTTTGGCAAAAATCACCTGGGCGACCGCAACGAGCACCTGCCCACGGTGCACGGCTTTGATGAATTCTTCGGCAACCTCTACCACCTGAACACCCAGGAAGAGGCGGAACAGCGCGACTACCAGAATTTCGGCAAGAAATTTTCCGGCACCCTGGAAGCGTATGAGGCCCAATTCGGCACCCGGGGGGTGCTTCATACCTGGGCCACCGACGAGGTGGACGAGACCGTCCAGCCCCGCTTCGGCAAGATCGGCAAGCAGAAGATCGAGGATACCGGACCGCTGACCCAGGAGCGGATGCACAATTTTGACGGTGCTGAGGTCATTCCGATGGCCCTGGACTTCATGGAGCGCTCCGTGGATGCCGATGAGCCCTTCTTTGTCTGGCTCAACACCAGCCGCATGCACCTCTACACGCGGATCGACGACGAGTGGCTGCAGAAGGTGGAAAAGTACACCAGCGAGGCGGATTATTACGGTGCCGGGATGATGCAGCATGACCACGATATCGGGATGGTCCTGCAGGCCCTTAAGGACATGGGCATCGATGAGAACACCATCATCGTCTATTCAACCGACAACGGCCCGGAGCATGCCTCCTGGCCGCATGGGGGCACAACGCCCTTCCGTGGTGAGAAGATGACTACCTACGAGGGTGGGGTGCGGGTGCCCTGCATCGCCAGCTGGCCCGGCCACATTCCCGCCGGAACCGTCCTCAACGGCATCCAGGGACACCAGGACCTCTTCACCACCCTGGCCGCCGCCGCCGGTATCGACGATGTCGCCGAACGGGTCATGGAGGAGAAGAACCAGTATATCGACGGGGTCAACAACCTGGCCTACTGGATGGGTGAGTCCGACCACTCCAACCGGGACCACATCTTCCACTACTACGAGAGCAAGCTGACCGCGGTCCGCATGGGCCCCTGGAAGTTCCATTTTTCCACCAAGGAGGACTACTACGCCAACGTTATTCCGCGTACGGTTCCCATGGTCTTCAATCTCCGCATGGATCCCTACGAGAGCTATGACAGTATAGATGCCTACGGACACCTTTTGCAGAAGGTTTCCTGGCTCATCCAGCCCATGGGCGTCCTGATGCAGGAGCACCTGCAGTCTCTGGCTGAGTATCCTCCCGTGCAGGGCGGCGCCAGCTTCGACATGTCCAACGTGGTGGAAGAGTTCATCAAGAAATCCAAGCAGTAATTCTTTCTCCCGGCCCCCCGCACTTATTAACTTTCCACAAGCCGACATCATGAAAGTCAAATTTGCTATCGCGTCGCTGGTGCTGGCCCTTCCGGGCCTTCAGGCCCAGTCGCCGGTCGCTCCCAACGAGGAGCAGTTCAAGGGGCAGCCTTATTCCCCCTATGCCAACCGGGCCTTTCCGACCCAGGTATTCTGGGGTGACCAGCACCTCCACACCTCCTGGTCCGCCGATGCGGCCTCCTCGGGCACCACTTTGGGTCCGGAGGAGGCGGTCCGCTTCGCCCGTGGCGAGCAGGTCGTTTCAAACACCGGCTTGCCGGTCAAGCTCAGCCGCCCCCTGGACTGGATTTGCGTGACCGACCACTCGGATGCCCTCGGTGTGATCAGCGGGGTCATCACCGGTGATCCCGAGTTGCTGAAGGATCCCAAGCTCAAGGAGTGGCACGAGAAGATGAAAGAGGGCGGATCGGCGGCCACCGAGGTGATGTCCGAGATGATCGCGATGCAGTCCGACGGCACCCTTCCGGAGGCCATGACCGACGTCGAATTCCTGCGTACGACCTGGGAGAAGAACACCGCCATCATGGAGAAATACTATGAGCCGGGGCGTTTCACCACCTTCCATGCCTACGAGTGGACCTCCAATCCCGGCGGCGGGGACAACCTGCACCGGAACGTGATTTTCCGAGACGGCAAGGCAGTGGCCGACCGTCATACCCCCATGACCACCTTCGACAGCCTGAATCCGGAGGACCTCTGGGATACCCTGGCCGCCTTCGAGGAGAAGACCGGGGCCCGCGTGCTGGCCATCCCGCACAACGGCAACCTCTCGAACGGCCGCATGTTCTCCCTCAAGACCTTCGAGGGCCAGGAACTGACGCGGGAATGGGCCGAGATGCGGGCGAAATACGAACCGCTCTTCGAGGTCACCCAGCCCAAGGGAACCAGCGAGACGCATCCCAGCCTTTCCCCGAACGACGAGTTCGCCGGCTTTGAGATCTGGGACAAGGGCAACCTCAACCTGGTCCCGAAGGAGAAAGGCATGTTGAAAACCGAGTATGCCCGCGAGGCCCTCAAGAACGGCCTGGTCATCGGGCAGCAGGTAGGCGTGAATCCCTACAAGTTCGGTATGGCCGGCGGTTCGGACATGCACACCGGGCTGACCGCCATCGAGGAGAACAATTTCTTCGGCAAGTATGGCACCTCCGAACCGAAACCGGAGCGCTGGGAGGACGTCGCCCTGAGCTTCGAGGGCCGGGTCGTCAAGGACTGGCAGATGGTCGCAGCCGGCTGGACCGGCATCTGGGCCACAGAGAACACCCGCGAGGCACTCTGGGACGCCATGAAGCGCCGGGAGACCTACGCCACCACCGGTCCCCGCATAACGGTCCGTTTCTTCGGTGGTTTCGGGTTTACGGAAGAGGACGCGCTTTCCCGTGAACCGGCCACGGCCGGTTACGCCAAGGGTGTGCCCATGGGGGGAGAATTCTCCAAAGGACCCTCCGGAATGTCCCCGACCTTCCTCGTCGCGGCTGCGAAGGATCCCTACTACGCCAACCTGGACCGCATCCAGATCATCAAGGGCTGGGTCGATGCCGAAGGGAATACCCGGGAAAAGGTTTACAATGTCGTCTGGAGCGATGCCAACAGGCGCAAGATTGGTGAAGACGGCAAGCTGACCCCCGTCGGCAACACGGTCAATGCGCAGACCGCGACCTGGACCAACACGATCGGCGATCCCGAACTGATCACGGTCTGGACCGACCCCGACTTCGACTCAAGCCGTCCCGCTTTCTATTACGCCCGTATCCTCGAGATTCCGACCCCCCGCTGGACCACCTATGACGCGGTCCGCTTCAATGTCGAGATCGACGACGAGGTCCCGGTCGCCATACAGGAACGCGCCTACACCAGCCCCATTTGGTACCAACCCTGAGCCGGCCGTATTTTTTCCGATAATTTGGCTGACTGGAAATTAACCCCTGGACTTTGATTCGTATGAAAAATCCCTCTGCTCTCCTCCGCCTCCTTGTCTCCCTTCCCTTTGCACTTTGCCTTTGCGGATTGGAGGCCTCATCCGCCGAGTCCGGCGGCGACATGACCCTCGACCCGGCCGCCCTGCAGGAAACCCGGCGGCTCGGGCCGCGCAGTTTCTCCCCCTACGCCAATCGTGAATTCCCGACCCGGCCCTACTGGGGCGACCAGCACCTGCATACCAGCTGGTCCTTTGACGCGGGCTTTGTCTGCACCCTCGGGGTGGAGGAAGCCCTGCGCTTCGCCCGCGGGGAGCAGGTGAACTCGACCTACGGGGTTCCGGCCCGCCTGTCCCGCCCGTTGGACTGGGTGGTCATGACGGACCACTCCGATTCCATGGGCTTCACCTCCGAGATCCGGGCCGGCAACGAGGACCTCATGCAGGAGGATCTCCTGAAGAAGTGGAACCAGGTCATGAACGGGGACGACTTTGATGCCATCGTCGCCACCGCCATGGACGCCATCCAGCGACAGGGTAACGGAACCCTGCCGGAGGTGGCCAAGGATCCTGACTTCCTGCAGTCGGTCTGGGAGAAGTACACCACCATCATCGAGGAATACAATGAGCCCGGCCGGTTCACCGCGTTCATCGGTTACGAGTGGACCCCGAATCCCGGCCCGGGCAACAACATGCACCGGAACCTGGTCTACCGCGACGGCAAGAAAGTGGCCGACCAAGTGACGCCGTATACTACTTTCGAGAGTGTTGATCCGGAAGACCTTTGGAAATGGATGGCCAACTACGAGGACAAGACAGGCGGCAGCCTGCTGGCCATTCCCCACAACGGTAACCTTTCCAACGGCCTCATGTTCAATACCGTGGAGACTTACAGCGGCAACCCGCTGACCCGGGAATACGCGATCAATCGCATGAAGTACGAGCCGTTGTACGAAGTGACCCAGATCAAGGGCGATAGTGAATCGCATCCCAGCCTCTCTCCGAACGACGAGTTCGCGGATTATGAACTGTGGGACAAGGGGAACCTCAACCTGACCCCCAAGGAGCCGGGCATGATCCAGCACGAGTATGCCCGCGAGGCCTTCAAGAACGGCCTGATGCTGGAGGAGAAGCTGGGCGCCAATCCCTTCAAGTTTGGTCTGGTTGCCGGTTCGGATTCCCACACGGCCCTGACCGCGGTCGAGGAGGACAATTTCTTCGGCAAGCACTCCGGGGTCGAGCCCTCCCCGGGACGCTGGGAGCACGTGACCCTGGCCTTTGACGGACGGGAAATCCTCGGATGGGAGATGGCCGCTGCCGGTTACACGGCGGTCTGGGCAACCGACAATACCCGGGAGGCCATCTGGGACGCCATGAAGCGCAAGGAAGTCTATGCCTCGACCGGACCGCGCATGACCGTCCGTTTCTTCGGCGGCTGGGATTTCACCCAGGGGGACGCGGGGGTTCGTGAGCCGGGCTGGATCGGTTATGACAAGGGCGTGCCCATGGGGGCGGACCTTGAAGCGAAGCCCAAGGCCGCCAAGGCTCCCTCGTTCCTCGTCGCCGCCCTGCGCGATCCCATCGGGGCCAACCTGGACCGGATCCAGGTCATCAAGGGCTGGCTGGACAAGGATGGGAAAACCCATGAGCGGATTTATGACGTGGCCGTCTCCGACGGCCGCATGGTCGGAAAGGATGGCCGCTGCAAGAAGCCGGTCGGCAACACGGTGGACGTCCCCAACGCCACCTGGACCAACAGCATTGGCGATCCAGAGCTGATCGCGGTCTGGGAGGATCCGGACTTCAATTCCGATGAACCCGCCTTTTATTACGCCCGGGTCATCGAGATCCCGACCCCCCGCTGGACGGCCTATGAAGCGAAGCGCTTCAAGATCACCATGCCGGACAAAGTTCCCATGATCACCCAGGAACGCGCCTACACCAGTCCGATATGGTACAATCCCTGAGCCTTCCGTGTGGGTATCAAGACTGACATTCTAAAACAGGGCTGACCTTGCATCGAAATTCGGCAATTGGCGTGCTCCTGCTGGCGACCTTCCTTCTGGCTTCGGCTCCGAAGTCGGAAGCCTGCCAAGTCTGCGTCCCGTTCCCCGGGGAATCGCTGGCCGACCGCATCCTCGCGGCGGAGCATCTGGTCCTGGCCCGGGAAAATCCCGACCAGCCCTTCACGCTGCAGGCCATACGGACCATACGGCAGGGGGATCCGGTTCCGCCACCGCTGGAGCTTTTTCTTGATTCCTCGACCCGGCGTCAGCTTTCCCTCGACGAGGACCTGAGCATTCTCTGCGAATGGTCTCCCGGGACCGGCAAATGGCGGCGGCTGGCGCTTAACAGCAGGTCGCTGGCCCCGGTGGTGGAGGCCATCCTGCAGAACCGCGAAGCGTGGGAGGTGGATCCGGCGGCCCGGGTGGATTACTTTGCCGGATACCTCGCCCACGAGGCCTCCGTCCTTTCGGACTTGGCCCGGATCGAGGTTTACCGGGCGCCCTATGACCAACTCATCCGGTACGCCGACCGGATCCCACGGGAAGTGTTGCTGGAACGGCTGGCCAACCCCCGCCTGATGGAATGGCACGGACTGGACATCCTCTTCCTGGCCCGGACCGGAATTCCCGAGGATCAGGAGCTGATCCGCGAGAAAGTCGAGAACGACGCCCGCTGGCCGGTAGCCTCCCAGCGGACGGCCTGGGCCATCGCCCTGATCGAGATCGACGGAATGGCCGGCATTGAGCGGATCTCACAGCTTTACCTCAACGGTCCCGACCGTTCCCCTGAAGACATAGCAGCCATCCGGGAAGCTTTCCGCATTCATGCCGAGCACGGCCGGCCCGAGCTGCGGGATCCCATCGCCAACGCCATCAGGCCCCTCGAAGTCGGTATGCGCTGAATACCTTTCTCCCCCATCAGATCAACACTCAAAATCTAGTATTATGAACAAAAGTCTCCTCTTCCTCGCCTCTCTTCCGATGCTGGTGCTGCCCGCAGCCGCCCAGGATATTGCCGTCACCAAGGAAGACATCAACATCGGTAAAAAGGAATACTCTCCCTACCTGCACCAGAGCTATCCGAACCAGGTTTTCTGGGGGGATACCCACCTGCACACGTCCTACTCGACTGATGCCGGCATGGTCGGCAACACCCTGGGCCCGGACGAGGCCCTGCGCTTTGCCCGCGGGGAAACGGTCATTTCCTCAACCGGAGTACCGGCCCGCATGATCCGGCCGCTGGATTTTCTGGTCGTGGCGGATCACGCCGAGACTCTTGGGCTGGCCCCAATGATTGAGGAATCCAATCCGGAACTCCTGAAGGACCCAACAGGCAAGCGCTGGCATGACATGGTGAAAGCCGGCAATGGTTGGGAAGCCTACCAGGAATGGAAAAAGGCCGGGTCCGTAGGGAAGAATCCCATGCCCAATGAAGGGCTGCAGCGCACCGCCTGGGAAAGGATCATCGACGCTGTGGACCAGCACGACACACCCGGGGTCTTCACCGCCTTCCACGGCTTCGAGTGGACCTCCACCCCCGACCTGCGCAACATGCACCGGAATGTCATCTTCCGGGACGATGCTGAAAAGGCCCGGTCGGTCCTTCCATTCACCATGTTCGATTCGGTCGATCCGGAAGACCTCTGGGACTACATGGCTTCGTACGAAGAAAAGACTGGCGGTCAGGTTCTTGCGATCCCGCACAACGGCAACCTGTCAAACGGCCTGATGTACGCCCTGGAAACAATTGATGGATCCAGCCTGTCAGGCAAGCCGATTGACGCCGAATATGCTGCACGGCGTGCCCGCTGGGAGCCACTGGCTGAAGTCACACAGCAAAAGGGCGATGGCGAAGCGCATCCCCTGTTGTCGCCTGACGATGCCTT
>CAJXMX010000055.1 GCA_913056355.1 uncultured Opitutales bacterium
TTCCTGCTTTTTCAGCAGGGCCGATTCCTGGGCCCCGGAATACACATTCAGGGCCTCCAGTTCGAAGATTTCCTCCTCCGGTTCGTCGTCCGTATCCGTCTCCTGGGCCCGAAGGGCAACCGCAGGGAAGGAGAATAGAGCAATGAGAGAGAATAACAGGGTCCGCCTAAGGATGGGATTTTTCATGCGCGGGAGTATGGTCTAGGGTGGTTAAGTTTAACGATCAAACTTCTACACGTGCAGGTTAAAGGATCAAGCGATTTGTCCGGCAGCGCAGTTCCCGAAGATAATTCTTCCACGGAGGCATGTGGACACGAATTTTTTTCTCACGGAGGCACCCGGGCACGATTTTTTCTCACGGAGTCACGGAGCCACGGAGGGCTATTACAAAATTGCCTGATTTCTCCGTGCCCCCGTGCCTCCGTGAGAGAACTTAACAAAACATCATGGGGCGTCGGAGAGGCGGTAGAAATCGGGTTCAGCGCCGGCGGGCGCCTCCACATGGACCGCTCCCGAGGAACCGGCCTCGGCGCCCGGGAAGGCGGACCAGGAAAGGATATCGTGGGAGACCTGGAGCTGCTGGTTGTTGAGTTGATTCTGCCAGACCAGAAGGAACCCTTCCGGGTCCGGCTCGATCCAGAACCCGGGCTCCGGATAGAGATGGTTGACCAGCCCGTTCAGGTAATCCTCCAGATGGGTATGACCGTCCCCGTCCGGATCCCCGTTCCGGTCCGCGGCATTGTTTGGATTCAGGTTACGGGCCAGCTCCCACTCGTCCGGCATCCCGTCGTGGTCCAGGTCCGAAGGAGCGGGAAGTGATTCCAGAACCGGCCATCCCCCGACCTGCGATTGGGAATCAATGATGCCGTTGGCGCCGTAGGTGGCGGTGCCGGTCTCAACTTCATGAATGATCCGGGCATCCACGCTGTCCCGGACCGGGAAACTGGCCCCGGCCCCTTGCAGGACTCGCGTATAGGCATTGTCCCCGGCCTGCTCGGTGAGCGGTTCCGCGGGCACCGCTGATTCCAGCCGCATGGCCTCCTTTTCCGTGCTGCTGGGGCCGTCCACGCCCAGCCAGTTGTCGGCGCTGGTCGAGGCGCTGGCGACAGTCACGTTGTCCGCCATGTAGAATTGGCTGTAGACGCCGTTCACGTCATAGGGCTCGATGATGCGGTCGCTCTTGCTGCCCGGGGTGGCCGGCCCGGGCTTATAGTAATTCCCCACGAAATTGTACAGCGACGGCAGTCCGTCCGAGCGCGGTTCGCCCGCATAGCAGCTGTTGTCGCTCCAGTTGTAGACGACATTGTTGCGGAGGTCCACCTGCTCGCGGGTGTAGTAAACGCCGTTGCGCGAGGTGGGCATGTTCCGGCTGCCGTTCAGGCGGGGATTGCGGCTGGTGTGGTGAGCGAACAGGTTGTGGTGGAAGGTGGCTCCCTGGCCGCCCCAGATACCCCCGTAGCCATGGTTGCTCTTGGAGTGCAGCGACAACCGCAGGCTTTCCGAGGCGATGCACCACTGCATGGTGAAATTGGAGTTGAAATAGGCGGAGGCCGTTTCGTCGATGGACCAGGAAAAAGAGCAGTGGTCGATGATCACATTGGAGGTGTAGCGGCAGAAAATGGCGTCGCGGCTGTCGGCGTTGAGCTCGCTGCCCTGGTCCCCCACCCGGACCCGGAGAAAGCGGATAATCACGTTGTTGGCATTCACCAGCAGGGAATAATTGGCCAGGCAAATGCCGTCCCCGGGAGCCGTCTGCCCGGCTATGGTGATGTTGGGATTGTTGATCCTGAGGTCCGAATTCAGGTAAATGGTTCCTGAAACCCGGAAAACGACCGTCCGTGCGCCGCTGGCGGAGACGGCCGCCCGCAGGCTTCCGGTTCCGCTGTCGTTGAGGTTGGTGACCTCGTAAACGACTCCACCCCGGCCGCCGGTGGCGAACCGGCCATACCCCTCCGCCCCGGGAAAGGCCAGGGGCTCGGCCGCATGGCTGGAAAACGCAAAAAGGAGCAGCATTACAAGTCCGACAAGCCAGCGCTCGAGGGGCGATCGTTCTGGGCGAGATTTCATCAGGAATGCTCAAGTCAGAAAAATCCGCTCCCGGCAAGGATCATTCGTTAAACCACGGAAACAGGCGGCCACGGTGTCCTGGCCCTGGAACCGGATTGTTTCTGTCATTCCCGTTGACAAGAATCATAGCCATTCAATACCTTACAGGTGAGTGTCCGGGCTTGCTGCCCGGGCGAGACGAACCCATAATCCTCCTTAGTTACGCATGAAAAAAATCACCCAGGTAATTTCACTCCTCGCCCTCGGGTTGCTGGCCCAAAGAGCCGTCGCCCAAACCAGTTTCGCCGGCTATGACTGGTTCGACGACAAGGTCATGATGTCGATCAGCGGCGACACCCTCGTCGCCAACGTTGGCACCAGTTCCTCCTCCTGGATGGTCTACCTCCGTCCTGAAAACGATCCGGTCGTCCTCGCCAATCCGGGTGAGAAGCTCGTCATCACCGTGAAATTCATGCTGTCCGGAGTCAACGTCTCCAATACCAGCCAGAATTTCCGCATCGGCATCCTCGACACCCCTGGGGATCTCCGGGTGACCACGGATGACGATTCTCCGGACTCGGGCGCCTACACCGGATATGCCATGTTTGGCAACATGGGCCAGGTCACCGACAACAGCGGAGCTTTCCAGATCCGCGAGCGGAGTGCTGAAGGCGGAGCCTTGAGCAGCTCCAGTGTCTGGGAGTCCCAGGATTCAGGGATGGGCAAGCAGGTCATCGGCTACGCGGACGATGTTGAGTACACCTTCACGGCCTCGATTGAACGCACCGACAATGGTTCCGCCAAGGTGGATTACTCCATGACCGGCGGGAGCATCAATGGTACGGGCTCCGTCAGCGTCTCCTTCCTCGACGGCACGCCGCAGCCCTTTGTTTTTGACACCCTCATGTTCCGCCCGAGCAATGCGGTGACCACCGCCAACACCTTCACCTTCACCTCCTTCACCGTGGAAGCGCCGGAAGGTACAGGCGGACCGACCATGGGCCCCGGTTATTTCGGCAACTATGAGGTCATTACCGGCACGGATGGCCAACAGCTGGTGGACACCGGAGCCTGGCTGGGCTGGGTGGAAGTCACTTCCTACCCGTGGGTCTACATGTACAGCACCAGTTCCTGGGAATACATGGCCGATCCGGACATGACCGGAGACAAGGATGCCGGAGGTGCCTGGTTGTACCTCGTCCGCTAGGCCTGATTGAAGCGCCCGCAATGAATTTCAAGGCCCCGGGCAGTTTCCCGGGGCCTTTTTTAATCCCTGCCCGGGAGAATGGGTCTCCGGGTACTTTTTCTGAAGACTGGAAAGCCTGATGCAATCGGCAAGCGCGCTCCTCATTCCCCTCCTTCTCTTCTCCACGCTGCTTCCGGCTGCGGACGACGGATCCGGTTCCGTGCCCCGCGACAATTCGTATACGCTGGATAGTGCCTACGCGAAATATCGCGTCCAGTACCCCTTCATTTCGCCCAGGCGCTGCAATCCGGAAAATTGGAACCTCAGGCATTCCGGGATTGTCTATTCAGCAATCGGACCGCGCCGGCTGAATTTGGACATATTCGCTGACGACAAGGCCCCCGCCCGGCCGAGGCCGGTGGTCCTGCTGATCCACGGAGGCGGATGGCGTTCCGGCGACCGGAGCCTGATGTATCCACTGGCTGACTACCTGTCGAAAAATGGATTCGTGGCCGTTCCGGTGGAATACCGTTTGTCCCCGGAGGCCCGTTATCCCGCAGCCGTGGAAGATATCCGCTCGGCCATCGCCTGGGTCCGGGAACACGGACCGGATTACCAGGCCGACCCCAACAGGATAGTCCTCCTCGGCTGTTCCTCCGGGGCCCAGCTGGCCGGGCTGGTGGGATTGACCGAGGGGACCGGCGAAGGACCTGGCGAACCAGGATCCCGAGCAATCCAGGCCATCGTCAATATCGACGGCATCATGGACTTCAGTTCCGCCGAGGCCCGGAAGTATGAGGATGATCCGCGCAAGGAGGAAACCTCGGCCGGCCTTTGGCTGGGAGGCCGGTATGACGAGCGGGAGGCGGTCTGGAAATCCGCCTCACCGGTATACCATGTGACCCGGGACGCTCCCCCGATCCAGTTCATCAACAGTTCCCAGGCCCGCTTCCACGTTGGCCGGGACGAGGTCATCGCGAAACTGAACCGGCATGGAATCTACAGCACGGTTTACACGCTCGAGGATGCTCCGCATTGCTTCTGGCTCTTTGACCCCTGGTTCGAGGTGACGGCCGGGCAGGTATCGGATTTCCTGGGAACCCTCTTCCCGGAAAGGGAGGATGCTGAATCCGTCGAAGACCCGGACAACCAGACGGCATCGGCTAACTGAGCACGCCCGCCAGCAGCTGGCGCAACTCCCGGCCGGCCGCCTCGATCTCCTCCCCGTTGCCCTTGCGGACGGCGCGGACAAAACGGGTGACCCGCTTCAGCTCATCCTGTTTCCAGGCACTGGAAGGTCCCTGTTTCACCTCGCCGCCGCCGAGCTTGACGCTGGTCTCCTGCCGGGCATGGGCCCAATTTGAAATGAACAGGGCATAGAGGAGAAAGCGGTCCAGCTGGATAAAGGGGAAGCGGTCGGAGACGTTGGGGCCGACAGTCAGCTTCAACCCGCCAAGGGGAAGGTGGCTGATCTTGACCCGGGCCAGGTCCTTTCCTTTCCAGAGGGCCGATCCTGCACCCAGGGCGGCCCCGATGGAGGCGAAGACCCCGAAGGTGATGCCGGCCGCCGCAATGTCCGCCCCCGCTCCAATCCCGGCCCCGAGCAGGGCCCCGGCGATGGCCAGTTGCTTCTGGTTCAGCCCGAGGGCCTGCCAGGTCCGCTCCGAGAACAAATCCTCACTCAGGATGGAGTTCTTTGGAAGCTCCACCGAGACCCGCCGGATACCGTAGATGTCGCGGGTCTCGTCCCGGAAGCGGCGCTCGATCTTCTCCAGCTTTTTCCGGTACTCGTCCTCCAGGCGACGGCGTTCCAGTTCCCCCCCGCTTTCCTTATCCAGGAATGAACTGCAGCTGCACCGCAGGGCCTGCTCAAGGTAATCGACAATGGCTTCCGCGGTACGGTCCACGGCCCGTTTCCGGTCCAGCCGGAGCAGCTCGATGGCCCGGCTCAGGGCCGGCTCCCAGTCCTGGTCGATGCTCTTCAGGGCCTCCAGCAGCTCGATCCGGTCCGGGTAGCGCGCGGTCTGGGCATTGAAGGTGCGGACCGAGTTGAAGTGCTGCCGGAAGGCCGTCTTCCAGCTTTCAAGGAAGCGCGTCTCGCCGGATTTCGGGTTGATCAGGGCCATGCGCGGACAGGCGGTCAGGCGGAGGATTTCCATCTCCGCCACGTCCACCGGAGTCATTGGTCGTGAAGCATCCACTACATAAAGCAGCCCCGCCCCCTGCAGGAGCGGCCGCAGCAGCTCGCAATCGTGGTGAAAGTCGGGATCCTTCCGGTGGGTCTCGATGAAGCGCTGCACCCGGGTCTCCCCGAGTGCCTCGTTCTTGCGGAACCAGGCCAGGGTTGTCTGCGGGTTCTGGAATCCCGGGGTGTCGATGAATTCAATCACCGCCTCGTGTCCGGCCTTGAGGTCAAAGCGCTGCAGCTGCACGGTTTCCCCCGGCGAGGAACTGATGGCCACGGAGTCGTCCTGGGCCAGGGTAGCCACGATGGAGGATTTCCCCTCGTTGGGGTGGCCGATGATCGCGAATATGGGAATCGTTTTCATTCTCCGGGATTCTCCAGCATCAGGTAGGGATCCCCGATGCTGCGCACAAAGGATTTCCATGTCTTCAGGTATTGCCGTTCCGGGCGCAGGGAGACTGCCTCGTCCTCCCCCTGCGGGATGCCCAGCAGGACCAGCTTGATCAGGACATGCGGCTCAAGGGCATTACGGAGCGACTTCACCTGTCTATCATGCTCCCGGATGGGCGGCATCCAGCTTTCAAAGAGGATGGCCACCTGCTCGTTTTCCCGCAGCTCCCCGACCGGCGCATCCATGCGTCCGCCCTCGTAGAAGACCAGCTTCACGAAGGCCTCGTGCTTCCGCCAGAGTCGTCCCAGGGCCTGGCGCAGGGCGTCGTGGTCGAAACTCTCGGCGAGCTCCGCCGCACAGAAACAGCGGATCCCCGGGCCGGATTCAACGAGTGGCTGGTCCGGCGGCGAATCCTCGGTCGCACCCGGCCCGGATCCCTGGGCCACCTCCTCGGCGACAAAACGGGAGCTCCGGGGCAAGAGCCGCTCCATGAGCCGCTCCGAGGCGGCGTTGCCGAAGTCGAAACGGCGCAGGGCAGCGCGAACCTGCCATTTGCCGAGAACATAGAAGACAAGTCTAGGCAGGATGCCGTAACAGACGATGCCCAGGGCCAGGAAACCCCACCAGGCCGACAGGTTTCCGCTCTGGAGGGTCTGGATTCCCTCCTTGAGGACAATCCGGCTCCCCTGGACCTGCGAGAGGTCCGGATAGCCGACCCCCTCGCCGTAAAGCCATGACCACGGCAGGGCCACCAGCCTGACCAGGAAGTGCACGGATTCGCCGCTGACCTGCAGGGTGGTCTGCCAGCCGAAGGCCCGGTCGGAAAACACGACGGCAAACAACAGGGCCGCCAGTGCACCGAAATTAAAGAACAGGGCGGCCGCCTGGATCTTCACGAAGGCCACCCATTTGGAAAGGGATCCGTGCAGGGACACGGCCCGCCGGGCCGATCCCGCAACCTCCGCCGCTTCCTGCCTTTGCTCGCCGGTCAGGATTCGCCCCACCATGGCCTGGATCCGGTTGAAGGCCCCCTCCAGGATCCAACGCAAAAAGCGGAACAGGGGCCCGAAGGCGAAAAACTCCCGCCACCGGCGCGGCATGAAGAATACCAGTAGCAGGACCACCGCCAGCAAGGCCTGCAGCAGGATGAAAACGCTGAAGAAGGCGGAAACATTGATCGGGGCCTGACCGTTGTAGGCCAGGGCCGCGGTGGCCGCGCCCAGCCCGACCAGGAATCCCGCTCCGGCCAGGAGCTGCCCGGCCACCGAGAGGGATTGGCTGACACTGCCGGCAACACGCTGGAGGCTGCTGTCCTGCTCCAGCCGCTTCCGCAGCCATTGACGCAGGATCCAACGGCGGCTGCCCCCGGATTCCACGCCCGCGGCCAGTCCAATGGCGGCGTCACGCTCCCGCAGAACCGCCCACTCCTCGTGGTCGTCCTTGGCCAGGGCGCACTCGTAGGCGATCAGGTCGTCCAGTCGCCAGCGCGCCCGGCGCTGTTTCTCGGGTTTACTCATACGGATCGAATTTTGGGTCAATGCTGCATCCCGGGATGAAACCCAGCCTACAAAAACTGCCAAGAGGAAGATTCTTCGGCAATTGAATTCAGTTCCGCTCCATTCAGGAATGAGGCCTCGCGGATTTGACTCCGGGTTTCTCCTGCCCTTAGGCTCCAGGTTGCCGGGGGAAGAATGGCATGAGGTTCGGTGAGCACGAGGCAACCTTCCGTTTCTACGAGGAGTTGAACGATTTCCTAAAGGAGGAAGCGAAGGGGAAGGATATCCGCTATTGCTTCAGCGGCTGCCCGGCCATCAAGGATCCCATCGAGGCGATCGGAATCCCACACACGGAAGTGGAACTGATCCTGATCAACGGCGCCTCCGTCGGATTCGACCACAGGCTCAGGGACGGCGACCGGGTGGCGGTCTATCCCATGTTCGAATCGTTTGACGTACCCTCAATCATCAAATTGCGGAAAGAGCCGCTGCGCGACCCCACCTTCATTTGCGACGTCCACCTGGGTAAGCTGGCCAGGTTCCTCCGTATCGCCGGATTCGATACATTCTACCGGAACGACCTCGAGGATCCGGAGATCGTCCGCATTTCAGCGGAAACCGGGCGGATAGTCCTGACCCGGGACCGCCGGCTGCTGTACCGCAAGGCCGTTACCCACGGCTGTTTCATACGCTCCGATGATCCGGACCGGCAAATGCAGGAGGTGCTGCGCCGGTTCGACCTCGCCGGCCGGATCGGGCTCATGACCCGCTGCCCGGCCTGCAACGGAGAGCTGGAAGCGGTCCCCAAGGCGGACATCCTCGACCGCCTGGAGCCGCTCACCAGGAAATACTACGACTCGTTTTTCAGGTGTGTTCATTGCGACCAGGTCTACTGGCAAGGCAGCCACTACGAGCAGTTCGCGGAGCGATTCCGTATCTGGCAGGATCGATCCGGCCAGATCCTTCCTCCAATTTAGGCTGGACCCGGTAAGGTCAGGCTCTTAATTTGAGACTCGCCCCTCCCTACTGGATTGAATTATTCTCTCGTGGGGGAAAGCAGATGGGCCCAGTCGACCAAGAGGCGGACGCGTCCCACCGCTCGCAGGACGGTGGCAGGGTGGATTTAACCACCACTCTGTACGGTGAATTGCGCAAACTGGCGGCCGCCAAAATGGCCCTGGAGCGAAGCCCTCAGACCCTGCAGGCAACGGCCCTGGTACACGAGGCCTGGTTGCGGATGGGCGGCGACCACCAGCCCCAGTGGGCCAGCAGGGTGCAGTTCTTCTCCGCCGCCGCGGAGGTGATGCGGCGGATTCTTATCGACCGGGCCAGGCGGCGCCTGGCTCAACGGCGGGGAGGAGGACGATACCGGATTGATCTCGACGCTGGCGAAAGGGATTTCGCAGAAAACATCATCTGCGACCAGGACGACAAGGATCTTATTGCCCTGCATGAAGCGTTGGATGACTTTGCCACCCACTACCAACAGGCGGCCGACCTGGTCAAATTGCGTTACTTTGTCGGAATGACCCTCGAGGAGGCCGCCAAGGTTCTGGGATTGTCCAAGAGCACCGCCGAGCGGCGCCTGGCATTCGCCCGGGCCTGGCTGGCCAGGGAGATGGAAAGCGACGGGGAAGGTTGACGGGGTATGAACAAGGAATTGTCTTTGGCCCGGAGAACCCAGATCCGGGAGCTCTTCGAGGAGTTGTCGGATCTGCCTCCTGGCAAGCAAGACTCCTTCCTGAGCACCATTGGTCGCACCGATGAAGCGCTGGCCCGGGAGGTGGAGTCGCTTTTGCAGCGGATGGATCCGGCCGCCGAACGGTTCAAACGCCTCAGGATGCACTTGTGGCGAGAAGATCTCCATTTTGGACAACCCGAGAAACCGGGAACCCGGATCGGGAACTACACCCTGGTGGATCCGATTGGGGAAGGTGGATTCGGCATGGTCTGGCTGGCCGAGCAGGAAAGCCCGGTGCGCCGACAGGTGGCTCTCAAGATTATCAAAATTGGCATGGACACCGGGGAGGTGGTGGCTCGCTTTGAATCGGAAAGGCAAGCCCTGGCAATGATGGAACATCCGGGCATCGCCACGGTTTTTGACGCCGGGGAGACCGACTCCGGGCGCCCCTACTTCGTCATGGAGCTGGTGCATGGAATCCCCATTACCCGTTATTGTGACGAACAGAGGCTCACCACGCCTGAACGGCTGAGGCTCCTGGTGGAGGTCTCCCATGCAATTCAGCATGCCCACCAGAAGGGAGTCATTCACCGTGATATCAAGCCTTCGAACATCCTCGTCTCCACCCACGATGGAAAACCCGTTCCCAAGATCATCGATTTCGGCATCGCCAAGGCCACCTCCCGGCAATTGACCGACAAGCCGCTTAACACACGGCTGCATACCTTCATGGGTACTCCGGTTTATTCCAGCCCGGAACAGATCGTAAGGGCCGGCCTCGACATCGATACCCGCAGTGACATCTACAGCCTTGGCGTCGTTCTCTATGAATTGCTGACCGGGCGCCTGCCCTTCGACCCGGAAGAGCTCTCCAGCGCCGGCTTTGAGCAGATATGCAAAACCCTCCGGGAGGTGGATCCTCCCAGGCCCTCGACACAAATCAAGTCGCTCCGGGAGGCTGAAGCGGTCGCCGTAGCGCAGAGGCGGGCCGTCGACCCGGGAAAACTGTACAGTCTCATCCGGGGCGACATCGACTGGATCGTCATGCATTGCCTCGAGAAGGACCGCAACCGCCGCTACGAGACGGCCAACGAGCTGGCTTGGGACATTGAGCGCCACCTGATGCACCAGCCGATCATCGCCCGACCCCCAACAACGATCTACCGGTTGGGGAAGTTTGTTAGGCGCAATAAAGCGGTAGTCCTGTCAGCGACGGCGGTGGTGGGAGTCCTGCTTCTCGGAATAGCCGCCAGCAGCTGGCTGGCGGTCCGCGCCACCCAGGCCGAGCAGCGCATGGCCATGGCGCTAAAAAGTGAGGCCGTGGCAAGAATGGAGTCCGAAGCATTGCATTTTGATGCCCATGCCAAAAAGCTTTTGAATGAGGATCCCTACGGAGGTAACGCGCATGGACTTGCCCATGTCATCGCCGGCTTGGAGCGATCGGATTCGCCAGAACGGCGACGGCTTGCTTTGCGGGCTCTATGGAGAGGTCCCGTGTACAATGAACTGAAGCCGGTGGCTCATTTCGCTCCATCCGACGGCGCCCGATTCACCCGGGACGGGAATATGCTCATAACCTGCAGCCGCGGGGCCGAGGTTCTCATGTGGCCTGCGGATGGTGGACCACCAAGAGCCCTGCCCGGAGATGCGGCCTACAAATCCATCGCACTGGAATTATCGCCTAGCGACAAATGGCTGCTGGTGGATTATATGCTGCAGGATACTCCCATCTATACGGGTCCGTGGAAGCAAATACTGTGGGACATGCACACCTTGGAGCCAGTCCGTGAGTGGATTGTGGGAAAGTGGGTACCTCACTGGTTTTCGAGGGATGAAAGCTGGCTCCTCGCCTATAGTCTTGAGAGAGAGACACCCTACCCTGGAGTTGCTAGATGGAACCTTGAGGATGGACAGGTTATCCCTCTTGGGTCACCGCACAGGGAACCACCATCCACGTTGAGGTTCCCCCCCATTGATTTCAGCAATCATCATTTTGCCCCTTCAGAGGATCTTGAATGGCTGGTCAGCTGGAAGGGCCAGGATCTCTTTGTTTCCCGGATTGGTGAGAATTCCCTCGGTGATGCTGAATGGCTAGGCCACCAGGAGGAAAGTGTACTATCGGCATCAACTAGTCCACATGGTGACCTCATCAGCTCCTCCTCACACAACCAAATCACCATCTGGACGAAAAACCAATCCGGCCGGAGTGTGGCGAGCCTTCCAACTGCATGGGCGTCGGGAACATTCGACATCGAGAATGGCCGATTGTTCACCAGCTGGCCAAGTCGTGAAAACTTGATTTCATTCCATGATCTACGCGGTCCTGTCGGCTCCAGGGGCACACCATTATTACCTGCCGAATTTTCACCCGGCTACATGGATATCTCACCGGGAGGCGACTGGTTGGTGCTCACTGGTTGGCCGCAATTTGGATTCCGTGAGACCTACTTCTACAATATGCGGGCAGTGTGGCCTTTTCACATTGATACCCGGCTGGCCGACACACCGGCCAGCAATTGCATCCGGTTCTCCAATGATCACCGGAAGGTGGCTTTAATCAATGAAGGGAGGGTCCTGTTCCAGCACCTGTCATCCGATGCCTTTCCGACCAGAATCATTTACGAATCCCCCGGGAATCTGGTCATTTACATACTGGAATTTGATCCCGGGGATGATTTCCTTCTGGTTGGCACCCACCGCGACGGGGCCTCGCTGGTTCCCCTGGATGGAGGCTCGCCCCAACAACTGGAAAATGCCCCGTCCTTTACCGCGGCCGCCGCCTTCAGTCCAAGCGGGCAGTTGATAGCCGTCGGTGGCGGATTTGCCGATCTCCCCCCCGACCAGTGCCACACACGCGTGATGGACCTGGAAGGCCGGGTTCTGGGCAGGATTCCGGAAGGAGGGAATGAGGAGGTCCGCGACATAAAATTCATCCGGGAAAACGAACTGGTCATCTCCTCCGCCGGCGGATTACGGCTCTGGAATATGGAGACCAATCAAGTGCGGGTCCTGAGGAAAGGCGGCCATGGTAACGTTGCCGTCAGCAAGCACTTCATCCTGGCCAATGATGCGGAAGGCATCTGGCTCTACGAGTTCCCCTCCCTGAAGGTCAGGAAACTGGCCATGCCCGCCACCTGGTCGGTGGATGTGGAAAGGAATTGTCAGCCCCTGGCCATCTCCCCGGACGAGCGTTTCGTGGTCACCCGGGAATCCCGTGGGACCCTCTGCGTACAATATGTGGATGACGACCGCTACCACCTGCTGCCCAGCAATGACGCGGGAATATCCGATATCTGGATTGGCGGTAAGGGTTTTTGGATTGGCGCCATCAACTACGAGGGCAAGTTATCCTATTGGCCGGTCCCCCGCGGCGAACCGCTGCACGACCGCCCGCTTGAGGAATTCCTGGCAATCCTGAAAGCACAAACCAACATCCGGGCCTTTATCGATCTCAGCAGCGAAAGGGGCTACCGTTACGAGAGTGAGCCCTTTCCCGGCTGGGAGACCACCCCTGTCTGGCAGGAGTGGTACTCCCCGGAATACATGGAGCACACACCCTGGGACCCGGTCGTCGACCTGGCCTCACTGGGAGTCAGCTCCGAATGAATCGTTAATGGGCCATTTCCCGGCAAATCAGGATCCACCCGCGATTGTGCTCCATGACGGAGGGCGAGCGGTAGATCCACCTCTGCAGGTCCCGGCTCCAGGTCCAATTGGTCTCCACCTCATTGTCCATCACCCGGTCCAGTTGCAGGGTGTCGATATCAATGGCATAGACCCATCCTCCGTCTGCCTCCACACAGACGTCACGGACCTGGATCCACCTCTTTAGCTGGTAGCTCCAGACCCAGCGGACTTCCCCTGCCTGGGCGGCCTCATTCAACCCCGCCCAGCCCAGGAAGGTGTCCGCAAAGTCGTCCCTCACGACCTTGTAGGGACCCGATGGATACCAGGTCTCCGCCGGACGGCCGTTAATGGCTTTCACCCCATCCCATCCGGCTGTTCCTTTACGGTAGTAGATAACCACGTTTGGAGAATCCCTGAAGACATTATTTAAAATGGGAGATGTAAGAAGACCGCCCGCTCCAAAATGTGGATCATAAACAAGAGGAACATCCCCATTGAAAAAGACGCTTTTCAAGTTTTCACAATTCCTGAAGTCATCCATACCTAATATTCCGACACTGGCCGGAATTGTGACACTGGTCAGCATCGGGCATCCATTGAACCTGTCACTGGATAAATCATAGGGAAACCTCCCAATGCCCCGTATCCCGTCAGGAATGGTGTAGGCCCCAACCCGACCTTGCGGGTACCAGAGGAGATAATCCCCGAATTCATCGGATTGGTAGAGAACCCCATTCAGGCTATAGTAATCCGGGTTCAAATCGCTCACTTGGATGCCGGTGAGATTGCTGCAACCGGAAAAAGCAGAAACCTTAATGGAACTGACATCTTTGCCTATAATGACCCTCTCCAATCCGTTGCAACCAGTGAAGGAGTTTTTTGGGATGGAGGTAATATTGTCCGGAAAAATGACGCAATTGACATGGCTGCAATTCTCGAAGGCATCCTCTCCGACCGCGACCGGTAGCGCCCGGATTCTGCCCGGAACTGTAACCACCGGATCATTGCCAATATACCGGTCAATGATACAGCCATGAAGCCCATTGGGACTCAAGTCCCGGTATACGAATTTGGACAAGGAGGTGTACTCCTCGACGGTCCGTATCTGGTTCACCTCCACATCATCGAGGAACCATTCATTCCCCGAGGGCCACTCGATGACGATCCGGTCAACGATGGTGGCATCCCCCAGCCCGAAGTGGGCCCGCAGGTCGCTGGCGTGGCCGGTGATCTCCCGCAACTGGGTCACCTCCTCGCCGTTGATGGTGGCGGTGACGTAGACTTTGGCCCCGATGGCGGAGGCGTTGGAGACCGTCCCCTTGAGCGAAATCTCGAGCCAGTTGTTGGTTCCCCCGTCGTTGCGGTAGAGGACAAAGGGCCGGGGAGGCAGATCGGGGTACTCCTCGAAAAATCCGTCCGTGGTAACGAGGTCGAGATCCCCGTCATTGTCATAATCCGCCCATGAGGCCGACCAGTTATAGCCCTTCCGGTTGACCAGCGGACCCTCCGTCACCTGGGAGAACACCCCTCCCCCTTCATTATGGAAGAGGAGATCTGCTTCATCATAGAAATTACCAACAAAGAGGTCGATCTTTCCGTCATTGTCATAGTCCCCCCATGCGGCACAACTTGATGTATGGATCCCCGCCCCCTGGATGGCGTCGTCGAGTACTTCCGTGAAGTTGCCGGCACCGTCATTCGTGTAAAGCCGGTTGCCCAGCATTCCCACGACGACCAGGTCGAGATCCCCGTCGTTGTCGTAATCCGCAGAGGCGATGTCGATATCCTCAAAGGTCCCCCGGTCATATGGGGAACCCTCTCCACGGACCAGAACCCCTTTATCATTGCGGAAATGCATATCCACCTGGGCAACCAGCAGGTCCACATCACGGTCCATGTCGTAATCGGTCCACTGGGACAAGTGGGAGACTGCGGATCCGCCCAGCTCCGGAGCCGGACCTCCGGTCAGGCTACCATCTCCGTTGTTCCGGTAGAAGTAATTCACCTGATTGGCCGTGTTGGCCACAAACAGGTCCACAAACCCGTCATTGTCGAGGTCACCCCAGCAGGCGGAATGGTTAACAATGTTTTCCTCCGGGTCCAGGATGACCCTGCTGAAGGAACCGTCCCCCAGGTTTCGGTAAAGCCGGTCCGGGCCATGGAAAAAACTGGAGACAAAGAGATCGAGGTATCCGTCGTTGTCATAATCAGCCCAAACTGGCCAACCATCCATATCCTCGGCGATTGCACTGGATTCGATCCTGGTTAAGGTGCCGTCACCATTATTATGGTAAAGGCGGTTGCCATCTATGCCGGTCAGGACGAGATCGGGATATCCGTCACCGTCGTAATCACCCCAGCTGCTACCGAAAAATTGTCCGGGATCCTCGACAAGCTCCCCACTGAGGAGCCGGGTAAACGTCACTTCCGCGATGCTTGTGTAGGCTGGGAAAAAGGTCACCAGGCAGGCGCTGCCCGCCAGGATGCCCCTGAATTTTGATTTCAATTTCATGGCTGCCTCCTTTTACAGACTTAAGTGGTTTGGGTATGAGTGGATTCATGGGAAGAATCCCGCAAACCGGGACCTCCCCAAATAACAGTGCGTATTCGGGGCGGACATCACCTCAGGAAATTTCAGGAAATTCCCAGCCGGGTGGATCTTGATGATGGTTGCTGGCTTCGGTAGGGCTTCTGGAGTATCCAGATCCATCCGGAATTCTCACCTGTTGTGGCCGAATGAGCACCGCGGGGTCGGACCTCCACAAGTTTCTTATTGCCAATTAGTTCCCTCCAGTTCATTGGGTCCTTACAGGCAATTATTCGGGGTAAAAGACTGCTTTTAACATACGGTTAATTCTCTGATTTAGCTGGCCCGGGTTCCTGCGCTTTGCCGGTTTCCATAGCCTGGGGAAGGGAGAAATCACCCAAAGCAGGCGTCCTGTCTGCGGGGTTGGTTCGGAAACATGTCGCCCCTTTGGGGCTCCTTCGATTTAATGCCGCCAGTTTACCAGGGCTGCGGTCCGCTCCCGCTAGGCGGGAGCGACCTTAGCCCTTCGCTTCATCATATGGCCTCTTCGAGGCCGGAGCACCCGCGGCAAAAGCATGGCTCCGCTCCGGTGCCTCGGCAAAACCATGCCTCCGCCCCCTCACTGGTATCACACCTCCGGTGCCACGGCAGTATCATGCCTCCGCCCCCTCACTGGTATCACACCTCCGGTGCCTCGGCAGTATCATGCTTCTGTCCCCTCACTGGTATCACACCTCCGGTGCAACGGCAAATCCATGCCAGTTGTGTGCCACGGCAGATTCCTGACGCCGGCCCCAAGGGGGCCATGTATTACAGCGAAGGGTTGTTCAGCGCAGCGGAACAGCCCTGGAACCAGGGGCCAAAGAACTATTGAGAGCCCCTACGGGGCGACAAGTCCAACGCCCTAAAAGGGGATTTCTGGATTACGCCTCTCGGATACCGCGATATCTAGAAGAACGCCTTCAGCCACAGGTAGACCCGGCCCGGTGCCTTAAGCGTCCCCTCCATCCCGGGCAGCTCGATGCCGCCGAACTCGGTCCCCCGCCCTCCCAGGGCCAGGTTGGCCCCGAGGGTCAGCTCGGTGTTCTGGCTCATGTTCCAGACCAGGCGCGGAAGGAGCACCGCGGAAGGATCCTCCACGTTGACGATGCCGGCCAGGTACAGGTTGACCAAAGGATGGAGCTCGACCTGGACCGACGGCGCCAGATAGGCGCGCCCGAGGGTGTACATTTCGCCCCGTTCCAGCCGGGCCAGGAGGTTATCCTCGGCGGGGATGTTTTGGTAATCGCCGGTCCCGATGTTGTTGTAGTGAAATTCCAATGACCCGTACCAGTTGCGGCCGCCCCAGGTCCACGAGTAGTCGATGTTGGCCACGGTGCTGAGGAGCGGGTCGCCCTCGCCCGGAAAGGCCAGGGTCGTGTCCCAGCGCCAGACGGCGTTCCCGAGGTAGCCGAGGGTGCCGATTCCGGCCACCAGCTCATCATAATGCCAGGCGGCGAGGAAATCCCATTCCATCTCGCTACCCAGCAAATGCGCCTTGAGGGCGACCGAGCTCTGGTCCATCCGGAGGTTTCCACTGGCTGGATTCCGCCTCGGCACGACCAGCAGTTGCCAGTCCATCTGGCCGTTCCAGCCGGACGGATAGAAATGGAGCAGGAGCAGGTCGTCGCCGAGTTTGTAGTCGCGCTCCACATCCGTCGGGGCGAAGGGATTGAAGAGGTCCATCGGGTTGAAGACGAAGCCGTTGCCCCAGGTGACGGCGCTGCGGCCGAGAGTCAGGTCCCCCCAATCACCGGAGTAGCGGTAGAACAGGCGATCCAAGCGATGGTAGGACTGCTTTTTCCCGGACCCGTCGAACACATGGGTCAGGTCGAACAGGCGTCGCGAATCGTCGGGCAGCGCATAGGCGGTTCCCGGGAGGCTGCCGAGCAAGCCCGGCGGGAGGCGGAGGAGCTCATTATTGAGGGCCACCGCCTCATAATGCAGCACGGCATGATGCGGACCATGGGACCACTCCGGCATCAGCCGCAGCTCGGCCGAGGCATCGGCGTAAGAATCCCCCAGGTAGTGGTGGAAAAGCGACTCCGCAGCCACCCGGTTCCATCCGCCGCGCAGGGTCAGCTGACCGGAGTAATCCCAATTCATTCCAGTTACCGGAAGGCAGGCCAGCAGGAGCAATGCAGTTCTCGCAATCAATCTATTTCTGGTTCTTCTCGGAGTTTTATGGAACGACGAGCTAGTGATGGAAGCAATGAAACGGCCGAAGGCCGTACGGAAATTCAAGATCGTGGGACGGCTGAATGTCGTTCGGAATTCCAAGACCGTGGGACGTCCAAAGGCCGTACGAAATTCCAGGGCCATGGAACGGCCAAAGGCCGGATCCCATATCAGCCCAGCCCGGATCCCGCGGAAGCGGGAGCAGGACTGGGTGATGCATAGAAAAACCGCGCAAGGGCTGAAAGCCCGAAACCATGCAATTGGCTGGGTCCGATTAACTCCAACTTGTGTCGGG
>CAJXMX010000056.1 GCA_913056355.1 uncultured Opitutales bacterium
GGGCAGGCGCATGCCCTGATGCGCAAGGTGACGGATTTCCTCAAGGCCTGGATCCGCTTGCAGATGGAGACCTTCCCGACCATCGACGGGATTTTCCTCCTGGACGATATCATCGGCTTCATGGGCGAGCGGGAGGTCCGCAGCTTCGGCCTGCCCTACTTCAGGGAGCTTTACGATTTTCCGGTCAGCATCAAATTCCTCCACAACGATGCCCCCTGCAAGGTCTGTGCCCCGATCCTGCCGGAAATGGGGGTCAACCTGTTCAACATGGGATACGATGTCTCCCTGCCGGATCTGCAGGAGTTAACCGGCCATCAGGTCACCCTGCTTGGCAACCTTCCGCCAAGGGATGTGCTTGCCTCCGGATCCGTGGATACGGTCCGTCGCGAGACGACAGCCATGCTGTCCAACATTGAGGATACCCGCCGGATCATTCCCTCCTGCGGCGGGGGGATGCCGCCCGGCGTCCCCAGCGATAATGTCCGGGCCTTCATCGAAGCGGTGCGTTCCGCCTCCGTCTAGGAGGAAAGGCGGGATCCGATACATGCAGCCGGGTGACTACCGGCCCTTCAGGGCGGACTTGACCGCCCCAATAAACGTATCCAATGTCTGGATACGGGCGGTCATCTTGCAGTTGGCGGGGACGATCGTCCAGGGGGCGTAGGGGGTGTCGGTGCGCTCGATCATCTCGTTGACGGCCTGCTCGTAGCGGGGAAACTTCTTCCGGTTGCGCCAGTCCTCGTCGGTGATCTTCCATTGCTTGAACGGGTTCGCGGCCCGGGCCTGGAAGCGTTCCAGCTGGGTGTCCTGGTCGATATGGAGCCAGAACTTGATGACCACCGTCCCGAAATCGGCCAGGTGCCGCTCCATCACGTTGATCTCATCGTAGGCGCGCTG
This sequence comes from uncultured Opitutales bacterium, assembly GCA_913056355.1. Lineage (GTDB taxonomy): Bacteria > Verrucomicrobiota > Verrucomicrobiia > Opitutales > Oceanipulchritudinaceae > Oceanipulchritudo. Next base: position 898 of record CAJXMX010000056.1, read on the forward strand.
CCATTCCTTGTTCGAGCACAGGGCCTCGACGCGCTCGACGAGGACCCGCCCGTACCATGAGCGGTCGAGGATGGTGATTTTCCCGCGTGGGGGAAGCACCCGCCAGAAGCGCCAGAGGTAGTGGTGGCTGAGCTCCAGTTTCGTCGGTGCGCCGATGGGGACGACCGAAAAGCTGCGCGGGTCGACTCCCTGGAGGAGGCGCTTGATGCAACCCCCCTTGCCCGCCGCGTCCCAGCCGCAGTAGGCCATGACCACGGGGATCCGGTGCTCGTGAATCTGGTGGGCCAGGTCGTTGATCTCCTTCTGGCGTTTCTTGAGGAGCTTCTTGTAATGATCGCGTTCGAGCCGGCCCGTGAGGTCGACTTGGGCCAGGTGATCGGGTCCCTTGTAGCTGACCCAGCGACGAGCCGGCTGCTTCCTGGCGGCCACTTTTTTCCGGGCGGCGACGGCGGTTTCAAATGCGGCAATGACCGTTTCGTAGAGCTCGATTGCGGCCTCCTTGAGGTCGTCGGTACGGATTTCCTTCCACGGGGCGAAGGGCTGTCCGGTGGCCTCCATCATCGACCGGGCCTGCTTGAGGTACTCGCGGTACTGCCGGTTGCGCCGCCAGTCCTTGCTGGTCACGCGCCAGGCCGTCTTTGGATTCTTCTCGTATTTGCGGAACCGTTTCGCCTGCTCCTTTTTTGAAACCGTCAGGAGGATCTTCAGGAGAAGGGTCCCGTTGTCGGCCAGCTGCTTCTCGAACTGGCGCAGATCCTCCATGTAGCGGTCAAACCCCTCCGCATCGAGATTTCCGTCCGCCCAGGCGTCGAGGGCCAGGTAATAGGCGCTCCGGTCGAAGAACTGGAGCTTGCCGTCGACGGGGGTGTGGTTCCACATCCGCCAGAGGAGCGGATAGTCGCGCGAGGGCAGATCGCTGGCATGGGTCGAGTAGATATCGTAGGCCCGGGCGTCGATCTCGAGGATCAGCTTGTTGAGGAGGCGCCCCTTGCCGCTCCCGTCCAGCCCTTCAATTATGACGACCGAAGGGATTCCGAGGTCGGCCGCCTCCCGCTGCACGACGCCCAGGCGGATGGCCAGCTCCTTGCGGTTGGGCCGCGTAACTTCAATTTCAGATGAACCTGCCATGTTGATTGCCGTTCAGCTTGGAAAATTTTCCGGGCGGTGGCAATGATGCTTAACGGCAGGCGAAACTACAGGCCTGTTGAGCCGCCTCTGTCCCTCGGCGGCAGCAACTCCTGCTCCGAAGATCAATCCGGATGGGGCGGGTCAGTCCTGTCCGTCGTCAAGTGGCGGGTCGGGAGGATCCTCGAGGAAGACAATTTCCGGCAGGACCTTGATGCCCGGATAGCGGAGCATGCCGGAGAGGTTCTTTCCGTCCCCTTCGACATCCGCAAGCATGGCGCCGGTGCGCCAGACCCCGAAGCGCGGATGATAGGCGTAGACCTTTTCCCCGATGTTGAAGAGCAGGACCCGCTTGTGGGCCTCGATTTCCCACAGGAGGAGGATCTTTTTGGGATAGCGGTACTCGGCGATCCGGGACCAGCGCGGGGCCACCAGGGAGCGGGCGGTGGTGATTGGATCCGGCGGAGCAGCGGTCACGGCGTCCCAGAAGGCCGACCAGCTGTACTCCGGCCATCGGGTGAAGTCCTCCCCCGGACCGAGGGCCTTGGCCGTCCCGGCATCCAGGTTCGGGGACATGCTGAAGAGGTAGACCAGCTGGACCAGTTCTTCGGGTTGCTTCCCCTTTTGTGACGGCAGCACCGGGGCAATGCGGCCTTCCGGGATATCGATGAACTCCATGGTCTGCTCGTAGCCCATGGAGGGATCCTCCGGATCGTAGTATTCATCCATGTAGAATATGTCCTGGTCCGCGGGGAAAATCGATTCCACGTAACTCCGGGCGAAGCGGAACAGGACCTCGTCGTTCATCCGGTCCTCGTACTGGATGGGCACGGCAAAGCGGCGCTCAGAGTCGTATCGTGCCGTCGGGTCGTAACCGAACATGCGGTCGTCGTAGAAGTAGAGGCAAATGTACTTCAGGTAGGTCTGCTCCCGCCCGTCGATGACCGGAAAGTGCAGCAGGCCGGCCCACTTGAAGGAACCCGGGATGGGACTGTCCCGGTAGCGGTCCATGAACTCCAGGGCCAGGATCAGCTCCCCGCGCGGGAGTTCGGGCTGCTCATAGAAGCTGAAGGTCGGGACCTCCTTGGAGAATTTCGGCCTGAATCGGGTCTCGCTGTGGATTACCGGAACCTCTTCCAGGTCGAACTCCGGCATCGCCGACTCGGGCTCCTGGGCCAACGACTGGCCGGCCGGCCAGAGGGCCAGGATCAACCACAGGGAGAAGTGAAATCGCCGGGGAGGCATTGAAAGTTTTCAATTGTTTCCAAAACGGGAAATGACAATCCAAATCGCAGCTCGAGCCTTCTTCTCCTGAAATGGAATGGCCTAATCTCTTGATTTAAGGATTGTTTTTCTACAATGAAAGTAATCGATACGCCGGTTCAGCGGCGCATGCTGAAGCCATATTTGCAAGATGCCAGACTATCCTCCACCCGACCCACCGGAGAAAGCGCCCGATTCCCCCGGTAATACACCTGCCGGAAAGGCGACGATGAGGCATTTGTTTTCCGAGTTGAAGCGGCGCAAGGTCCTCCGGGCGGCGGGTGCCTACCTGGTGGTGGCCTGGATCACCCTGCAGGTGGCAGCCATCCTCCTGCCGGCCTTCGAGGTGCCCAACTGGGGCATGCGGCTGGTCTTTTTCATGTGCGCGCTGGGGCTCCCCCTGGTGGTCCTGCTGGCCTGGGCCTACGAGCTGAGCCCGGGGGGCATGCGTCGCACGCCGGAGCAACCGGAGGAGGACGAGGCCTCCGCAGACCCGGGCCAGGCCCGGGGACGGAACTGGGCGGCTTTTGCCCTTGGGGCGGCGGTGCCGACGGTGGGGTTCGCTCTCCTGTTCCTGGTCTTCCTGTTTCTGGGACCCGGCGCCGGGGAGCCGGAGGCGGAGTCCGGCCGGACCATCGCGGTGCTCCCCTTCACGAACCTGAGCGCCAACGCGGACAATGAGTATTTCACCGCCGGCATGCACGAGGACCTGATCACGCAGCTGGCCAGGATCGATGACCTGGCCGTCGCCTCGAAGAATTCGGTCCTTCGCTTCAAGCAGGATTCCGGTGATTTACGGAAAGTGGCCGACGAGCTGGCGGTCCACTACATTGTCGAGGGATCCGTCCAGCGCAACGACGAGGATTTGCGGGTCACCGTCCAACTGGTCGACGCGGAGACCGAGAAGAATCTGTGGGCGCAAACCTTTGACCGCCGGATCGAGAACCTCTTTGCCCTGCAGTCGGAAATATCCCGCGAGATCGCCCAGCGGGTGCAGGCCCGGATCACCCCGGAAGAGGAAGCCATCCTGGACCGGGTCCCGACCAGGGTGGTCGCCGCCTACGATGCCTATTTGAAGGCTCGTAACGGAATTGCCGGCTTCTGGGTGGGATTCGACGTGCTCGCGGAAGCCGAAAAAAACCTGGATTTCGCCACCCGGGCGGACCCGGAGTTTGTCGAGGCATGGGCCCTCCGGTCGGTCATCCACAGCCGTCGCTACATGCAGCTGTTCAGCTTCGACCAGGCCAATCCGGCGGTCCAGGTGGAGGCGGATGCCGCGCTAGCCGATCTGGACCAGGCGCGGGACCTTGGACCCGGCAATGTCGCCACCCTGCGCGCGGAGGGATTCTATTCCTTTGTCGTGACCAACGACTTCCTGGAAGGAAGCCGGAGCCTGGACAAGGCGCTGGCCCTGGTGCCAAACGATACGGAAACGCTGACCATGCTGGCTTTCTGTTACCGGCGGCTGGGCCGGATCGACAAGGCCATTGAAATCCTGCAGGCTATCTACAAGCAAAACCCGGACGCGCCGTTTGTCTTCAACTACCTGACTTCAAACCTCCATGACACTGCCCAGTACAGCAAGCTGATCCCGATCTACGAGCGGGCCCTGGAGAAGTTCCCGGAGCGGAAGCATTACCTGCTCAACAAACTGTATTATGAATTCCTGGTCTCCGGAAGTCTGGATGCGTTCAAGGCCTACGAAAAGGCTCTCAAGGAGACGGAGATCACCGAGGGCTGCGATCCGGCGACCTGGCGCAACGGGCGCATGACCGTGGCCATGCTTAACGGGGAGTTCGATGCCTATGCCAGGGACTGGCACACCAAATGGGAGGCCCATCACCGGGGGCACGGCGACTGGGTTTGTCCGCTCCAGGTCAACGAGGAGGCCAACCAGGCCGCGCTGTTGATCCTGAACGGCAAGGATGAGGAGGCGCATGAAATCATCGAGAAATGTTTCCAGAACATCGACCTGCCGCCCAATCCACTTGCCGCCTGTACCTTTGATACGGAGATGATTCGTCCCAAGCTGTACTACATGGACGACGACCCGGAAAAGGCCCGCGAGGAACTGCGCTTAGCCATGAACAAACTCGGCAGCAAACCGGACTCGCTGCTCAAGTATGTCGAGAAAGCCGTCCTCCTGGAGGCGGCCGACCTGGTCTCCCCCAAACTGGCGTATTCAATTTTCAAGGACATCCAAAGTGATCCCATCCGCATGGTCACCCTTGAGACGGTTTGCGCCAGCCCCTGGACTTATCCCCGGCTGATGGACAATCCGGACTTCCAGGAGGACATCCGCGCGGACGGCCGGTTTGTGACTTTCCTCGAGCACTACGGATTCCTTGTCTCAACGAGGCCCAGTGCTGCCGGATCTTAACCTTCAAAAGGAATTGCCTGCCTGTCCCCTTGTCCCTTGTCGGGCATGGGAGCCTGGGCACGGATCAATCGGAGGCCAGTATCTGGCGCAGTGTCAGCATCAAATACATCAGGCAGCGCGGCTGGTGGAAGTTGCCTTTGCGGTGGATGGAAATTCCTTCCCGTTGCTTGTCCTTCCCCTGCCGGTCGACCGCTTGCCGCCAGACACCGCAATCGGTGACCATGGTGCGCTGGATGAAATTCCAGCTCCGTTCAAACCATTCCCGGGCCCATGTTTCCCGGGTCTGCTGGTATGCGAGAAGGCAGCCAATGGCGACTTCCGCCTGAGCCCACATGGTCTTGATGTCCAGCACCGGCCCGGCGGGTGTGTCGTCCGATGGAAACACCTGGTAGGCTGTGTCGCAGGTTCCGCCGAAGGGATAATCCCAAGTCATGCGGATCAGCCGGTGCATGCGTTCCTTGAACCGGTGAAACCTCGGCCAGTCCCCGTTTCGGAGCGCTTCCCGCATACACATCCACTGGGCCTCGATGCTGTGGCCCGGAATCATCCGGTCGGCCTGGGAAGGCAGGCGTGAATAATCGTGGAGAAGGATCTCGTTGGAGATGCCGTATTCGGCGTTCCAGAATTTGTCCTCCAGCGACTCCAACTGTTGCCCGAGGACCGCTGCCAGACGCGGATCATCATCCAGCTCCAGGAATTGCGGAACGACCCAGACAAACATGAAGGCATGTCCCTGGGCGCGCAGTCCGGGTGCTTCCTCGCCGGGGGCGACCACGCCCGGGTAGCCCGGATCCTCGTAGCGGTCAATGGACTTGAGCAGGGAGAGCCTGGCCAGGTCAAGGTCCGTCTGGCTTCCAGTGGCCCTGGCGTACTGGATCAGTCCGGCGGCGGCGAACAAGGCGCCATAGATGTTGTTGGACCGGTCAATGGCGATCCCGTCGACCGGTTGACCGGTACGGTTGACTGTATCCCGCCATGTACCATCGCCATTATGCATCCGGGCAACCATGAAATCCCGGGACTTGCGGGCCCGTTCCAGCCACCGTTCATTCCGGTCTATCTCGTTGTAGAGGAATGCGTAAACCCAGATTCCCCGACCCTGGTACCAGATGTCCTTCCGGTCATTTTCCACCGATCCGTCGTCGTGAAGGTAGCACATGAAGCCACCGTTCTGGCTGTCGTATCCGCCCGCTTCCCAGAACGCCAGGTATTGGTCAAATAACTGCAAGCGGCACTTGGCCATGACCGATTCCAGAAAGGGATCCTTCTCCCTGGCGGGCAAGGGCTGATTTTTCTGTGCGGCGCCTGCCGGGGAAGAAATAGCCTGGCCAAGCCCGGCGGCAAGGGCTGTCCCCAGAAATCTGCGACGTTTCATGATAGCCTGTCCTTCCAATGCAGGTTGATTTTCGATCTCAGGAAGGCGACGGAACGCTGCAGCTCCCCGAGGCCGTTGATCCCGTCCTCGATGCTGATCCAGCCGGCGAAGCCGACGGAGCGGAGCTGCCCGAAGATGGCGTCGTAGTCGTTCAGGCCCTTGCCGATTTCCCCGTGCCTTAGCCGGGCGGCATAGCCTTCGACATTCTCTTCCTTCTTCAGGTCCTCGATGGTCCCCTCGGCGAGGTACCGGTCGCTGGCATGCATCGTCCTGACCCGGTGCTTCACGCGTTTCAGCAGCTCAAGCGGATCCTCCCCGGCCAGAAGGGTGTTCGAGGGATCGTAGTTCACGCCGAAATGGTCGTCCTCGATGGAATCCACCAGCTCGCAGAAGACGTCCATTTTCCGGGCGAACTCCGGATACGTCCAGTAATTGTCCTTGTAGTGGTTTTCAATGACCAGGGTGACTCCGTTCGCCTTTGCGTGCCCGAGGCACTCGTGGATGCACTCGCGGCACCAGGCCAGCCCGTCGGAGCGCGGGACCTCCGGCCGCCGCTGGCCGGACAGCACCCGGCAGTATTCACCGCCCAGCTCGCGGGTCATGTCGATCCAGCCCTTTTCCTTGTCGATCTCACGCTTCCGGAATTGCGGATCGGGATGGGTGAAATCAGGAGAGCAGCAAAGCATGGGGATGCAGCGTCCCTGGTCCTCCACCCTACGGCGATAATCCGCCCACCTCGACCGGTCCTTCAGGTCCAGAAAGCCGGAATAAAACTCCAGCCCGTCGATCTCCAGCTTGCGGGATAGCTTTATCCATTCCGCCAGCGTCATGGATCCATCAATACACAGGGCGTCCATCCATGCCTTGGGAAAGGCGGCCAGCCGCGGCCACAGGGCGGATGTGGGCGTATCAGTCATGCCCCTTGGGCGGGTTGCGGCCGATCACCGGATACTGCTCGAGGTCCACCACGCTGCCGGAGACCGGACGACTCTCGTCGGAAAGGAAGTAGATGACGCAGGCGGCAATGGTCTCGGGCGGCAGGATGGATCCGGAGGGCGCGTACTCCTTTGGCACATGCTGGTACCAGTCCGGCGGGAGGCCGTGCTCCTGCTTTTTCTTGATTTCCATCGGTGTGAGGGTCCAGCCGGGATTGACCTGGTTGACCCGGATGCCGTGCTTCATGTGCAGCGAATCCCCGAGGTTGCGGGTCAGGGTGGTCAGCCCGCCCTTGGAAATGCTGTAGGCGAAAAGGTCGGGTTCCCCGCAATAGGCGTTGATGCTGCCGATGTTGACCACGCAGCCTTGCGCCTTCTTCAGCTCATCCAACGCCAATTGGATCAGGCGGTAGGGCGCATACAGGTTAACTGCCTGGACGCGGTGCCACAGGTCGGGATCGGTGTCCTGCAAATTCCCTTTCGGCACATAGGCCGCATTGTTGACCAGGGCATCGATCCTTCCGAAATATTCCAGCGCGGACCGGATGATCTTCTCCGGCGAGGCGGGATCGGCCAGGTCGGCCTGGCAAAAGGCGGCGGAGCCCTGCAGCTTGTCAACCATCGCTTCCCCCGCCTTGCGGTCCCGTCCGTGGATGAGGACCCGGGCCCCCTCGGCGACGCACTTTTCCGCGATGACCTGTCCAATGCCGGTGGTGCTGCCGGTGACGATGATCACTTTGTCTTCAAGTCTCATGGGCAATGGATGTTCAGTTAAAGGGAAAGTCTCGGTTTCAGGAGCGCTTTGACGATACTTCCGGAATGCATGGAGGCAAACGCGGTTTCCCAATCGGAAAGATTCCAGATGCCTCCGACCACCGGACCGGAATTCAGCCGCCCCTCGCCGAGCAGCACGATGACCCGTTCCCAGACCGGCCAGTTGTGGCTGAAGCTGCCCTGCAGGGTGACATTCTTCTGGACGATCGGGTCGAGCGACATTTCCAGCGGTTGCGGCCCCCACCCCACCTTGGTGATCCAGCCGCCCGGGCGGACGTTGTCCATGGCGGTGCGCAGGGCCGCCGAAACGCCGGCCGCGTCGATCACCCCGTCGCAGCCGAGCCCGTCCCGTTCCCGGCACCACGCTGAAGGATCGTCAACGAAAGTATGGCATCCATAAGCCCTGGCCACCCTGAGCCGCTCTTCATCCCGGGGAAGGCCGAGCACGGCCACCTCCGCCCCGCAGAGCCGGGCCATGGCCGCGCAGAGGATACCGATGGGGCCGGGCCCAATGACCAGGACACAATCGCCCGGTTCGATGCGGGAATTCCGGATGGTCGCATTGTAGGCCACGCAGCAGGGCTCGGTGAGCGCGGCCTTCTCAAAAGGCAGGCTGTCCGGAATCCGGTGCAGGCAGCGCTCGGGCACCCGGACAAATCGGGTCATGGCGCCGTCCACTCCGTACCCGAATCCCCTCCTGGCAGGGTCGAGGTTATACTGACCCTGCCGGGTCAGCGGGCTGGACTCGTCGATAACGGCGGCAGTCTCGCTGACCGCCCGGTCGCCTTCCTTCCAGGCGGTCACGCGTTTTCCGGTCTCGACAATCGTTCCGGCAAACTCATGGCCGAGGATGACCGGGTAGTTGACCTTCCACGAATGGGAGGATTTCCACTGGTGGAGATCGCTTCCGCAAACGCCCACGGCGCCCACTTCCACGATGACCTCCTGCTCGCCCGGTATCGGGATTTCCACTTCACGCAGCTCCACGGATCCCGGCTCGGGACCGAAGTTCACCACGGCAGGCTGTAATTTCGGTTTCATCTCAGAAAAGTCCTTCCGGCTCACGGCCCACGGGAATGTCCCCATAGGCGTGGACCTTTTCGCAAATCAGCCGCAGGGATCCCTCGACATCCCCCGAGGCCGTCCTGAAGGCGTCGGCGTCAATGGTCAGCGGCGCCCCGAGGACCACCAGCGGGGCACCGTATTCGGGAGTGCGGATGGCCTGCTCGATGGTCAGCCCGCCCACGGCCTGGACAGGGACCGAGCAGGCCTGCACGACATCGCGCAGCTGGTCCAGCGGACTCGGCATGCGCCCGCCGCGGGCGGCGATTCCGCGGCGTTCATCATAACCGATGTGATGGATGACAAAATCGCAGCCCATATCCTCGAGGAACTTCGCCGCCCCGACCATGTCCGGTGAGCCAAGGTTGTCCCCCATGACCCGGATCCCGAGGTCGCGGCCCGCCCGGACCACGCACTTGATGGTTTCCTCATGCGCCCGGGCCATGACGACCACGATGTCCGCACCCGCCCTGGCCATCAGCTCGGCCTCCAGCCAGCCGCCGTCCATGGTCTTCAGGTCGGCCACGATGGGCGTGTCCGGGAAGCGTTCCCGCAGCGCCCGGACCCCGTTCATGCCCTCGGCAATGATCAGGGGCGTGCCCGCCTCCAGCCAGTCGACGCCGGCCCGGATGGCCATCCCGGCGGTATCCAGCGCCTCGGGGATGCTGGTCACATCAAGGGAAATCTGCACGCGGGGTTTCATGGCCGGTTCATTCAGGAGTTCACCATTTCAGGGGTAGTATATGGATGGCCGAGGCCTGATGGAAACCGCTTTCTGCCGTGACGGTAAATCAAGCGACCCCCTGCCCTGCTCAAAGAGGTAGCCGGGTCCCTTGCAGGTGACCCGGCGGCGGTCCGGCTCCTTGCTGCTGGACCCGGTGTTTCTTGTGTTCGATGTGCTGTCCATGGTGGTTGAAGGCGGGTATGGGATTTTTGCGGACGGCGGAATTAGAATTTCCTTGTTCCCTAGGACTTGCAAACTACGGCTCTGTAAGGTAGCCAAGTTTCTCCGCCATGCCCATGAACAGCGAAGCCAAAAAAGGAAGTCTCCTCATCGTTGACGACACCCCGGCCAATATCGATGTCCTGGTCGGCCTTTTATCACCAGAATACAGGACCCGGATTGCCACGAGTGGGAAAGTAGCCCTTTCCCTTTGTGCCAAGGAGGTTCCTGATCTGGTCCTTCTTGATATCATGATGCCGGAGATGGACGGGTATGAAGTCTGCCGGAGGTTGAAACAATCGGAGGAAACGAGGCATGTCCCCATTATCTTTGTCACCGCCAAAGGGGAGACCGAAGATGAAACCAGAGGCCTGGTCCTGGGGGCAGTCGATTACATTTCCAAACCCATAACTCCGGCGATTCTATTGGCCCGTGTGGAGACCCATCTGGAAATCAGCAGGCAGCGTTTGAGTATCGAAAGGGCTTATCACCAGTTGCAGGAGCTGGAAGCCCTTAGGGACAACCTGGTGCACATGGTGGTCCATGACATGCGCAATCCATTATGCATTATGAACGGCCATTTGGAACTGCTGAAAAGGAGTGGCAATTTTTCGGAAAAGGAGCATCGCCATGTGGACTCCATAACCCGTTCCTGCGAGGGACTCATTGAAATGGTGAGTACGTTGCTGGATATCAGCCGGTTCGATAATGATGAAATGCCATTGCACACGGAGGTACAGGATATTGTACCGATGGCAAGAGAAGCAACGGCACCTTTCAAGGACCTCGGCAATAGTCCCAGCGTTGTTTTTGAATCGGCCTTCGACACGCTGCCTCTCAGGTTTGACGCAAATATTATCGAACGTGTAATTACCAACCTGATCGGTAATGCCGTCAAATTTACGCCGCCTGATGGCACTGTCCGCCTCGTATTGGAAAATACTGGGGAAGAGCTGAAAATCTCCGTTGCGGACACTGGACCCGGTATCTCACCCGATTGTCATGAGAAGATATTTGAAAAGTTCGGGCAGGTGGAAATGTACAACCAAAGACAGAAGTACTCCACCGGTCTTGGACTGACATTCTGCAAGCTGGCCGTGGAAGCCCATGGTGGGACCATTGGCGTCGAGAGTGAGATTGGAAAAGGGAGTACCTTCTGGTTCCTCCTTCCAATCAGCGATCTGGAATCGCTTACCTAGCTTTCCGCCGGGAAAGCCTTTTTCAGGACCACGTCGAGGGCGATTGTGCCGGCGTCCTGGTTGCGCAACTGAACGGAGCCACCGTAAAGGGATACGACCCTCTCCGCCACAATCGGCTTCAGGCCAAGGGCTTCCACCCGGGTGCTGCAGCGGGCACTGCTGGAGAGGTCGAAAAACCCGGCCATGGCCTTCTCATCAAGGGGCTTCCCGGCAGCCTCGATGACGAGAGTGAGTGTGTTTGTTTCGTCGATACACCGAAACCGGACCTCCTCCCCGGCAGCGTTCAAGGCCACCGCGGTCCTGACGAGGGTGGTCAGTGCCATCCTGAACAATTCCTGATCCCCTTCCACATCGGTGTTGCACATCGGGATGGCTCCGATCCGGACTTCCCGCTCGCCGGCAAAACCGCTCACGGCCCGGGAAGCATCGGCAAGTATCGCCTGCAGGGACACAGGCACTGTCTTGAATTCCTTTTGCGAAAAATCGACCTCAGCAAGCAGTAGCGAATCCTCGATGACGGATTCCATCCGTTCCCGCGACTCATCGAAATAGGGTTTCAGGGCAATGACATCCTCATTATCCGGGCAACTGTTCATGACAATGTCGGCAATCCCGAGAATTCCATTGGCCGGTGTTCGCAACTCGTGGGAAATGAGCTTCAGAAACTCTCCCTTGGTTCGGGCCACGAGGGCCAGACGGTCGTGAGCCCGCGCCAGTTCCCGGCTCTTGCTGCGGACCAGTTCGTCGAGCTGGTTGTTGTGCTCCTCAAGCTGCTGCTGGACTTTACGCAGGGTGAGGTGCGTGCTGACCCGGGCCAGGAGCTCATCCGGCTGGAAGGGTTTGGTGACGTAGTCCACCCCGCCGGAAGTGAAGGCCTTGACCTTGTCGTCCACATTCTCCAGCGAGCTGATGAATATGACCGGAACATCCCGCAACTGCGGGTGTTCCTTCAGCATTCGGCAGACCTCAATCCCGTCCATCTGGGGCATCAGGATGTCGAGCAGGATCAAGTCCGGCGGTTGGCCGGTCGTGGCCAGTTTGACCGCAAGTTCCCCGTTGGTGGCAACCTTGACCCGGTACTGGTCACTCAGGAGCCCGATCAGGACATCGAGGTTGGCGGGCGCATCATCGACCGCCAGGATAGTGGGTCTGGTCTCCATCAATAATCAATGCCCATTCTCATTGGCGTGTATCTGAACCAGTTCCTTGAGAAACTCGACAGCTTCCTCGAAGGAATAGGCCACGATCAGGTTCTTCAGGCGGATCGCATGCGCTTCGTCGCAAGGGAAGGCTCCTGCTTGATCCAACTGTTCAAAAACGGTCAGGGCTTGTGAATCCCCATCGTTGAGCAAGGACGAAAGCCTCTCGATAGCCCGGGAAATCTCCTCCGCAGAAAGGAGGCATGTCACCGGTCTTCTCTCCGCCGGGGGCTTTTCGGCCTGCAGCCGCTCAAGACCGCTCATCACCTCCCTCAAGAATTGCGCGGTGTCCTCCAGAAGAACTTTTTCGTCGGCTTCCCCGGGATCTTCCTTCAGGGCGGTCTCCAGTACGCGGGCGGATTCCTGCAGCGCTGTCGCTCCCAGCATGCCGGCCAGGCCTTTCAATGTATGGGCCAGCCGGTGCGCCAGCGGACGGTCGCCATCATCGAGGGCGTTTGAGATTTCATTGATGACCGTGGCCTGGTTCTGCCTGAACTTGAGCATCAGTTTCTGCAGCCGCAATTCATCGCCCTGGACATGCAACAAGCCTTTCTGGAGGTCGATACCCGGAAACGGCGCCAGCGAAGCCAGAGGCCCTTCTCCCGGGATCTGCTGAGGTTCCTCCCCGGGCTGCTGAGCTGTCGTTTCCTCAACCGTTGTCCCCCGCCCAATCCACTTTTCCAGGACCCAGAAAAACTGGTTTGGATTGACGGGTTTCGGCACGTGATCATCCATTCCAGCCTCGGTAGCGCGATTTTTGTCCCGGTTGAGGGTTCCAGCGGTCATGGCAATGATCGGGATCCGGCCGGGCTGCGCGCTCTCGCTGCCCTTTGCCAACAATTCCCCCGCGGATTCCAGGGTCCGCATTCTGGAGGTCGCTTCATAACCGTCCATTATTGGCATCTGGATATCCATCAGGATCAGGTCAAAGGCCTCCTTTTGCACCGCCTCCAGCGCTTCCTGGCCGTTTTCCACCAGGGTGACCTTGCATTTCGTCTCCTCAAGCAGTCCGAGGGCAACCTCCTGGTTCAGCTCGTTGTCCTCGGCCAACAGCAGGTGGGCGTGGCTTAAATCGGGCACACCGCCGGGCTCGGACTTCTTGACTTGATTGACGACTTCAATGACCTCGTCGGAGAACTGGCGGATCACGAAATCCAGCACAGTCGAGGCATTGAAAGGCTTGGGAAGGAATTCGGCAACCCCGTGCTCCTCCAGATCCATACGCAATTCCTCATTCCAGAATCCGCTCATGATCATGAAACGGGGCTTGAGCGGGATCGAGTCCAGCTCGGAGATGATCTTGATGGCCTCGGTGCCTTTTTGTTTGGGCATGTTCCAGTCCAGGATGACCAGCCGGAAGGGATCTCCAAAGGGAGCCGCCCCCAGCATCTTTACAGCCTGCTCCACGGAACCCGCTCCAGCGCTTCTAAAGGACAGGTCCTTGAGCATGTGGGTGAGCGATACCTGGACCTCTTCCTCGTCATCGACGACCAGGATGCGCAGGCTCTTCAGCGCCATCGGGGGTTCCACAATATGCGCTCTACTCGCCTCCTGGAAGACCACCGTAAAGGTAAAGGTGCTTCCCTTGCCAAAGAAGCTTTCCACGAAGATGGTTCCCCCCATCATCTCGACGAGGTGTTTGCTAATCGAAAGGCCGAGTCCGGTTCCGCCGAATACCCGGGTTGTCGTCTCATCCCCTTGTTTGAATGTCTCAAAGACCTTCTTGGTGAGCTCCTCATCCATCCCGATGCCGCTGTCGGACACGGAAAACTCGAGCTTGACCTTGCCCCTCTCGCGCTTGAGCAGGCGTCCCGAAAGGGCGATCTCCCCCTCTTTGGTAAACTTCAGGGCATTGCCGATCAGGTTGATGAGAATCTGCCGGAGCCGAAGGGGATCGCCCACCACCATTGAAGGGATGTCCGTCGTGAAGTCGACCAGCAGGGTCAGTCCTTTCTCCTCGATACTGGTGCCGAACAATTCGCTGATTGTCCGCATTTCCTGATGGAGGTCGAAGGTGATCGCTTCCAACTCGATCTTCCGCTGCTCGATCTTGGAGAAGTCGAGAATGTCGTTGATGATTCCCAGCAGGGAATTGGAGGCGCGGAGAATCTTCCTCAGGTAATCCTCCCGCTTGGCCTTGGACTCCGTCTTCAAGGCCAGGTCGGTCAACCCGATCACCGCATTCATCGGGGTCCGGATTTCATGACTCATGTTGGCCAGGAAATTACTCTTGGCGATGCTGGCCTCTTCAGCGGCGTCCTTGGCCTTGGCCAGGAACTCCTGGGAACGGGTCAGCTCGGCCAGGGCTTCCTCGGCCCGGTGCCATTGCCGGTTGGCGTCCTCGGCAAGGTCGAGGGCCGCCTCCCTGGATGCCTCCAGATCCTTGGTCCGGGAAGCCACCATCTTTTCAAGGTCGTCCCGGTGGCTGATGAGTTCCTTGGTGATCTCCTTGCGGACCGTGATATCCCGGGCGTTGACCACGATGCCGTTCACGCCGTGCACATGGAGCAGGTTGCGGCCGATGGCTTCAAGGGTCAGACAGGTGCCATCATCACACTGGAACTGGAATTCAAAGCGGAGGGGCGCACCGCTGCGTTTCTTCAGATTCTTGAAGGTTTGCTGGCACCGCCAGAGATCCGATTCATGGATGAAGTCAAACAGTGAATATCCCAGGTAGGCCTCCTGTTTTTCCCGGAATAAGCGGCTCAGGGCAGGGCTGCCATAGAGGATCGTACCTTCGCCATCGAGAATCATGATGATATCCGAGGCGTTTTCGATCAGCATCCGGAAGCGCCGCTCGCGTTCCCGGAGGGCATTCTCCGCCGCCTGCACCTCCGCCATCATCTCATTGAATGAATCAACCAACTGGCCGACTTCATCCTGGTAGATTCTCTGGGCCCGGGTGCTGTAGTCACCCCTGCTGTTGATGTGCCGGGCGGTTTCAGCGAGATCGTGAATCGGCTTGAAGAAGATCCGGTTGAGAACCCTGGATAACAGCCAGGCCACTGAAACGGATACGATCAGGCCGAGGAACAGGAGGACCTCATACGGATTAAGCCACTCCTTCAATCCGGTGCGGTTCTCGGCCAGGAATAAGCTGACCAGCAGTCCCAATGCCAATGAGGCCAGGCAGCAGAGGATGACCAGGGATACGAGAATCACCCGAAAGGAAAGTTTCGGCAATAATCTCATGAAGATTCCGGACTGATGGCGTCCTTGGCAGGTACACAGGCGCTGATCACGGGCTCTGGATTTACGGATTGCGCAAATGAAAGTCAAGCGGTCAGGGCGGTCGATTCCGGATGGATGGAAGAGGAACCTGAGAACTTTTGCCAGATCCGGAAATACGCTGTTCCGAAGAATGGATTTACCCGGGAAACCCCGCCGGTTCGCGGTGATTCAGTTCCGGCACGCATGACTCCCGGACCTCCCCGGGCTGATTTCCGCTCAAGGCTCCGCCTTTTGCGGCCCGTAATCCAGGCGCAGGAAGACCTTGCCCCCGCTCATGTCGATGTCCCGCAAAATGGTTTCCTCAAGAAACCAGTTTTCCATGTCGTCGCTGGATTCGATGTCAAACTGCAGGCTGATGCCCTCGCCCTCATCCGTGACCATCAAATAGCCGATATTCATGTCGAGGATGGAGGATGTCGAATACAGGTCGAAGCCAAAGCGTAATGGATCATTACCTACAGTGGCGATCACCTGGGACAGGTCATCCATCGGCTCCAATCCCATTGCCAGCGCTTCCCCGTCATGGATCCCGTCACCATTTGAGTCCGAAGCGGTCGGATCGGAATTGTACCAAAATACTTCAGTGCCATCCTCAATCCCGTCCAGATCGGAATCGGTATCCAGGCGATTGCTCCCGTAAGTGAACAGTTCATCGGCATCCGGAATTCCATCATCGTCGCTGTCCAATGGAATACAGGCAAAAAGATAGGGGTGGATAATTGGCGTATCTTTGTCCTCGGTGGTCCCGTCGCCGAGCTGACCGTAAAAATTGTACCCGGTTGCCCGGAAAGTGCCGTCGGTCTTCAGGAACATGCTGTGTTCGCCTCCTGCCGCGACAGCGCTGACTCCGCTCATGACCTGGACCGGGGTGGTCTTGGTCAAGGTAGTCCCGTCGCCGAGTTGACCCAAATTATTCCGACCGGTTGCCCAGACGGTGCCGTCGGACCTCAGGAACAGGCTGTGAGAATTACCCGCCTCCACATCGCTGACCCCACTCATGACCTGGACCGGGGTGGACCTGTTCACGATGGTCCCGTCGCCGAGTTGACCCAAATTATTCCGGCCGGTTGTCCAGACGGTGCCGTCGGACTTGAGGAACAGGCTGTGATTATAACCCGCCGCGACA
>CAJXMX010000057.1 GCA_913056355.1 uncultured Opitutales bacterium
GCGCAGGCGCTTGGCCAGGAGGTCGTATTTGAATTCGCGGGTGGTCAGGAAAATCTCGGGATCCGGAAGCCAGCTGATCTTGGTCCCGGTCTTTTTGGTCTTCCCGATGATGCTCATTTTCTCGGTGGTCTTGCCGCGGCTGAAGGCCATGTGGTGGACGCTCCCGTCGCGGCTGACCTCGACCTCGAACCATTCCGAGACCGCGTTGACGCACTTGGCCCCGACCCCGTGCAGGCCGCCGGAGACCTGGTAGGCCCCCTTGCCGAACTTGCCGCCGGCGTGGAGGTTGGTCATGACCAGTTCCAGGGCCGGCATCTTGTGCTTGGCGTGCATGTCCACCGGGATGCCCCGGCCATCGTCCTCGACGGAGATGGAGCCGTCGCTGTGGAGGCTGACCTTGATGTTCTTGCAGTAGCCTGCCAGGGCCTCGTCGATGGAGTTGTCGACGATCTCAAAGACGCAGTGATGAAGGCCTCTTTCGTTGGTGTCCCCGATGTACATATCGGGACGTTTGCGGACCCCTTCCAGCCCTTCCAGTTTTTCAATTTTCGAGGCATCGTAAACCTCGGGGGCGTTCTTATTTTTAGTCATTGATAATGAGCAATTTATAAAAATTCAAAATCCGGCCGCAGCCGGATTTACGGAATGCCCCGATTAGACCGGAAAAGAGGCTTTGAGGGCAAGATAAAAACAGGCCAAAAAGCCCCTAATTCCGGGCCTTTTGAGCCGGTCCGGAGGGCTCACAGAGCGAGGAAATTGCGGAGCAACTGCATGCCGTGCTCGGTAGCCAGGGATTCGGGGTGAAACTGCACTCCGTGGATGGGCAAATCGCGGTGGCGGAGGCCCATGATTTCCCCCTCGGCGGTTTCGGCGGTGACCTCCAGGCAGTCCGGGAAGGAGTCCTTTTCGACCAGCAGGGAATGGTAGCGGGTGGCCAGGAAGGGGCAGGGCAGGTCCCGGAAGAGGCCCTGGCCATTATGCTGCACGGGGGAAGTCTTGCCGTGCATCAAGCGGTCCGCGCGGACCACCTTGCCGCCGAAGAACTGACCGATGCACTGGTGACCGAGGCAGACCCCGAAAAGGGGGATTCCGGTGCCGGCGAAGGCCTCGAGGATGCGCAGGCTGTTGCCGGCTTCATTCGGGCTGCAGGGCCCGGGGGAGAGGAGGACCCGGTCCGGTTTCAGCGCCAGGGCCTCTTCACCCGAGATGGCGTCGTTGCGATAGACCTCCTGCTCGACACCCAGTTCCCCGAAGTACTGGACCAGGTTGTAGGTAAAGGAATCAAAATTGTCGATGACCAGGAGCATGCCCGGAAAACTCTGCCCATTCCGCCAAACCGGTCAATACAGCAGAAAAAAATAAGCCCGGCCGGGAATTTGGAGGGACCGGCCGGGCTTGGGTGGGTGGGTTTATAGGGAAATGTGTCTTTTTCTTAGCAGACTGTGGGAAGATTTAAAGCCTGAAATCGGACTTCAGGCTCCGTCCCGGTGATCAATCGTCACCGTGGTTGCCACGGTCCCCGCGGTCACCGCGGTTGCCGCGACGCGGCGGACGACGACGGTCACCCTGGCGGCGGCGGGGGCGGTCGCCACCCCGGTCACCGCGATCTCCCCGGTCACCGCGGTCACCGCGGTCGCCGTGGTCGGAGCCGGCCTTTTCCTTGGCGGCGGCGACCTTGTCGCTGATCTCGTCGTTTTCGCCATTCCGTTCGGCGAGGGCGGCGGTACGACTCAGCCGGACCCGGCCCTTCTCGTCGATGCCGATGCACTTGACCCACATCTGGTCACCGAGGGCGCAGACATCCTCGACGCGGTTGACGCGGAAGTCGGCCAGCTCGGAGACGTGGACCAGGCCTTCCTTGCCGGGGAGGCACTCGACAAAGGCGCCGAAGTCCTTCACCCCGCGGACGGTACCGTGGTACAGCTTGCCTTCCTCAATCTCGGCCGTGATGGCCTTGATCTCGTCGATGGCGCGCTGCATGGAGGGCCCGCTGGTGGCGTAGACATCGATGCGGCCGGAGTTGTCCTCGTTGATGTCGATTTCCGCACCGGAAACCTCGCAGATACGGCGGATGGTCTTGCCGCCGGGGCCGATGACGGCACCGATCTTGTCGGGATCGATCATGATGGTCTCGATCCTCGGCGCGTACGGGCTGAGCTCTTCGCGCGGCTTGTCGATGGTGGACTTCATGACCTCGAGGATCTGCATCCGCAGCTCGCGGTTGCGGGCGATGGCTTCCTTGGCCACGTCATGGGAGAGGCCCTGGATCTTGAGGTCGAGCTGGAACCCGGTAATGCCGTTTTTGGTCCCGCAGATCTTGAAGTCCATGTCCCCGAAGTGGTCTTCTGCACCGATGATGTCGGAGAGAACGACGTGCTTCTCCAGCTTGCCATCCTTGTCGAAACGGGTGATCAGGCCGGTGGAAATGCCGGCCACCATGTCGCTGATGGGCACCCCGGCATCCATCATGGAAAGGCAGCCACCACAGACCGAAGCCATGGAGGTGGAGCCGTTGGATTCCATGATTTCGGAAACCAGGCGGACGGTGTAGGGGAACTCGTCTTCCGCCGGCAGGACCGGCAGCAGGGAGCGCTCAGCCAGGGCCCCGTGGCCGATTTCGCGGCGCCCCGGGCCCATGATGCGGCCGGTTTCACCGACCGAGTAATTCGGGAAATTGTAGTGCAGGAGGAAGCTCTTTTCCTTCGGTCCGCCGGTCAGGCCGTCCATGCTCTGGTTGTCTGAGCGCGAACCGAGCGTGGTGAAGACGATGCCCTGGGTCTCCCCGCGCTGGAAGAGGGCGGAACCGTGAACCCGGGGGAAGAGGCCGACCTGGCACTCGATGGGACGCAGGTCCTTGGGACCGCGGCCGTCGGCCCGTTTGCCGGCGTCGAGGATGTTATGGCGGTAGATTTCCTCCTGGAGCACCTCGAAGGCCAGCATCAGCTGGTTGGCATCGAAGTTGTCTTCCCCGTCGCGCTCGATCATCTTCTCCTTGACCTCGTCCTTGAGGGCGTCGACGGCGGCCTGACGGTCGGACTTGGCTTCCTTGAAGACGGCCTCGGCCATGCGGTCGCCGACGATCTGCCGGGCGAAGGCCAGGTTCTCGTCCGTCACGACAAACAACTCGAAGGTCTTCTTCTCCTTGCCGACCATGGCGGCCAGCTCCTTCTGGGCCTTGATGATCGGCTGGATGGCCTTCTGGGCAAACTCGAGGGCGGCGATGAAGGCATCTTCCGGGACTTCCTCGGCGGAGCCCTCGATCATCATCATTTCCTTCTCGTTGCCGACGTAGATCAGGTCCAGCTCCGACTCGTACTGCTGCTCATGGGTCGGGTTGACGATGAATTCGCCGTCAATGAGGCCCACCCGGATACAGGCCACGGGGCCGTTCCAGGGAATGTCGGAGCACATCAGGGCGGCGGAAGCGCCGTTGACCAGCAGGATGTCCGGCTCGTTGACGAGGTCGGCGGTGAGGAGCAGGGACTGGACCTGGACCTCGTTGAAAAAGCCTTTCGGGAACAGCGGGCGGAGCGGTCGGTCGGTCAATCGGGAAGTCAGGATTTCCTTCTCCGAGGGACGGCCTTCACGCTTGAAGAAGCCGCCCGGGATACGCCCGGCGGCCGCGAACTTTTCGCGGTAATCCACCTGGAGGGGGAAGAAGTCCTGCCCCTCGCGGATGCTGTTGGCGGCGGTGGCGGCCACGAAAACCGTGGTTTCCCCGAGTTGGATGGTGACGGCTCCGTTGGCTTGCTTGGCAACGGTGCCGGATTGAATCGTGATACCGTATTCCTCAACGGTAACGGAATGTTTCTGTTTCAGCATTGGATGTTTATTATAGACTGTACTGGGCCGGGAACAAGGCGCTCCCGGATCGGGTTTATTCCCCGCATCCTGCTGAATTTAGGAAGTTCGCCTGGCCGACCTTGCCGGTCAGGCGGACTTCCTACATGTCGGAGCAGGGGATGGGGAATTTTGGACTGTGAACGCGCCCAAAAGCGAGAAACCCCGGCGCTTAGCGGCGGAGTTTCAGGCGTTCGAGCAACTGCTTGTACTTCTCGAGGTCGTGACGCTTCACGTAGTCGAGGAGCTTGCGGCGGCGGCTGGTCATGGCGATCAGGCCGCGGCGGCTGTGGAAGTCCTTGCGGTGGGTCCGCAGGTGTTCCGTGAGGTGGGAGATGCGCTGCGTGAGCAGGGCAATCTGGACTTCCGGGGATCCGGTGTCGGAATCGTGCGTACGGAAGTCGCTGATAACGTTGGTTTTGTCGAGTTGGGATTTTGCCATTGATGTATTTTGATTCACGACCACTGGGATCCTCCCGAGAGGAGCCGAAGGACTCGCCGAAGCCAATCCGACCGTCTGGTCCCGCGGATGCGGGATGGTCGCGGAGGAGGGGTAGACCCGACCTCTCGACGCGGAAAAAGCAGGAAGGTGGGCATCGCCGGCTAATTTGCAAGGAAAATTGGACGAAGGACCCAAGACTAAGGACAAAGGTCTGCTGAGGCCTGAGGTGGATCAGAGGGGGCAGCCGGTGGGAAGGAAGGAAAAGGGGAGGTCAAACTTCCGGGACACTTGCTCGGCGAGAGCGGTGACTCCGTAGCGCTCGGTGGCATAGTGGCCGCAGAGGTAGAGGTTGAGCCCCTCCTCCTGGGCGAGGTTGAAGTGCTCCTGGCGGAGCTCGCCGGTGATGAGGGTGTCGGTGCCCTGACGCTTGAGCTCGGCAAGGGCGCTGCGCCCGGAGCCGGTCAGGATGGCGATGCGGGCGGGATTGGCGGAGCCGAACTCGATGGCGGTGAAGGCCTCGCCGAATTCCTTCCGGAGACGGTCCTTGAGGTCCTCCCGGCTGCCCGCGCCCCTGGCCAGCAGGGCGATGGGGGTTCCCTCGTGGGGCAGGAACCAGTCCGCCACCTCCAGCCCGAGGGCCTCGGCCAGAAGGCGGTTGTTGCCGATCTCCGGATGGGCATCGAGGGGCAGATGCGAACTGTAGACGGCCAGGTTGTGGTCCATGGCCAGCTTGAGCTTGTGGTACAAGGGCCCGGAATAGCTGCGCGGCGTGTTCCAGAACATCCCGTGGTGAACGATCAGGAAGTCGATTCCCTCCTCGATGGCCTTCTCGAAGGGAATCCGTCCAGCGTCCACGGCGGCGCCGATCCGGGTCACGGTGCCGTTATTCTGCAGCTGCAGCCCGTTGTTGGCACCGGGGAAGTCGGCCACCTCCCGGCGGCGGGTCAGCTGGTCGCAAAAGGAGACGATATCCGTTAACTGGGCCATGCCGTTACTGTGTCCTCCCAGCTGCAATGGGCAAGCGTGGTCTGGGAAATCCGGCCTCAAAACTGGTAGAGGTCCGGGAGATGCAGGATGCCGGACAGCTCATCGAGGGCGGTCCGCACCTCCTCCAGAAGCCGGGGATCCCCGAGGTCGGCGGGCGACAGGTGATCCCGGTAGTGCCGCATGACCCAGCCGGTCAGGTCCTGGCAGAGGGCCTCGTCGAGAAGGATACGCCCGCGGAGGTGACGTTCCTCATTGGCGCTGAGGACAATCCTCTGGCGCAGGCAGGCCGGCCCGCCACCGTTGCGCATGCTCTCGTGCAGGTTGAAGGACAGGACCTCGCTGACCGGATTTTCCGGATCCCTGAGATAAGTCTCCAGCAAGGTTGAAACGGCCTTGCTGCGGGTGCATTCCGAGGGGACCACCAGCAGCAGCCTGCCTGGTTCCATTTCCAGCAGCTGGCTGTTGAAAAGGTAGGTCCTGACGGCTTCGCGGAGGCTGACCCGATCCCGGGGGACTTCAATTATCTGCAAACGCCGGTCGGTGAGGAGGAAGTAGGCATCCTGCAGCCGGGAGAGCGCATCAGGCTGGTGGAGGAAGGCATCCTCGTGCACGAGAAAGGTTTCGAGGTGACCGACGCTGATCACGTCGTTGTGGAAGACGCCGGCATCAACGGCCGCGGGGGACTGTTGCAGGAAAAGGGATTGTTCCTCGGGAATCCCGTGTCTCCGGGCGATGGACTGGCAGCTTTCCAGCGTCTGCCGGGCCGGGTAGTGGCGGGGACCGGGAAGGTCGCGGAGGATGGCGCTGCGCCCGAAGACAAAGAGGTGCAGACCGGCGGCGGAGAAGGACTGGCAGAATCGGGTATGGTTGGCGGCCCCCTCGTCGGCCATGCCATCACCCCCGGAAAGGGGCGGATGCACGGAAAAGCGCTCCTCGTCATCGAAAATTGCGGAGAGGAGCCGATGGGTGAAGCCCGGCTCGATGCTGCGGTGCAGTTTGGCATTGAGGTTGGCCGGGCTGAAATGGGCCCGGCCGTCTCTACTGTCGCAGGAGGGGGTCATGGTGCAGGCGTTGGCCGTCCACATGGCCGAGGCGGAGGCGGCCGCGGCCAGGAGCTGGGGGGCCGACCGGCCGGCCTCGGCCAGCACATCCTCATCCGATTTGCCGGCAAAGCCCCAGTTGCGCAAGGCCCGGATCTCCGGGCGCGCCGGGGGCGGCAGGATGGCCTGGGGAAAACCCCGGCGGCCCAGGGTCATGGCTTTTTCGAGCCCCTGCAGGGCGGCGCTGCGGGGGTTGGAGCGATCCCCCCGGTGGAGCTGGGAAGCCAGGTTTCCGGTCGACAATCCGGCGTAATTATGGGTCGGGCCGACCAGCCCATCGAAGTTGATTTCCCGGTAGCGCATGCTGCTGAAAAGCCCCAGCCTAGCGGCTGGAGGGCCCGGTGCAACGGCATTTTGCCATTGACCAAAAGTCACAAAGGGCAAACACCGATGGCATGAAACACGCCGGAAATGTATTAATCTACGACACAACCCTGCGGGATGGCACCCAGGGCGAAGGCATTTCCTTTTCCGCTGAAGACAAGATCCTGGTTGCGGAGAAGCTGGATTCCTTTGGCGTGGATTACATTGAAGGCGGCTGGCCGGGATCCAATCCGCGGGACATGGTATTCTTTGACCTGGCCAAGGGCCGGAAGTGGAAGAACGCCAAAATCGCCGCCTTCGGTTCGACCCGCCGGGCCAATCTCAAGGCGGAGGAAGACCCGCAGCTGGCCACCCTGCTGGAGGCTTCGACTCCGGTGGTGACCATTTTCGGCAAGACCTGGCTCCTGCACGTGACTGAGGTGCTGCGGACCACGCCGAAGGAGAACCTGGCCATGATCGAGGATTCGGTCCGTTTTCTCAAGGAAGCCGGACGGGAAGTGATCTATGACGCCGAGCATTTCTTCGACGGATACAAGGACAATCCTGCTTACGCCCTGGAGACCCTTGAGGCCGCGGCCAGGGGAGGCGCGGACTGGCTGGTCCTGTGCGACACCAACGGCGGATCGCAGCTGGCCTGGCTGAAGGAGGTGGTCGGCAAGGTGGTAGCGGCGATGGGCCCGGTCAAGGTGGGCATGCATTGCCACAACGACTGCGGCCTCGGCGTGGCCCTGTCCCAGGCCGGGGTGGAAGTGGGTGCCGGGATGATCCAGGGGACCCAGAACGGCTACGGGGAACGGGTTGGAAACGCCAACCTGACCACCATCATGGGCAACCTGTATTTCAAGATGGGATACCGGTTCCAGGCGGACCGGAACATCGGCAAATTGTCGGATCTGGCCCACTCCATCGACAGCATGGCGAACCGGATTCCCGATTCCAAGGCCCCGTATGTGGGAAAGAGCGCTTTTGCCCACAAGGGCGGGGTGCATGCCAACGCGGCCCAGAAGGTGGCCCGGAGCTACGAGCATATCCGTCCCGAACAGGTGGGGAACCGGCAGCGGATCCTTCTTTCGGACATGGCCGGCGGGAGCAGCGTGGCCATGAAGGCGGCCGATTTGGGGATGGAGATTGATCCCAAGTCAAAGGACATGAAGTCCTTCATCAGGAAACTCAAGGAGCGCGAAGCACGGGGCTACGAGTACGAAAACGCCGATGCCAGCTTCAAGGTGCTGTTGAGCCGCCATTTCCACGGGGCGGAGGATAATTTCAAGCTGGTCAGCTACCGCACCATTTCGGAAGTCGTCCGCGACAAGCACGAGAACATCAGCGAGGCGGTGGTCAAGATCCGGGTCGTCGGCGAGGAAGACCTCAAGATCACGGTGGCCGAGTCGACCGGTCCGGTGGGGGCCCTCGACCATGCCATGCGGCTGGCCTTCGGGGCCCACTTCCCGGAATTGCGCTGCGTCCAGTTGATCGACTATAAGGTGCGGATCCTCCAGACCGGGCTGGGAACGGATTCCGTGGTCCAGGTCCTGATGTTGTCCGGCGACGGGGATTCCACCTGGTGGACCTGCGGGGCCAACCCGAACATCATCGAGGCCAGCTGGCAGGCTTTGCGGGATTCCTACCGTTACAAGCTTTTGATGTCGCAGGTCTGATACCATTACGCCGCGCCGGCGTAACCCTGTAACCGGAAATTAACCGCTCCTGATGCGGCTTGCCATTAATTGTACTGGAGCTAGGTTCCTGCATCGCTGAAGCTTGCCGATATTCCGTTATGGATCTGGCACCAAAAGACCTTGTCGATTTTCGCGAACTTTCCCGGCGCGGATGGATGCGCTTCCTGCTGGGAGGATTCCAGCGGATGAGCGAGCCCCTGCTGCACACGGACAGCCTCAACCGGCATCACCGGGAACTGCTCAGTCTGAGGCAGTATGACACCGGCTCCTTTTTCGACCAGTGCCTGAGCGTGCTGGATATTCGATACAAGGTCAGCGAGGAGGACCTGGAGCGGCTGCCCCGGAGCGGTCCGGTCTTCCTGGTGGCCAACCACCCCTACGGCGGCGTGGACGGCATTATCCTGGGTTCGTTGATGGACCGGGTGCGGGAGGACAACAAGCTGCTGGTGAATTTCCTGCTGCGCCGGATTGATGACATGGGCGGACGTTGTATCTACGTCGATCCCTTCGGCGGAGCGGATGCGGCCAAGGCCAATCTGAAGGGAATGAAGGAGAGCCTGCGCTGGCTCAGGGAAGGGCACGCCATGGCAACCTTCCCGTCCGGAACCGTTTCCCACCTGCGCTGGGGGAGGCGGCGGGTTACCGATCCGGTCTGGGCCGGGAACATCGCCCCCCTGATCCTCAAGACCGGGGCGACGGTGGTCCCGGTCTACTTCGGCCGGCGCAATTCCAATCTGTTCCAGTTGGCCGGACTGCTTCATCCCCGTTTGCGGACCCTGATGCTGCCCCGCGAAATGATGCGGGCCCGCCGGCGGGTCATCGAGGTGCGGATCGGCAATGCGATTTCAGCCAAGCGGCTGGAGCGCTTCTCCTCCAACCGCGAGGTGATGGACTTCCTCCGCCTGCGGACCTACATCCTGCAAAACCGGGAGGTGGCCGACAATACGGTCTTCATACCGGAAAACAGAAGGGCCATTTCCGGAAAGCCAGTGATAGCCCGCCGTCCGGTGGAGGATCTGGAAGCGGAAATTGCCGCTCTGCCGTCGCAGGCCCTTCTGCTGGAACACGATGATTTCGCCGTCTATGCGGCCGGGGCGGCCGACATTCCGAAAATCCTGCGGGAACTGGGCCGGCTCAGGGAAATCACCTTCCGTGTCGTCGGGGAGGGAACCGGGGAATCCATCGACCTCGACAGGTATGATGCCGATTACTGGCACCTGTTCATCTGGAACCGCCGGGAGCGCGAAATTATCGGCGCCTACAGGCTCGGCCTGACGGATGAAATCCTGCCCGCCAAGGGAAAGCAGGGACTTTACACGGCAACCCTCTTCCGGATCCGCTCGGATGTGCTGCGCTCAATGGGGCCGGCCATCGAGCTGGGCCGTTCCTTCGTCGTGGAAAAGTACCAGCGCAAACCGGTTTCCCTGGGTCTCCTGTGGAAGGGGATCGGCCGGTTCATCGCCCAGCGGCCGGACCACTTCACCCTGTTCGGACCGGTCAGCATCAGCAACGAGTACCGGGGGCTGTCCAAGAACCTGATGGTAACCTACCTCAAGGAGCACAACCTGGACCCGATCCTGGCGGCCAAGTTCAAGGCCCGCAATCCGGCCCGTTCCCGTTCCTTCGGTTCCCTGGACCGGAGCTCGTTCCGCCGCTCGGTGAGGGACATCGAGGATGTGTCGGCCCTGATCTCGGAGATCGAGCGCGAGGAGCGCGGGGTGCCGGTCCTGCTGCGGCAATACCTCAAGCTCAAGGCCACCCTGCTGGGTTTCAATGTCGATCCGGCCTTCAACAACTGCTTGGACGGCCTGATGCTGGTCGACCTGCGGCGGACCCCGGTCAAGGTCCTGGAGCGGTACATGGGGGAAGAGGGCGCGCGGCGGTTCCTGCGCCACCACCGGCTGGCGGCGGACCGCGGTCTGGCGCCCAACCCGTTCCGGCGTAGCGATACTTCCGTTACAGGGAAGCTTCCTCCGGAATGAGGTCGTTCTGGTAGCTCCAGAGCCGGGCGTAGTGACCGTCCTGCGACAGGAGGGCGTCGTGCGTTCCCAGCTCGATGATTTCCCCGTTGCGCATGCAGACGATCTGGTCGGCCTTGCGGACGGTGGAGAGCCGGTGCGCGATGACCAGGACCGTGCGGTGCGCGGTGAGGTTTTCCAGGGCCTGCTGGATGAGCCTCTCGGTAATGGTGTCGACGCTGGCGGTGGCCTCGTCGAGGATGACCAGGGGCGGATTCTTGAGCAGGACCCGGGCAATCGTCAGGCGCTGCTTTTCCCCCTGGGAAAGGCGGATTCCCTTTTCCCCGATATTGGTGTCCAGTCCGTCCGGAAGCTTCTGGACAAACTCCCAGGCGCAGGCGCCCTGCAGGGCGGCCTCCAGTTCCTCCTCCGCGGCGCTGTCGCGGGCCAGGAGCAGGTTCTCCCGGACCGTCCCCTCGAAGAGGAAGGGATCCTGGGCCACGTGGCCGATGCGGGTATGGATGTCCTCGAGGGCGAACTCGCGAATGTCGGTGCCGTTGATGGTGACGGATCCGCCGATGACGTCATAGGTCCGCATGGCCAGGTTGGCCACGGTGCTTTTGCCGGCGCCGGTATGACCGACCAGGGCGGTCACCTTCCCGGGGGGAAGCTCCAGATTGAAGTCGGAGAGCACGTCGGGCCGGCCCGGGTACTGGAAATTGACCTGGTTGAAGCGGACCTGCAGCGGGGGATCGGGGAACGGCCTGGGGTTGGCGGGTGATTCCACCTCCACCTCGGCGTCGAGGATTTCAAAGACGCGGTCTCCCGAGGCCTTGCCGGCGGCCAGCATGTGGTTGATGCCGTGCAGCTGCCCGAGGGGCATGTAAAGCATGTTGGCGTACATCAGGAAGGCGATCAGTTCGGGAAAGCCGAAATTGCCCTGCCCGGTGAAAATCATCCAGCCCCCGATCCCGATGACGGCCACCGTGCCGAGGTTGGTCATCATGGTGGTGGTGGGATTGTAGGCCGCCCAGCGGAACATGGCCCGGAGGGTGCGTGAGCGCAGCAGTTCGGCCTTCCGGTCGAAGCGTTCCCCCTCCCGCTTCTGCAGGGCGAAGGTCTGGATCAGGCGGTTTCCCTGGATATCCTCCACCAGGAGGCTGTTCAGGTCCCCCGCCGATTCCCGGACGTTCTTCCAGACCTTGCGGGATCCGCGGGCGTAGTAGATGCCCATCACGATGAGGATCGGAACCGGCAGGAAGACGAAGCCGGCCAGGACCGGATTGGTGATGAAAAGCATGACCGTGACCCCGACAATCATGACCAGGGCTCTTCCGCCCAGCTCGGTCCCGTCCAGGAGGGCCCGCTCGACGGCCATCACGTCCTCAATGACCCGCGAGGAGATTTCCCCTGATTTGCGCTGGTCGTAGAAGGAGACCGGCAGGACCAGGAGCTTCTGGTGAATGTCCCGGCGCATGTCGAAGAGGACCTTCTGCTCCAGGGTGTTGTTGAAGACGATCCGCAGGCCGTTGAGAATTTCGCTTCCGAGGTAGAGGGCGACGATGAGGAGGATCCCGTAGACAAGGGTTGAGGATGAGCTGGCTCCCTCGATTCCCTTGAGGATGTTCTGGATCAGGCGCGGGATGGCGATGGTCATCAGGGTCATGCCGATGGCCAGCAGCTGGACCAGGCCGAAGAGGCCGGGGTACCGGAAAAGGTATTTGGAAACGCGCCAGATTACTTTCATGAGCGGGTGCGGCGGAAGTCGCCATCCGGGACGTTTCCGCAGAGTCCGGAAATTGTCAAAGTGGTTTTGGAATTCAACCGCTGATCCACACTTTACAACAGGTCAAAGCGGGCCTTTCCTGAACGGATGACCGAGGAAAACCTGGGCCCGACCGGGGCCATCTGCCGGGATTTGCCGTCCCCCTACATTCCGCACCCGCCGACCGGCCTGCTGCACCTGCCGCGCTTTATCGCCAAGATCCGCAAGCACCTCAAGGGGGAGCTTCCAGCGTCCTACCAGCGTAACTTCTGCCGGGGCTTCGACCGTTTTCTGTGCCTGCACCTGGGGATCGACCCGGAAACGGTGATCCGGATTGTCGACGAGTGCGGCGAGGATGACGCGGCCATCGACGCCTGTCTGGCGGAGACATTGCCGGAGGACCTCCGGGTGCACAAGTGGAACCGGGAACTGGTCCAGAAGGGGATGAGCGAAATGGGCCGGGAAACCCTGCAGCAGGCCAAGGACAGGATGGGTGCCGGGGACCGGACGGATCTGCTTTCCTTCGCCGACATGATCGACTTTGACGAGGGCCGCATCCCCTGATAGGAATTTGCTTATCTGGAAAAGACCATGAAAGAGGGAATCGCCTATTCCAAGCTGGGCCTTTGTGCGCGCGAGGGGGAATCTGTCATCACCCGGCTGATGGCCGACAAGCTGAGCCATCCGGAGATGCTTTCCCTGGCGGCCGGCTTCACGGACAACCTGGTCCTGCCGGAGGACCTGGTCCTGAAGGCCAGTGTCCGGCTGGGCGAAAGCGGACACAAGACCCACCTCCAGTACGGGATGAACCGGGGTCATCCGGAGCTGCGGAAATGGATTGTCGAGCTCCTGCGCAGTTATCCAGGCGAGGGCCATCTTGATTTGAACCCGGAGCAGGTCATTGTCACCAACGGATCCCAGCAGGGCCTCTACATCCTGGTCCAGATGCTGTGCGATCCGGGCGATATTGTGCTCGTCGAGAGCCCCAGCTATTTTGTCTTCCTGGAGCTCCTGAAGGGCCTCGGGGTGCGCGCCGTTTCGATGCCTTGCGACGATTCGGGCCGGATCGACATCGAGGGCACTGAAGCTCTTCTGGAATCCCTGCGCGACAACGGCGAGCTGGATGCGGTGCGGATGGTTTACCTGATGGGCGCTTTTGCCAATCCCTCCACGCTCTGCCTGGACGAGCCGACCAAGACCGGCCTGGCCCGTTTGTTGCGCTCCCTCCAGCGGCCGGTCCCGGTGGTCGAGGACATGGCCTACCGGGAGCTTTACTTTGAGCAGCCGTTCCCGGCCCGCTCTATCCTGGCCCTTGAGGAATGGGGCGATCATCCCGTCATTTATGCCGGAACCTTCACCAAGCCCTTCGCCACCGGTCTCAAGATCGGCTTCATGGTCAGCCGGGACACGGAGTGCCTGGACACGGTGGCCAAGATCAAGGGCCACCAGGATTTTGGCTCCGCCAACTACACGCAGTCGATTATCGCCTCCCTGATTCCCACCCGGGAATACAAGGAGCACCTGATCAGGGTCCGCGCCCATTACCGGGACAAGCGGAATGTCCTGGAGGAAGGGCTGGTCCGGCACGGCCTCAGGGAGGCCGGCTGGAAGTGGGAGCAGCCGCAGGGCGGCCTCCTCCTGTGGGCCCGGGGACCGGCAGGGACTGACACCCGCATGGGATCCCCCTTTCATCGCCTCTGCGTGGAGAAGGAAATCATGTATGTCCCGGGCGACCTGTGCTTCGCTGAAGAGAAGCCCTGGAACTGCGTGCGCCTCAGCTTCGGCGCCCTGGAACGGAGCCTGATTCCGGAAGCTGCCCGGCGTTTCTGCGAGGCGGCCCTGGATGCGGGACCGTAAAGGCGGCTACTGCCGGCCGATCCCGTAACGGGCGGGATCCATACCGCGCTGGCGCAGGGCGGCGGCCAGCGACTTCAGGTCCAGCCTGGCTCCGGGCAGGATGCCCTTCTCCTGATACCATCCGGCAGCCATCTCGAGGGCATACTGGGCCTGGTCGGTATTGGAGCGGGTGCGGGTCGTGTCGAAAGGATGCATGTGGTGAATTTCCAGAAGAATGCCCTCACTGTCGAAGAAGGCGATATCCAGTGGAAGAGGGGTGTTGGCCATCCAGAAGCTCATCTGGCGGGGCTGGCGATAAGGGAAAATCATGCCGCTGTCCTCCGGCAGGCTCTCCCGGTACATCAGGCCCTTGCTCTGCTCGGCAGGGGAAAGGGCCAGCTGAACCTCGATGGCCACCTCATCGATCCTGACGGGAAACCAGGCCGTGACCGGCAGGGGATTGGCCGAGATCGTGTCCTCCTCGGAACAGGCGGTGAAGAACAAGGGCAGGAGGACCAGAAAATAGGGTAGACGCCATTTCATGTACCGACTTAATTACTGCTGCCTTCCGCCATCACAATTTTAAAATCATGAAACAAAAGAAGTCCTCCGGTAGTGAAATTCTCCTTTTCGCGGATTCTGAAGTCAACGCCGACATGCTCTATTTCGGCGGCGTCCATGTTCCGGATCCTTTCATCGCCTTCAGCCACCAGGGGCGGCGCATCGCCGTGGTCAGCCAGCTGGAATTTGCCCGGGTCGGCAAGGAGGGGCGCTTTGACGAGGTCATTTCCCTCGAGGCGGCGGAAGCCGACGCCCGCAAGTCCGCCGGCAAGGAATTCCATCGCCCGGCCACGACCATTGCCAGCCTGGCCCGGCGCTTCGGCATCAAGTCTTTCCGGGTGGCCTCCGATTTTCCCTGCGGGACGGCCTTCGCCCTGCGCGACATGGGTCTCAAGCTGGACGTGGTGGAAGGCTTGCTGATTCCGGAACGGGAATACAAGAGCGACGCCGAGGCGGCCGCCATCAAGGAAGGCAACGCCGCCTCCTCGGCCGGATTCCGTGTCGTGGAAAAACTGCTACGGGCGTCGGAGGTCCGGCGCGGCTATCTTTATCACTCGGGGAAGCGCCTGACCTCGGAGCGGGTCCAGGAAGCGATCGCCGCCGAGTGCCTGAAGCGGGGCGCCATCGCGGCCAATGTCATCGTCGCCGGCGGGGACCAGGCCTGTGATCCGCATTGCCGCGGCTCCGGTCCGTTGCGGGCCGGCGAACTGATCATCGTCGATATTTTTCCCCGGGTCGGTGCCACCGGTTACCACGGGGACATGACCCGGACTTATCTCAAGGGGCGGGCCAGCGAAGCCCAGAAGGACCTTTTCAACACCGTTCTCGAGGCGGAACAGACGGCCCTCAAGGAGCACCGGAGCGGCAAGTCGGCGCGAAAGATATACCAGTCGGTGGTCAAGTTCTTCGAGGACAAGGGGTATCCGACCACTCGCAAGACAGGGGTGCCGGTGGGTTTCATCCACGGGCTGGGACACGGATTGGGGCTGGCTGTGCACGAGCCGCCCCGGGTCAATGCGACCGGCGAACGCCTCCGCAAGGGACAGGTGATCACCGTGGAGCCGGGGCTTTACTATCCCGGCCTGGGCGGGGCCCGGATGGAGGACGTGGTCCGCGTCACGACCGGGGAACCGGAACTCCTTTCCTCGCACCCCTACCGCTGGCAGATCCGCTGAATCCCTACATCCGTTCCAAGGTTTCCAGACCGAGCAGATGGAGGCCGGTCTCAAGGACGACCAGGGTCCGGGAACAGAGCAGGAGCCGCCGGTCGCGGACATCCGACTCGTCGACGATGACCTTGTTGGCGTTGTAGAATGAACTGAAGACGCCGGCCAGTTCGAAAAGGTAGGTGCAGAGGATGTGGGGACGCAGGTCCGACAGGACCAGGTCAATGGTACTGGGAAAGGCCAGCAGTTTGCGGGCCAGGGCTTTTTCCTCGTCGCTGGTGAATTCCGAGGCGGAGGTGAACCGGGCTGATTCCTCAACCCCGGCCCTGCGGAAGATGCTGTGAATGCGGGCCACCGCGTAGAGCAGGTAGGGAGCCGTATTGCCCTCGAAGCTGAGCATCCGGTCCCAGGAGAAGAGGTAATCGCTGGTCCGGTTCTGGGAAAGATCCACATAGCGGATGGCCCCGAGACCCACGGCCCGGGCCACCCTGGCGATGGTTTCCTCGTCGAGGTCCGGGTTCTTTTCCCGGACAATGGCCTCCGAGCGGCTGACCGCCTCGCGCAGGAGGTCCTTCAGTTTGACCGAGCCGCCCTCCTTGGTCTTGATGGGACGCCCGTCCTCTCCGAGGATCGTCCCGAAAGCCACATGTTCCATCCGGGGAACGGGGCGACCCGTCTTCTCCAGCCACTTTCCGGCCGTCAGGAAAAGCTGTTGGAAATGGTCCGACTGGCGGGAGTCGACCACGTAGAGCATGCCGTCGGCATGGAAATGCTCGATCCGGTAGAGAACGGTGGCCAGGTCGGTGGTGGCGTAGTTGCTGGCCCCGTCGGCCTTGCGGATGATGAAAGGCTGTTTGGCGAAGCGCTTGTGCTCCGGGTGGAAGACGACCAGGGCGCCTTCGCTTTCCTCGGCCAGACCGCATTCCTCGAGTTCCCGGCAGACCGCCTCCACCTTGTCCCGGTAGAAACTTTCCCCGAGAACGACATCAAAATGGACGCCCAGTTGCTGGTAGATGTTCTGGAAGGCGTTCCAGCTGACCTCGGTGATGGCGTTCCAGATGGCCAGGTTCTCCGGATCCCCGCCCTGAAGCTTGACCAGCTCCTGGCGGATGGCCCCTGCCTGTTCCGGAGAATCCTTGTAGGCGGCGTGGCCTTCCTTGTAGAGGGCTTCCAATTCGGCCACCGCGGTTTCGCTGTCGGCCTTGGCGGGATCGTAGGCGTTGGCCTTGATGGCCCAGATAAGCATGCCGAACTGGGTTCCCCAGTCCCCGATGTGGTTGTCCCGAATGACGTTGGCACCGGCAAAGGAGAGGAGCCGGGCGAGGGATTCCCCGATGACCGTGGAACGGATGTGTCCGACGTGCATCTCCTTGGCGGTGTTGGGGGAACTGTAGTCCACGACCAGGGTCTGGCCGGACAGGCGGCCCCCTGCACCGGCCTTGAGGTCGGCCTCGGAGGCAAAGCGGTTCAACCATTTCAGGGAAAAGGCCGGCTTGAGGGTGAAGTTGATGAAGCCGGGTCCGGCGATGGTCCACTCCACCAGGGCCGGATCGAGCAGCTGGCCGCCCGCGGCGGCCTCAATCAGGTCGGTGGCCACTTCCCGCGGGGGACGGCCGTTCTTCTTGGCATAGGGCAGGACTCCGTTGGCCTGGTAGTCTCCGAAACGCGGATCCGAGGGACGGATAACGGGATCGAAG
>CAJXMX010000058.1 GCA_913056355.1 uncultured Opitutales bacterium
ATGGGAAGTCGCGGTCCGGGAAGGGCTGATCTCCCGGGAAGAGAAGGAATCGCATGAAAGCGCCCTGCACCGGGAATGGGTGGAACCGGAGGCTTGACCCGGCAAAAGCTCAGCCGAGTATTTTTTCCAGCCGGATCAGGTCTTCCGGAACATCGATTCCCACCGTTCGGGTCTGGGTAATTCCCACCCCGATGGTGCCCCCGTTCTCCAGCACGCGGAGCTGTTCCAAACGCTCGGTCTGCTCCAGGAAGGTCGGTTCCCAGGACTGGAAACGCTCCAGTACCTCGGCACTGTAGCCGTAGAGGCCGAGGTGCCAGTAGGCCCTGGCGGGGAGCGAACCGGAGGAATCCCGCTCATAGGGGATCGGGGAACGGGAAAAGTAGAGGGCCCGGCCGGAGAGCGAAGTCACCACCTTGACCTTGTTGGAATCCCGGAAGTCCTCCACGATCAGGAAGGGCGTGGCCAGGGTGGCCATGTCCACCCCGCTTTCGAGGACCTCCAGCAGCTGCCGGATGTGTTCCTCCGCCAGCACCGGTTCGTCGGCCTGGACGTTGATGATCCGTGAAAAGCCTGCCTCGCGGTTGGCCACGGCCAGTCGATCAGTCCCGCTGGGCAGCTCGGGATCCGTCATGATACAGGTGTAGCCGGCCTTCTCCAGGACCTCCTTAAGCTCCTCTTCAGCCACGGCAAAGAACAAGGGAAGCTCGGGGGCGATGCGACTGATATTCTCCGCCGTCCAGAGGATCAGGGGCTTGCCGCTGACGGTTTGCAGCAGCTTTCTCGGAAAACGCTGGGAACCCAGCCGGGCCGGTACAATAATGGCGCAGTCCTTCATCCGGTAAGGATTTCATGCCTGAACGTCCCCAAGGTCAAGCGGCGATGGGACATGGGACGCATGGGAGATGGGACCCATGGGAAATGGGACAAATGGGACATAAGGGACAAATGTATT
Source organism: uncultured Opitutales bacterium (assembly GCA_913056355.1). Taxonomy (GTDB): domain Bacteria; phylum Verrucomicrobiota; class Verrucomicrobiia; order Opitutales; family Oceanipulchritudinaceae; genus Oceanipulchritudo. The sequence continues at coordinate 953 of CAJXMX010000058.1, forward strand.
AGTAAGAAGCTTCGAGACATCTTCGGCACGCCTTCGGCGGAGAGACCCAGCCATGCTTTAGAAAAGAGATATCCATAGGTCATAAATGTCCCCTTGGTCCCATATCCCATAAGTCCCATGTCCCATCTCCCATCACCCGCCTCTCCGGGCCCTCCTCCGGGCCACGGACATGCGTTCGCGGAGGCCACCCTTGATGAGAAAGTCCTTTTCCAGAGCCTTGAGCTGGCGGTCCAGCAGGTAATTGGTCTGGTGTATCAGGCAAATGGCCATGTTGGCGCAAATCTCAGCCGGTCTGCTCCCTGCCACCTTAAGGACGGCTTCCCGGGAAGATGGCGAATGGCGACCCAGTCTCCTCATGTAAAGCGCTTCCGGTGAATCCCTGTCCCACAACGCGACCTGGCGTACACGGAGGAAATCCCTGTAATCCTCCAACAGCTCCTCCAGGCTGGCCCGGGCGACACCGGTGAGTTTCAACTCTGTCTCCTTGGAGGTGCCGGAGGCCATGCTCCCTTCCACTATATTTTGTTTTCCCGACCGGGCAGCCTGGACCATCTGGTCCACCGTCCGGTCGCCCCGGCTCAGAAAACGCTGGCAAAACGCTGCAGTCAGGTCGTACACAATCAGGCTTTTCTGGTAGCTCAGCAGGTTCTTGTAGCCGCCGTGAGACGGAAGCATTTCGCTTTTCATGGACTCATCATCGGAGAGGAGGCCTGGATGAACCAAGAAAGAAGCCTACCCGAAAAGAGCTGAAAAATTATCTGAGAGGATTGCCTGGAGGGACGATTCCGGCAGGCCGCTGGACTCAAGCTCCTGCAGCAGCCGGCTCCAGCCGGGAGATCGCTCGCGGGAGGGATACAGGAGCAGGGGAAAATCGGAGCCGAAAAGGATCTTTTCAGGGCCCAGAAGGTCGTGCACGGTCCGCCAGATCCGGGAATCGTAAAGCAGCGGGCTGGCCGCTGAGTCGAACCAGACATTTGCCAGGGCCTTGCGGACCCGGCGATTGAGGCTGTGAAAAGGCAGTCCTCCACCCCAATGTGCCAACAGCCACTTCTGGCCGCGGTGCTGCTCGAACAAATCCACGAGTTCCATCAAGGGAGTATCCACGCGCCCCGGGTAGTCGTGGCCGACCGTCTCGGTGACATGGAGACAGAAGGTCCAGTCCTGTTGCGTGGCCCATTCCAGGATGGCCGCCCAGGCCGGATGGAGCCAGCCGGTGGGCGTCTGGATTTGCGGCAGGCACTCACCTATGGCGCAGGCTCCCCACTCCGCCGCCTGCTTCAACTCTTCCAGCGGGTCGGACATATCGGGATGGATCGCGGCACAGGCCCTTAAGCGATCCGGGTGGCGGTCCAGCCATTCGGCGTGCCAGGCGTTCTGGAGGCGCGCGGTCTCCGCATTCTCCCAGTACCAGGCCTGCAGGAGGATAGTCTCGATGCCGTCCCGGTCCATGCAGCGCAGGAGAGCCTCGGGATCCGCCCAGCCCTGCGGACCCTCCGAGACCAGCCGTCCCCAGTGCGGTTCCGCCTGCTGACGGGCCCATCCAAGGGGATCGGCAATCACCTCCGCCGGGTAGCAATGGACGTGGCAATCCCGGACCGGCAGGCCGGATCCGGAATCAGATCGATCAGATAAATTACGGCCAACCACAAAAACAGTTTACACGCCCGGGATGACAGGTGAAAAGCAGCGATTCAGGGAAAATAATGAAAGGTATCTACAGGCAATTTGAAGGACGCGGGCAGGACTCGCTGCTGCACCGCAATCTCCGGATGTGCACCGAGGAAGGCATGTTTGCCACGCCGTTCATCATCCTGACGGTGCCGGGCAACCTTTTCATTGCGGCCCTGCTGACTTCCGTCCTTGGCATCGATGCCTCGACCTATGGCTGGATTGTCTCCCTCCCGGCCTGGGCCAACGCCTCCCAGATCCTCCTCGTGCCCCTGCTGGCCCGGCGCTTTTCCGCCCGCTTCCTGGCCATTGCCTTTTCCCTGGTCAACCTCGTGATCTGGCTGGCCCTGCTGGCCTCCCTGAAGCATCTGCCCCTGGACGATCCGAACCAGGCCGGCCGGATCATGCTGCTATACTTCGCCGGGATCAGCCTCTCCCAGTCGATGGCGGGAGTCAGCTGGATCTCATGGGTCCAGGAATGGATCCCGGAACGCCTGCGCGGAAAATACTTCGGCAGCCGGAACCGGATTATCGGGCTGGTCACGGTGGTCTTCATTCTCCTGACCAGCGAGATATTCGACCACTTCGGCGAGTCCATGCTGGCTTTCCAGATCATCCTCGGGGTGACCAGCCTCTTCCGCCTGCTTTCGATCTACCTCCTGACCCATATCTACACGCCCTGGTCGCAGCCGGAGAAGATGGTTCACGAAAACGGCCAAAGCCGGTTTGCCGAGCTGCTCCGGCCCGGCCCGTTCCGGGTCTACCTGGCCTTTGCCTCGGTCCTCGCCTTCTGCCTGGCCCTGACCGGTCCCTTCGCTCCGGTCTTCATGACCAGCCACCTGGGATTCTCGGTATCCCACCAGACCTACCTCCTGATCATCGCCAACATTGCCTCCGCCTTCACGATGCCCCTTTGGGGCAAGCTTTCCGACCGCTACGGCTGCCGGCCGGTGATCATCATCTCCGCTATCGGCTGGATGCTGGTCAACTATCTGTGGGTGATCCTGACCCCGGAGCTGACCTGGCTGCTCTACCCGATGTGGCTGTCCGGAGGGGCCTTTTCCGGAGGCGTCATCCTGGGCGGTTTCAACCTCGTCCTCAAGCTGACCCCGGCCAAGCTCCGCCAGTCGGGGATCAGCCTGCATCTGGCAGTCACCTCCCTGGCCGCGGCCTTTGCCCCGATCCTGGCGGGCTGGATGGTCTCCTCGGAAGGGTTGCTCCCGGGGAGTGGTTCGCTGCGCTACCGAATCCTCTTTGCCCTGCAGCCGACCATCGTCATCCTCTCGCTGCTCCTGCTGGCCCGGGTTGATGAACCCAAGGCGGCCCAGATCAGCTCCTTTTCCGGCGCCTTCCGGACCATGCGCCAACTTCTGGTCAGCAACGGCCTGATGCTGGTTGGCAATATTACCTTCTTCCGGATCATGAAGAAGGGGGTCATCTCAATCGTGGAAAAAAAGAGGCCGGAGGATCTTTAATCCTCCGGCCCGGGAAATTTGTCTGCTGGTTATGCCAGACGGGCTCAGGCAGGCTTGGCGGCCTTGGAGGCCGGGCAGCAGGCCGGGGCTTCGGCGGCGGCAGTCGGGGCAGCCTTTTCCTTGGCGCAGCAGGGCTTGTCGCAGCCTTCCTTGCATTTGGCCATCTTGTCGCCGTCGCAAGCCTTGTCGCCCTTGCAGTCCTTCTTCTCGTGGCAGCACTTGCCGTCCTTGCCACAGCATTCCGCCTTGGCTTCATGCTTGTGTTCCTTGGCTTCATCGCCAACGCCGCAGGAGCCGCAATGGGCGAAGGCGTTACCGGCTGCAAAAAGGGTTCCAACGAATGCGAGGAGGATGATCTTCTTCATATTTTCAGTTATTTGGGTTAATGAGACGGTAAAGGTTCGATACTAGGACGACCCAGCCGGTGATCCTATTCCAGCGGTTCGTGTAAATTTCCAAAAATCAGGCCTTTGGCAAGCTTTCCAGAAGCTTTTCGATCTCTTCGTACCGGGCCCGGGTGGTGGCCAGTTGTTCCCGCGCACCCGTGACCACCGCTTCCGGGGCGCTGCTGAGGAACTTCTCGTTGCCCAGCTTGGCCTCCCCGGCCCGGATCCCCTTCTGCAGCTTGGCCAGTTCCTTTTCCAGGCGCTGACGCTCGGCCCCGACATCAATGGAGTGGGCCAGGTCCAGGTAGGCGGTCCCCAACTCGGTGACCCCGGCCGGCATTCCCTCGGGACGGCTTTCAATGAACTCCAGTGACTCGATCTGGGCCAGGTTGAGAATGGTGGTCCGGTGGTCCTGGACGGCGATTGCCGCCTCGGCATCCGTGGCCATCATGAAGAAGGGCGTGTCGCGGCGGCTGGCCACGTTGTACTCGGATTTAAGGGCCCGGATGCGGGTGATCAATTCCTTGACCTGCTCGATCCGGCCCCGGGCCTGTTCGTCGAGAGGACCCGTCCGGGTCTCGATTTCCTTGCGCAGCTGGTCCGCGGACAGGAGGACCGAATCCTGAAGGAGGGCGGAATCGGATTCGGCGAAGCCGAGGTTCTGCCACAACTCCTCCGTGATGAAGGGCATGATCGGCTGCATCAGCTTGACGGTCTGGCGCATGACCAGGTCCTGCACGGCCAGCACGGTCTGCTGGGTGGCCCCCTCCTTCATGCGGGACTTGGAAGCCTCGACGTACCAGTCGCAATAGTCGCTCCAGAAGAACTCATACAAGGCATGCGGATAAGCGTGGATCTCGAACTGGCTGAAGCAGCGTTCGACCTCGGCCGTGGTCTCGATGAGCCGGCTGAGAATCCAGTGGTCGTAGGCGGAAAGCTGGACGGTCTCAATCCTGCCAAGGATGGCCTCCTCCGAGGAATTGTCCCCCACCTCGCCGCTCATCTGCCGGAAGCGCGCGGCATTCCAGAGCTTGTTGCAGAAATTCCGCCCGACCTCGATCCGGTCCTCACTGAAGAGGATGTCCTGTCCACTGGGGGCGATGTTGACGATCCCGAAGCGCAGGCCGTCCGCACCGAATTTCTTGATCAGGTCCAGCGGATCCGGGGAATTCCCGAGGCTCTTGGACATTTTGCGTCCTTTTGAGTCTCGGATCAGGCCGTTGATGTAGACGTCCTTGAAGGGAATGCGCCGGGCGATTTCCTCGCTGGAGAGGGATTCCTTTTCCTCGCCCATGAACTCCAGTCCGGCCATGACCATCCGGGCCACCCAGAGGAAAATGATGTCAAACCCGGTGACCAGGGTCTGGGTTGGATAGAAAAACTGCAGATCCCTTGCCGATTCCCCGCTGGCCTCGGGCCAGCCGAAATTGGCAAAGGGCCAGAGCCAGGACGAGGCCCAGGTGTCGAGGACGTCCTCATCCTGCTGCCAGTTTTCCGGGTCGGCCGGGCCATCCACCGAGACGTGGACGTGGTCCGGATTGCTGAAGTCCAGCTTGTCCTGGGAAATCCCCTTCCGGTACCAGACCGGAATGCGGTGGCCCCACCACAACTGGCGGCTGATGCACCAGTCGATGCGGTCGCGTTCCATCGTCTCCAGCCAGTGCAGGTAGGTCTTTTCCCAACGCTTGGGATGAAAGCGGATGTGGCCCTCGGTGACGGCCCGCCTGGCTTCCTCCACCTTCGGGTACTTGAGCCACCATTGCATGGTCAGGCGCGGCTCGACGGGCACGTCGGCCCGCTCGGAGAAGCCGACATTGTTCTCGTAGGGCTCGGTCTCCACCAGGTTGCCCAGTTCCTCGAGCTTCTTTGCCGCCAGCTTGCGGGCCTCGAATCGGTCCATGCCGGCAAACGGCTCGCCGGCCAGCTCGTTGAGGGTGCCGTCCGGATTCAGGACATCGCGGATGGGAAGGTCATGACGCAGCCCGATCTCGAAGTCCACCTGGTCGTGGGCGGGTGTCACCTTGAGGGCGCCGGTCCCGAAGTCCTTCTCCACCGCGGTGTCGGCGATGATCGGGATCTCCGCCCGCGGGAAGGGCCGCCAGACGTGCTTGCCGACCAGGTCCTTGTAGCGCTCGTCGTCGGGATGGACGGCCACCGCCACGTCGCCCATCAGGGTTTCCGGCCGTGTAGTGGAAATCTGGATATACTCTCCCGGATGCTCCACGATCTCGTAGCGCATCTTGTAGAAGAGGCCCTTCTGGGGTTTCATGATGACCTCCTCGTTGCTGAGCGCCGTCTGGCTCACGGGACACCAGTTGCTCATGCGCAGGCCGCGATAAATGTAGCCGCGCTTGTACAATTCCACAAAGGAGGTCAGGACGGCCCTGGAATAATGCCCGTCCAGGGTGAAGGAGGTCCGGTTCCAGTCACAGCTGGCCCCCAGCTTGCGGAGCTGCTGGAAAATGATCCCGCCGTGCTCGTCCCGCCATTTCCAGACCTCGTCGACAAACTTCTCCCGGCCCAGGTCCCGGCGGTGCAGGCCCTGCTCGCGGAGCTTGCGCTCGACCCGGGTCTGGGTGGCGATCCCGGCATGGTCGGTACCCGGAAACCACAGGGCCGACTTGCCTTCCAGGCGGGCCCGGCGGACCAGCATATCCTGGACCGTGTTGTTGAGGATGTGCCCCATGTGGAGGACCCCCGTCACGTTCGGGGGCGGGATCATGATACAGTAGGGATCCGCGCCGTCCCGGGCCTCCCCCCGGAAGGCCCCGGCGGCTTCCCACCGTTCATACCAGCGGTCCTCAACGGTGTCCGCGTTGTACGCCTTGTCGATTGTCGCCATGCTGTTCCTCTTGCCGTTAAAAGCGGCTATTAGCAACCGCCCTTTCCGGCGGAGTCAAAAAGAAAACCCCGATCCCGCGGCTGCGGAATCGGGGCTTGATGAATTGTCTTGAATCAGGCCGAGGTCAGATGGCGCCTTCGCCGGTCTCGTCGGTACGGATCCGGATGGCTTCCTCGATCGGGATGACGAAGATCTTGCCGTCGCCGATCTTGCCGGTCTTGGCGGCCGACTTGATGGCTTCGACGGTCTTGCCGACGATTTCTTCGGCAACGGCAACGTCAACCATGACCTTGGGGAGGAAATCCACCGTGTACTCACTGCCGCGGTAGATTTCGGTGTGACCCTTTTGGCGGCCAAATCCCTTGACCTCCGTGACAGTCATACCTTCTACCCCGATTTCCGAGAGGGCTTCCTTAACCTCCTCAAGTTTGAAAGGCTTGATGATGGCTTTAACGAGTTTCATTAGTATCGCTTTATTGTTCGTTTAATTTGTGTAGTTATCTGGTCAGTATGGCTCAAGCCTAACTTGCATCAGCTTTTGCTGGCAACCTGAAAGTCAGGGTAGGCTTCCTGTCCATGCTCGCCAATGTCGAGCCCTTCCACTTCCTCCTCGAGGCTGACCCGAAGACCGAAGATGGCCTTGACAACCAGGAAGATGATGAGACTGGAGACGAAGGCAAAAGCGGAGATCGAAACCGTGCCAATAATCTGCCAGAGGAGGCTTCCTCCGCCGAAGATGCCAACGGCGATGGTGCCCCACATGCCACAAACCCCGTGCACGGAGATAGCCCCGACCGGGTCGTCCACCTTGATCTTGTCGAAGAACAGGATGGCGAAGACAACCAGGACACCGGCGATCGCACCGACGGCAGCCGCGGCCCAGGGACCCATGGAGTCCGCACCGGCCGTGATGCCGACCAGACCGGCCAGGATTCCGTTGAGGGCCATGGAGAGGTCAGGCTTCTTGATGACCGTCCAGCTGATCAGGATGGAGGAGAGTCCCCCGGCGCAGGCGGCGATGGCGGTCGTCACGAAAACGAGCGACACCAGGGCCGGATCGGCATTCAGGACGGAGCCGCCGTTGAATCCGAACCAACCCAGGAAAAGGAGGAACACGCCAATTGTCGCCAGCGGCATGCTGTGGCCGAGGATCGGCTTGATCTTGCCACCGGCCTGGTACTTGCCATGACGAGGCCCGAGAACCAAAACGGCTGCAAAAGCGGCAAAGCCGCCGAAAGCGTGGACCAGGGAGGAACCGGCGAAATCGGCGAACGGCTCGGAGAGCCAGCCACCGCCCCATTCCCAGGAACCGGTGATCGGATAGATGAACATGACCAGCAGGGTGGCCGCGATCATGAAGCTGCCCAGTTTGATCCGCTCGGCAACCGCACCGGATACAATGGTGGCCGCGGTAGCGGCGAACATGGCCTGGAAGATAAAGTCTGTCCAGTAGGTGTAGTCGGCGTAATCGGCCGTCATGTTAGCCACAACGTCCGCACCGGAAAAGCTGTTCGGAATCGGGCTGCCGAAGGCGAAGAATCCGTTGAAATCGCCCGGATACATGGAGTTGAATCCATAAAGGGCGTAGGTCAGGGTACCCATGCAGATGATGAAAACATTCTTAAAAAGGATGTTCACCGTGTTCTTGGACTGGGTAAGACCCGATTCGAGGGTGGCGAATCCGAGGTGCATGATGAAGACCAGGCCGGCAGCAATCAGCAGCCAGAGGTTGCTGACCGTGAAGAAGGCCGACCCCGCACCTTCCATGAAGGTCTCGTAAGTGGCTTCCTGCCCGAAAGCGGAGCTGGTCGCCAGGAGGCTCATCAGCGCCGGGACCAGAGCCCACATCGCTAATTTTCGTTTACTGATCATTTCCATACTTATTCGTGTTGTTTGGAGGATTAAAAAGTTCCTGTACGTGAACAGGGCCTTTCAAGCAGCACCCGTGCCAAAACTACAAAATCCTCCAAATCCTGTGCCAGGGCCGCTTGCCAGCTAACAAGCGCGACCTCAATTCTGGGCAAAAAAAACCAGCCCGGCGAATTACCGGGCTGGCGAATGTAAAATCAACTTGGCCTTGGCTCAGTCCTCGATCTCGTTGACCTCGATATGGAGGGCGCGAAGCTGGGCCGGACCGGCCGGGCTGGGGGCGTCATTCATCAGGTCCTGTCCCCGCTGGGTCTTGGGGAATGCGATGACGTCGCGGATATGGGAGCGGCCGGCCAGGGTGCTGGCCAGGCGGTCGAAGCCGAGGGCGATGCCGCCGTGGGGCGGAGCACCGTACCTGAAGGCCTTGAGCATGTAGCCGAAGCGCTCCTCAACCACATCCTTGGGGATCTGCAGGAAGTCCTCGAAGACCTTCTTCTGCAGGGCCGGTTGGTGGATACGAATGGACCCGCCGGCGATTTCCATGCCGTTAAGGACACAGTCGTAGTGCTGGCCCCGGACCGCCTTGGGATCGCTGTCCAGCAAGGGGATGTCCTCCTCCACGGGTGAGGTAAATGGATGGTGGGCGGCGACATAGCGGCCGGCCTCCTCGTCGAAAAGCATGAGCGGGAACTCGATCACCCAGAGGAAGTTGAACTGGTCCTCGGGGATGGAGATCCGTCCCCGCTGCTGGAGCAGCTTGCCGGCATCCAGGCGGACCCGGCCAAGGATCGAGCAGGCCCGTTCCCAGTCGGCGGCGGCGAAAAAGACCAGGTCGCCGTTCCCGATGTCCAGCCGCTCCTTGAGCTCGGCCAGTTCGTCTTCACTGAAGAACTTCAGGATGGGCGACTTCCACTCCCCTTCCGGGGTGATGCGGATAAAGGCCAGGCCCTTGGCCCCCATGGCCTTGGCGCCGTTCTCAAGGTCGCGCATCTCGCCCTGGGTGGCGTCGGCCAGCCCCTTGGCGTTGAAGGCCTTGACCACACCGCCCGAATCGACGGTGCTCTGGAAGACCTTGAACTGGCTGTTGCGGAAGCAGTCCGAGAAGTCCTCTATCTTGAGTTCGAACCGGGTGTCCGGCTTGTCGACGCCGTACTGGTCCATGGCGTCCCTGTAGGTCATCCTCGGGAACGGAGTCGGGATGTCGACGCCGAGGCAATCCTTCCAGATCCGGGCCACCAGGCCCTCGATCAGGGCATACATGTCCTCCCGGTCGATGAAGGACATCTCGATGTCGATCTGGGTGAATTCCGGCTGACGGTCCGCCCGCAGGTCCTCGTCGCGGAAGCAGCGGGCGAGCTGGTAGTAACGCTCGATACCGGCCACCATCAGCATCTGCTTGTACTGCTGCGGGCTCTGGGCCAGGGCGTAGAACTTGCCGGGATGGATGCGGCTGGGAACAAGGAATTCCCGGGCTCCTTCCGGGGTGCTCTTGAAAAGGCAGGGCGTCTCGATCTCCAGGAAATCCTGACCGTCGAGGTAGTCCCGGGTGGCCTTGGCGGCCTTGCTGCGGATTTCCAGGTTCCGGTACATGGCCGGACGGCGCAGGTCCAGGAAGCGGTACTGCAGCCGCAGGTCCTCGCTGACCTTTTCCGCCTTTTCATCCTCGAGGGGGAAGGGCGGGGTCTCGGCGATGTTGTGAATCACCAGGCGCTCGGCCGTGACCTCGATCTCGCCGGTCGGCAGCTTGGCATTGACCTCGGCCTCGCCCCGGGCGACAACCACGCCGCTGACCTCGATGACCGATTCGTGGCGCAGGTGATGCAGGTCCTCCTTGAAGGCGGTATGCTGCGGGTCAAAAACAATCTGGGTCACGCCCTTCCGGTCGCGCAGGTCGACAAACTGGATGCCGCCGTGGTCGCGCAAGGTGTCCACCCAGCCAACCAGGGTCACCTGGGTGCCGACGTCCGCCTTGCGCAAAACATTACATGTATGGGTCCGTTTCATGGTGCTCCGCTGGTAAAGAAACGCCCGAACATGAGTAAATTGCCCATGGGGGCAAGAAATTATACGGAAGGGAGGGAAAAATGGCCGCGAATCAAATTGGCGTCCGCTGAATTGATATTGTCCCCACCGCGCGGATTGGTTCTAGTCAGGAATATGAAAGCCATTCTCTTGCTAGCGGCCGTAATCCTGGTCATGGCCGGTTGCGCCACCGGAAGCGACTCCGAGGAAACCAGCCGGGCCTCGCCAACAGCTGCCCTGATTCGCGGGGAACTGACGACCGAAGAGTACCTGGAGGCCGTCAAGCAGGCCAATGAGGAAGACCGCCGGACGGAACAGTTCGAGGCCAACAAGGAACCGACCCGGGCCTACAACACCAAGACCGGCCGCTTCGAGTACGTGCCCGAAGGGACCATCCAGAAGTGGAATGAGCAGACCCAGCGGTGGGAGTTCACCCCCATCGATTAATCCCGCTTTAACGAGGCGATGAGCGGGCGGCGCTCCCTGACGGAAATTGCCCAGGAGGCCTGGAGCCGGTACCTGCGGCCGGGTTCGTGGGCCCTCGACGCCACCGCCGGCAACGGACTGGACACCGAGTGCCTGGCCCGCCTGGTCGGGAAGGAAGGGCGCGTCTTCGCCGTCGACATCCAGGAAATCGCGCTGGAAATCACCCGCCAGCGACTCCTGAAGGCCGGCCTGGCGGACCGGGTCAGCCTGGTCCGCGGCGACCATGGGCGTCTTCGTGAGCTGCTGGCCTGCGGGACTCGCGGGCGCATCGGCCTGGCCTGCTTCAACCTCGGATACCTGCCCAACGGTGACCACGCCATCAGGACCCGTCCCTCCGGAACCATTCCGGCCCTGATGGAAGCCCTGCTGCAACTGGCTCCGGACGGGGCCCTCTCGGTTGTCACCTACCGGGGGCATGACGGGGCCATGGAGGAGGCGGCAGCGGTGGAGCGGTTTTTCAATACCCTGCCCCGGCCATGGACCTGCGTGGAGCAGCTGGCGACGGGTTCCGCGGAAAAGCCCGGACCGGTCTGGTGGTTGGCCGCGACGGAAGGCGATTAACCTCGCCGGAAAACCCAGCGGAGCAGTTCGCGCCATCCAGGGGCCTTGCCCTGGGCCAGGATTCCGATCCGAAAGATCCGGCTGGAGGCCCAGACCACGAGGGCGGTGAAGGCCAGGTTCAGCCCGAGGGAAAGGAGGACCTGCCATTCCGGGGGACCGGGCGGAATGGCGATACGGCTCATCATGGCCATTACCGAGAAGGGTGGAATCATGCTCAGGGTGGTGGCGAAAGGACCGTCCGGGGACTCGATGGTGACGATGGAGAGCACCATCGGGGCAACCAGGAGCAGGATGATGGTCCCGGCGAAATTCTGGGAATCACGGAGGTCCTGGCAGGCGGAGCTGACCCCGGCGAAGAGCGACCCGAAGGCCAGCATCCCGGTCACGAGGAAGATGAAGAACCACAGGAAGGTCCCCTCGGGAATCCACTGCAGCTTTTCAAAGTAGCGCAGGCTAAATCCGAGACTGGCGATGTAGACGGCGCTGAAGGTCAGGCCGACCCCCACCCCGGCGAAGAGTTTTCCCCACAGCAATTGAAACGGGGTCAGGCTGGAAAGGAGGACCTCGGCAATGCGCTGCATTTTCTCCTCGATGACCGAGTTCAACAGGATCGGCGTGGTCATCTGGATGGAGACGAAAATCAGCATGACCAGACCGAAGGGAATGAGGAAGGCGGCCACCTCGTTCTCCTCCTGCGGCTCGATGATGTTTCCGGAATCGTCCAGCTCGGCCAGGCTGAGGCGCTCAAGTTGGTTGTGGCTGGTGATCCGGTTGATCTCCTTCCGGTCGTACCCGGCCGCGTCAAAGCGCTTCTCCTCGACCAGGTTGCGCACCGTGCGGTAAAGCCAGTCCGGGAGGCGGCCGAAGGTCGGGCTGTCCGAATAGTATTGAATAAAGTCACCGTCGCCCCCGTCCAGGGAAAGGTAGTCCTTCCCGATGATGGCGAAGGCGAAGATCTCGCCGGACCGGACACGGTCGCTGAGCCGGATCAGTTGCTCCTTCTCATCGGAACCGGAAGCCCCCTCGTAGGGTTGAATCACGAAACGGGGTCCGGTCTGCTTGCCGTCGGTCAGCACATCGGACCCGCGGCTGCGCTTTTCATTGGCCTCGACCAGCTGCTCAAGGAGCTGTCCGGTCCGGTCATCGACCACGCAGACCCGGTCCCTCAGGTCGGTCTTGTCCCCGAAGAAAATGCTGGCTGCAAACATTCCTCCATAGATCAGGACCGGAAAGAGCAGGCTGAGCAGGAAGGACTTGGTCAGCACCACCTGCCGGTACTCGTTAAAGGCGACAGCGAGGACCTTACGCACCGGACGCCTCCACTTCCGGTTCACCTGTCACTTCCGGCCCAGGCTGGGCAATACGGACGAAGATGTCGTGCAGGGAGGGATGGATGACCTCGAAGTGGTCCAGCTGACCGCGTTGGACCGCCTTCCGCAGGATCGCATGCGGTTCCCCCTGGAAGCGCATTTCCCAGAAACGGCCCAGGTTGCGGACCTGGCTGGTCCCCTCCAGCGGAGACGCGGCGAGATCGGTCCGGTCCCGGTAGCGCATCCGCAGCGTGTCCTGCCCGTAGGTGGCCTGGATGTTGTCCAGGGTCCCGTCGAGGACCTTCTTCCCCTTGTAGATCATGCAGATGGTATCGCAGAGCTGCTCCGCGGTGTGCATGTCGTGGGTGGAGAAGATCAGGGTCGTCCCTTCCCGCTGAAGCTCGAGGAGGATGGTCCGAATGATCTCCAGGTTGACCGGATCCAGTCCGGAAAAGGGCTCGTCCAGGATCAGGAGCCGGGGCCGGGCCAGGATGGTCGCGATAAACTGGATCTTCTGGCTCATGCCCTTGGACAAGGTCTCCAGCTTCTTGTCCTTCCAGGGCACTAGCTCCAGCCGCTCCAGCCACTCCAAACCGGCCTGGCGGGCCTCCCGGCCGCCCATGCCCTTCAGGCGGCCGAAATAGACCAGCTGCCGGAGGACGGTCATCTTCCGGTACAGGCCGCGCTCTTCCGGGAGGTAGCCGATCGCATTGTTGGCCGAGATGTGCCCGGCGCGGCCGAAAACCCGGATGGAACCGGAATCCGGCTCGATGATCCGCAGGATCATGCGCAGGGTCGTGGTCTTGCCCGAGCCGTTGGGCCCGATAAATCCGAATATGCTGCCCTCCGGCACTTGGAGGTCGAACTGGTCGACTGCCAGGTGACCTCCGAACTTCTTGGTCACCTGTTCCAGTTCTACCATTTCATTCTCGGCCGGGATCAATCCCTAGTATTTCACACTACAGCCATAGGGACGGGACTGGGCAACCTTGATTTCCTTGCCCGACTGGAGCGCCCTGAGGGCGTCCATGACATAGTTGTCGGCCCCGGCAATGCTGGAGGGATCGGCGTCGCGGACGCTGTCAATGGCGCCCTGGTAGACCACCTTGCCCTCGGCATCGATGACGAACATGTGCGGGGTGGTCTGCGCCCCGTAGGCCTTGCCCACCTTGCCTTCCGGATCCATCAGCCAGGTCGCGGCATAATCCTTGGCCTTGGCCCATTCGCGCGATTCCCCGGGCGAGGTATATTGCGGATGCTGCGGCTTGGTGGAGTTGATGGTCAACCAGACGGCGCCCATGTCCTGGGCCTTTTTCTGCAGTTTGGGCATATCCCCGTTGGTGTAGAATTTATTCACGAACGGGCAGCCGGTGTTGATCCATTCCAGGACCACGGTCTGGCCGGCAAAATCATCCAGGGAAACGGTCTTCCCGTTGATGTCGGCGAGGGTGAAGTCCGGCGCGGTCTGGCCGTTCTTGACCGCGGCGGCCAGGGGAAGGGTAAGCAAGGCGATGAAGAGAGTTAATGTATTTTTCATGATCTGATTTGATTAAGAGTGACAAAGAAAGGAGTTTTAAGTTGGCACATTATTCCCAGCCCGCAAGATGAGGTAATCAATCTAGCTTATGGTGAATCCATCATCACCCATGGCCGGGGGGGATCCCGTCTGGAAGAAGCTCCGGGAGGAGGCAACGGCCGCAGCCGGCCACGAGCCGGTCCTGTCGGAGCTCATCCACATGAGCATCCTGGACTGCGACAGCCTGGAATCCTCGCTGGCCTTCCGTATCTCCCGCAAACTCGGACACCATGCGGTCGCCGAGCCTTACCTGCATGACTTGTTCGAGGAAATCCTCAAGGCCAACACCTATATCGGGGAACAGGTCCGCAAGGACATCGTGGCCATCGACCAGCGCGACCCGGCCTCCAACGGTTTTCTTTCCCCGGTCCTTTACTTCAAGGGCTTCCAGGCCCTGACCGCCTACCGGATCGGCCACGAATTGTGGAACCAGGGCCGTAGGGAAATGGCCTTATACCTGCAGAGCATCATTTCCCAGATCTTCGCGGTGGACATCCACCCGGCCGCCCGGATCGGATCCGGGATCCTTTTCGACCACGCCACCAGCATCGTCATCGGGGAGACAGCCGTCGTCGAGGACCATGTCTCGATCCTCCATGAGGTCACCCTCGGGGGGACCGGCAAGGAACGGGGCGACCGGCACCCGAAGGTACGGCACGGGGTCCTGATCGGCGCGGGGGCCAAAATCCTCGGCAACGTGGAAATCGGCCAGTACGCCCGGATCGGGGCCGGCAGCGTGGTCCTGAATGACGTTCCCGCCCATGTCACGGTGGCCGGGGTGCCCGCCAAGGTGGTCGGCAAGGTCGAGGGGGATCCCGCGGCCTGCATGGACCACAACATTTAATTCCGTTGCCTAAACGGGCGGCGTTCCTTTGCTACAAGGTTCGGCGTATTGGAAATGAATGCGGTCAAGCAACAGAGCACTTCTTCCACAACGAAGATTCCACGGCATGTGGCCATCATCATGGATGGCAACGGCCGCTGGGCGCGCCTTCGCGGCATGCCCCGCGAGGAAGGCCACCGCCAGGGCGTCGAGAACGTCAAGCGGATCGTCGAGTGCGCCAAGGAGCTGGATATCAATTACCTGACCCTGTACGCCTTCTCGGTGGAGAACTGGAACCGGCCGCGGATCGAGATCAACGCCCTGATGCGGCTCCTGGAGAGCTTCCTGAAGAGCCAGAAACGGGATCTCCTGGAGAAGCAAATCCGGTTCCGCGTGGCCGGCCGGCTGGATGAAATGCCCAAGCGGGTGGCCAGGCTCCTGCACGAGACCATCGAGGAGACCCGCGAATTCGACCGCTGGAACCTGACCCTGGCCCTGAACTACGGGTCACGGACGGAAATCCTGGACGCCGTCCGGCGGTATTCCGAAAGCGTGCGGGAAGGCCGGGAGGATCCGGACCAGCTGGACTGGACCCGGTTCAGCCGCTACCTGTACACTGCCGACCTGCCGGATCCGGACCTCGTCATCCGGACTTCGGGCGAACACCGGGTGTCCAATTTCCTGCTCATGCAGAGCGCCTACGCGGAGTATTATTTTGCCTCTGAATTCTGGCCCGACTTCGGTCCCGACTGCTTTCGCCGGGCCATCGAGGCCTATGCCGGCCGGGAACGCCGCTTTGGCCGGACTGGTGAACAACTTAAGAACAAGAGCCATTCATGAAAAACCGAATTCTGGCCACCATTACCCTCTGGCTGATCCTGATTCTGCTCCCCACCCTCCTCGGGATCTGGGGAGGCTTCCTGATAATCCTATTCTTCGGGATCGGCTCCTTCGTGGAACTGATGGACCTCATGCGCAAGGCCGGACGCCCGGTGGACCGCATGGTCGCGCTGCCCTCATACGTCATGATGCTGGCGGCTTTCATGCTAATTCCGCCCTACCTGATGCCGCCCTTCGCCCTGGCCGGCTTTTTCCTCGCCGCCATACTGGTGGCCTGCCTGCTAAATGCCAGCGTCGGGACCTTCACCGCCATGGCCATCCCCACCGTCGGAAGCGTCTTCCTGATGGGTATCCCGATGGTCACCGCCACCTTGATGATCCATGAAATCGGCCTCATGATGCCGGTCTGGATCATTGCCGTGGCCAAGTTCGGGGACGTCGGGGCCCTCCTGACCGGGATGTGGCTGGGCAAGCACAAGATGGCCCCGGCCTACAGCCCCAAGAAGACCTGGGAAGGCCTG
>CAJXMX010000059.1 GCA_913056355.1 uncultured Opitutales bacterium
AGGTAGCGGTAAGTCCGGATCCAGAGTGTAGTGAATGTTTCATGCTCGCTTCCCCCCGGAAGGAACTGGTCCCCGAGGCCAATGATGGATTTGCCGCCGATTTCGTCGCGATTCCCCTTTTGCCGGTTTTCGTCGATAAGTGCTTCCGCATAGGTCAGCCGGATCGAGGCACCGGCCCCTCCGGTGGTGCGGACTTCCGGGTAGCCCACGGTCAGCTGGCCGCGGTCGAAAAGCAGCTTCACCCGGCTGTTGGCCGGAACGGTCAGCTTCTGCTGGCGGGTTCCCTCCAGGTCGGCCCTGTCGGGTAAACCGGTCACGCGACGAACCGTGCCCAAAGGCTCATGGAATTCCTCCATGGGCGGGATGGAGCGCGGTATCAACTGCCACCGGATGTCCGTGCCCAGGCCGGGCGGACGGGCCGGCTCAATGACCGCCGGCTGTTGCCAATTCGAATCGTCGAATTCCGTTTCTGTCCAACCCCATGGAAAGCTGTCGCCCTCGATGCGGTCACCGGGGCCGACCACGATGTAGGTCTGCAGGGTGTCATGATCCGGCCCGACGGGGGTGTAGCCCTCGTTGTGCAGGACACGCCAGTCCGCTCCGGTATTCAGGAGGCCGTCGTATCGGGCCTGGTCGGCCTGGAGGACGAAGGCGGTGCGCAGGCTGTGCTGGGCGACCGGGCGCAGGGGGCCGGCATTCCAGACCTGGGCGGCAAGAATGTTGGTCCCGGTTTTCAGGAAAGGGGCGAGATTATAACTCTCGCAGGGCCAGTTGGCGAGGTCGCCGCGGGCGGGACCCTTGCCGATCTCCTCGCCGTTGATCCACAGCTTGTAGCGGTTGTCGGCCGAGACATGGACCCCCAGGGAGCCGGGGACCTCGTCCAAGTCGAAGGATCGCCGGAAATGGTAAACGCCGTACCCGGTGGGGTCGGATTGCGGGCATTCAATCCAGCTGGCGGTCCAGTATTTGTCCAGCAGCCGGGGATTGATGGGAGGGGCGGCTGTGGAGACGGTCCGGGCCAGGAATACAAGGGAAATCAGGAGCAGGTGAACGCGCATGGTCCATGTTTATCCCATTCCCCATCGACAGGAAAGCTAAAGTATGCCCGAAGTCCATCCCGGCTGAACCGAATATTTGGAATCACACGCCGGCGGCGTACTTGCGGGCCGCCTCGGCGGCCGCTTTCTGGCCCAGGCGGAACCAGCTGGGGGCCATGTTTTGCGTAGTCTGGGAAAAGCGCTGGCCACCGACCTGGAGGGAATCCTCCCAGAGGATGATGCGGTCGGAAACCCGGCGCAGGCTGAGTTGTACCTCCAGCCCCGGGTTGTCCCGGTGCTGTATTGCCTCGCCTTCCCGGATGTACAGGCTGGGGCGGACCAGGGCCACCAGGACCGCATCGTAGCCGGCTTCCCGGGCGGAGGCGAGCACGTCCACCTCGGCGTCCTGGCCCTCCCCGGTATAGCGGTAATCGGACTTGTTCATCAGGTGGACCACCTTGCCGGTGGCCGCTTCCATGTAGTCGGCCAGCTCATGGGCGAAAATATCGTAGACGCCGCTGCCTTTCACGGCCTCGATCTCCTTCAGCTCGTTGGGAGTGAAAGCCCGCAAGGCTGCCGCTTCAGGACTGTCCTCTTCGATTTCAGTTGAAGCTTGAGATACCGTATCAAAGCGGGGTTCCTGTCGGACGATGTAGATGACAATCCGGTCCAGTTTGGCCACTGCGGAATGGTCCGGAGGAATGCCAGGTTCAGACCGGCATCCGGAAAGGGCTCCGAGGGCGAGAAGGATTAACGCATGCAGTAACCGGGTCTGGCTGGAGTCGTGCGAGTGTAGCGCTGCCATTGGAGTCTGTCCTGTTCAGGGTTTTAAGCTTCAAGGAGGGGTGGGAACGTGGAATGTCCATAGGTTCCGGCTTTGCGAATGGCAATTCCATTATCGCGACCGCCTTTGAATCCACTTGGCAACCGGCACATTTGCGGCAAGCCTGAAGCTTGTCATGCGCGCCATACAACTAGCCGGAGCAAGGCAGCTGGAGCTGCGTGAACTTGCTGAGCCGCCGGCCCCCGGGCCCGGCGAAGTCCTAGTGGAGGTGCTGGCGGTGGGGATCTGCGGCTCGGACCTGCACATGTACGAGACGGGGGAGATCGGCGGCCTGAAGAGCGAGGAGCCTTTTACCCTCGGGCATGAATTCAGTGCCCGGATTGTCACGACAACCGAGGGAGCCGTCGATGGCACCGGCCGGGACCTGGAGCCGGGCCAGCGGGTGGCCGTGGACCCTCATGTGGCCTGCGGCCATTGCGAGCAGTGCCGGGAAGGGAATCCCAACCTCTGCCCGCACCATTACTTTTTCGGGGTGGCCCCGACCCATGGGGCCCTGTGCGAGCGGATGGTCGTCCCGGCGGCCAATTGCTTCCTCCTTCCGGATTCCATGTCCAATGCCGGCGGGGCCCTGCTGGAGCCGATGGGGGTGGCCTTGCATTCGGTCAACTACAGCCGCCTGAGGCCCGGAGACACGGTGGCCGTGGTCGGCTGCGGGAGTATCGGTATTCTCATTACACGCCTGGCCCTGCTGGGCGGCGCGGCCCGGGTCCTGGCCTTCGACCGCCTGCCCTGGAGGGTTGAACTGGCCCGTAAATGGGGGGCCGAGGCGCACACGGTCAAGGGCGACGAGGCGGTGGGTATCGTCGGGGACCTGACCCGCAGCCGCGGTGTGGACGTGGCGGTGGAGGCCGCTTCCGCGGACGAGTCGGTCGGGCAGTGTGTCGACATGGCCCGCTACGGCGGACGCGTCTCCCTGGTCGGCATATCCGCCGCCAACACCTTCTCCATGAACCCCGCCGTGGCCCGCCGCAAGGGACTGACCCTGCGCCTGATCCGCCGCATGAAGCACACCTATCCGCGCTGCATCCGGCTCGCCTCCGGTCAGCAACCCAAAGTGCCGCTGGACGAACTGGTGACCCATGTCTACCCGCTGGAGAGAGCCGCCGAGGCGATCGATGCGGCCTTCGAATACCGGGAGGGCCTGATCAAGGCGGTGGTGGCCCTGTCCCGCGACCGGGACTGATCCGGCTTTTCCGACCTGATTTGCAGGCTTTCTCCCTATTCGTTTGGAACTCTGGAGATTTCGAGTACCCTATGCGTGTATGAAATTTCCCAAGTTCGCTCTTCCACTCTTTTTAATTGCTTCCTCCATCCATGAATTGCCGGCGGTGACCGTCGACTTCGTCCCGGTGGTCAATGCCGGCGATCCAGGATCCCCCGGCGAGGAGGGGGTCGTCCCCTACAGCTACGAGATCGGTCGCCACGAGGTCACCAACCAGCAGTATGCCGCTTTTCTCAACGCGGTGGCCAAGTCCGACCCCAACGCCCTCTATAATCCCCTCATGGGAACGGAACCGGAGGGCGGCATCAACCGCAGCGGGGCCGACGGCAGCTACCAGTACGCGGTGAAGGCCGGCCGGGGCAATTTCCCGGTCAATTATGTTTCCATTTTCGATGCCTGGCGCTTCGTCAACTGGCTGACCAACGGCCAGCCGGCGGGGGCGCAGTCTTCCGCCACCACGGAGAGCGGGGTCTACCATCTCAACGGCCAGTCCAGCCTGCAGGCCTTCAGTGCGGACTTCGAAGTCTGGAGCGGGGGCGGCTTTGCCCTGCCCAACGCTTACGAGTGGGTCAAGGCGGCTTACTTCGACCGGCAGTCGGGAAGCTTTTACGATTATCCCGGAAGCAACTCGGCGCCCGTCGCTGAGGCAGCCCCGGGGGGCTCAAATTCCGCCAATTACCTGGATGCTGTGGGCGGCCTGACCGCGTCCGGGGCCTACACCCAGACCACCGGTCCCTACGGCACCAGTGATCAGGCCGGCAACGTCAAGGAATGGACCGACTCGATCAACGTCGCCAACAACCTGGCGGCGCGGCGTGGAGGCGGTTTCAGCAGCCCCTTGCCGGACCTGGCCCGGGCCAATTTCGAAAACGCCGATCCGCTGGACGAGGGCCCGGACTCCGGATTCCGGATTGTCCGCAAGATGTGGGGGCCCTATAGCTTTGTCGCGGCCGGTCACGTCGATACCGGCGACTTCCTGGATGTGCTCTGGGTTACCCTCGATCCCTGGGTCTGGTCCGGAAAGATGCAGAAGTGGCTGTATGCCGATTCCACGGAAGTCGCGGACGGCGGAGGCTGGATCTATATTCCCCGGTAAGCGGAACTACCTTCGCTGCGAGGCGGATGCCTTTACCGGTGCAGTTTGAGAGCCGTGCGGACGGGTTGCAGCCGGGCGCGCGGAGTGGGGCAGTGGGCCGCCAGGTAGCGGGCCGCACCGGACAGGAGCAGGGCGCGGTCCTCGATGTCTGAAGTGTCGCGGGAAAGCTGATACGCGGCCTCGATGACCTGTAGCTTGTGGAAGTCCAGATCCTCGCGGATGGCGGCCCAGGACAGGCAATCGACGACCTCCTCCGGGGAGGCGCCTTCCCGCACCCAGCCGGCGACCAGGGCCACCACCTCGCTGGGATTGGGGACCCGGTCAAGAGACTCCAGGATGCGTTCGTAAACGGGTTGATCGGTCTGGCTGGTCTCCCGGAAAACCTTCGGGTAAGCCGCCGGGGGGACGTTCAGGAACCGGTCCTGGAAGACGGCCATGGCCCCGTGCAGGAGCGCCGGCAGGAGCTCCCGGGCGGGTGCCCGCCGGAGCGACTGGACGACGGCGTTGGCGTAGGTAAAGGTGTGGACCGGATCGAACCAGTCGCCCAGCTCGTTGGAGGGGGAAAAGCGGGCCAGGCGCCAGGCCGCGGCCATGGCGATCTCGCGTCCCAGGAGGACCGGATCGGCCTGGTCCTTCAAGGCGGCCACGAGGCTGTCCAGGATCGCCTGGGGATCGTTTCCCAGCAGGAGATCGCGGAGGCCTTCCGGGACCGGTTCCCGGCCGGGATGCAGCTCCCGTAATTCCGCCTCCGCCGAGCGGACCGCCGTGATCAGGTCAAAGGGGTGGCGCCAGGCTCCCTGGTCCTCCTCCCCCTGGCCCTCGACGGCTTCCGGCACCAGCAGGGGCAGCAGTCCGGGCCAAAGGTCGGTGGCATCCGCCCCGAGCAGGCATCCGAGCTCCAGCGTCTTGTTGGCGAAGTCATAGAGATGGCCTGAATCCAGGTACACCCGCTGGAGGATGGCGGAGGCCAGGACGCGCTGGCGGTCGGCGTCATCACCGCAGGCCAGGCTTGCCGACAGGAGGGCACGCTCCGCACCGTCCCGGTGTCGCATCAGGACAAACTGCCGGAACCAGTGGAGGATGCGTTCCAGCGGTTCATCGGCCCGGTCGAGGGGACCGCGTTCGCGGCGGCGGGGCTGGCCGGCGCAGTTGGCGGCGATCTGGCGGCCCGCCCAGCAGAGGCCATGGATGCGCGTTCTCTCCGAAAACACCGGGTCAAGCCGGGCCATCAGGGCGATAAGGGTCATTCCGTCCCGCCAGGCCTCGTGGTTCTCCGTGCCGAAATCCGCCAGTTCCCGCAGGATGGCCAGGGTGGGGGTCCCCGACTTGAGCAGGCCGATGACCGATTTGGCCTGCACCAGGCCAAGTCCCTGTTCCAACCCCCGGCGGAGACGGGCGCGGTAGTAGTCGGCGGAGGGTTCCGCGTCCGGCGCGTCGTTTACCTCGATCCGGCCGTCCATTTCCCGTATCGAGAAAGTCGGTACATCGTCGGCGAACAGGTCGAAGGTGCATCCCCCCTTGAGGGCAAAGCGGGCGTGGTGCCAATGGCAGGTCAGGATTCCGTCATGGACGCTTCCCTGGTCCAGCGGGAATCCCATGTGCGGGCAGCGGTTGTCCACCGCCTGCGGGTTGCCGCCGTTCCAGAAGACGGCAATCTGCCGGTCCTTGCCCCGGACCGTGATGACACCGCGCTCCTCCAGCTCTTCGGTGCTTCCTATCGGTTTCCAGGCCATCCCGGCTTACTTCAGCTCGTAGAAATTGCCCTCCGGACGGAAGCGCATGTGGGCCTCGGCCACGCGGCCCTCGAAGATATCCCGGAACATGGCTTTCAGGGCGGAATTCTTTTGAATCGGCTCGCCCAGGAAATAGCTGTGCTCGTCCTTGACCCAGGAAGCGTCGGTCACGTTGAGGTAGGTCGCGTTGCGGGCGACCAGGTTTTTCAAGTAATGCCCGAGGCGGGCCAACTGTTCGTCCCCCGGTTTGCGGCGCGACCACATCAAGGCGCCGTCATTCTCGTTAATGACAATGTAGAGGCGGTTCTTTACATGCAACGTCTCCACCCAATCCTGGTGGTCCCGATTGTTGGCGTCGGCCGCCACCAGCGCTATGGTATCGAAGACCAGGCACTTGGAATCGCTGTTGCCCGGCTTCAGGGCGTACTTCAGGACGTAATTGCCCATGCTGTGGCAAAGCAGGACGAGGCGGGAGCTGCACTCCTTCTCGATCAGCTCCGCGTACTTGATCTGGACCGCCATGGGATTGTCCTCGGGAACGCTTTTCTCGGCCATGACCTTCAGCCGCTTGATAAGGCCCTCGGTCAACAGCTTGTGGAAGTACCCGATTTTCTTGATCGTCCGGTCCAGGGCATCGGCCGAGGCACGGGCATCCCGCTTGTCGCTCAGGTAGGCGGGAACGCCCTCGACGCCGCCTCCGTTGGCCGGCCATGAAAACGCGACCACGATGACATTGTAGGCCTTTTCGAAATCGGCGCAGCGATTCATCACGTCCTTCATGTCGTTGTTGTAGCCGTGCACGAAAAAGAGGATGTGTTTCTTTTCCCGCCGGGCTTTCTCGAAGATGGAGCAGGCCACCTCCAGGCTCCCGAACCAGTCCTGGTCGGGATCGATCTCCAGATTGTGCTTCTTGATCAGCTTCCGGACGGTCTCCTTGCCCAGGCGGTCCTCCACGGTCTTGACGCGGAAGCCCCGGCCGGCGGCGGTGACCTCGACGAGCCGCAGCTCGTTGGGGCCGGCCTGGTTGGGGACTTTTCCAAATACATCGAGACCGGTTTCCGCCTCGTCGAGTTTCCTGTTGGTGATGACGATCATGGGATGAATTCCTGATTTGTTCCCTGATGGAGTTCCAGGGATCGGTGAATGTGTATGCACCGGCCGAGCGGGGCGCAGATCCCGTATGGGTGCGTTTGAGAGAGCACCTTTTTCTACGGAAACCGGGGTCCAGTGACAAGTTCTAAAGGCACTGCTGGCGGCCTCGGCCCCTCACTCCGTGTGCAGGGCGATATAGGGCTGGATGCGGGTGGCCTTGCGGGCCGGCAGCCAGCAGGCCAGAAGGGTGGCCATCAGGATGGCCGCCAGGGAGGCCAGGTAAACGGCAGGGCTGAGGGGGCTGATCCCGTAGAGAAATCCGGTCAGCAGGTGGGCCAGGAGGGCGGCCCCGATAATCCCCAGGAGGCTGCCGGCGAGCGCCAGCCGGAGCCCCCCGCCGAGGATCAGGGAGACCACGTCCCCGGGTACCGCTCCCATGGCCACGCGGATGCCGATCTCCCGGGTGCGCTGGCTGACATTGTAGGCCATGACCGCGAAGATTCCGATGGCGGCGAGGCCCCAGGCGATGATCCCGAGGGCGATCAGGAGTCCCTGGGCCATTCGCTGGGTGAAGTAGGCGCTCTCGACGTATTCGGTCATGGGCAAGGTAGCGCGAATATCCATACCGGCATCCAGCCTGCGGATCTGTACCCGCAGGGAAGGGATGAAGGCCAGCGGGGCCCCCCGGGTCCGGACCAGGAGCTGCAGGTCCTCGAAGGGCTTCTTCTCCTGGAGATAGTTGACGTAGATGAAGGGCCGCGGGGGCTCGTTGAGGTAATGGTATTTGCCGGTCTTGACCACCCCGATCACGGTGTAGTCCGTGTTGAAGGTGCGGATGGTCCGGCCCAGCGGGTCCTCCCCGGGCCAGTAGCGCCGGGCCATCATTTCATTGATGATGATGAACGGCTCCTCCTGATCCGCATCTCCCTCGCTGAAATCCCGGCCGCTGATCCTGGGGATGCGCAGCGTGTCGAAGTAGCCGGGAGAGACAATTGCGTAGTCGGCGGTCATGTCTTCCCCTTCCGGGGGAACATAGCCCGGGACCTGGAATCCCGATCCCTTGGCCCCGGCAAAGCCCAGCGGCAACCAGCTGGCCAGGGAGGCGTTCTCGACTTGCCCCCTGGCCCTGAGCCCCTCCAGCAACTCGCGGTAGAAGGTCCGGGCCTCCGCCTCGCCATAGCCGCTCATGAGCGGATTGACCTCGGCCACGAGGGTATTGCGCGGATCCAGGGCGATGTCCGTTTTCCGCGCCATGACGGATCCCCGCACACACAATCCCGCGCAGATGGCCAGGATCAGGGCAAAGGCGATTTCGGCCACGACAAAGGCGTTGCGCAGCTTCCGCTGGTGGGTGGAATCGCTGGCGCTGCGGCCGTTCTCCTTCAAGACCTCGTAAGGGCTGGTCATGAAGGCGTGCAGCGTGGGCACGATGCCGATGGCAATCCCGGTCGCCAGGGTCAGGAGACAGCTGAAGAGCAGGGTCCCCCCGTGCATGGCATCCAGTTCCGCAATGGGAATGGTGGTCATCGGGAAGAAGAGATGAATCAGGTCCACTCCCCAGATGGTCAGGAGCAGTCCGGCCAGAAGGCCCATCAGGGCCAGCAGCATGCTCTCGGTCAGCATCTGGCGGACGATGTTGCCCCGGGTGGCCCCGGTGGCGATGCGCACCGCGATTTCCTTCCGCCGGCTGAGGGAACGGGCCAGCTGCATGTTGGCCACATTGGCGATGACGATCAGCAGGACCAGCAGGCAAAGGGTGAAGAGGACGCTGAGGACCGGAATCATCAGGGCCTGGGCGCCGTAGGGGGACTTCCAGAGCGGGACCACGCGGGTCTCCACTCCCCGGTGAGGGCCGGGGTAGGCGAGGGCCAGCTGGCTCATGCGGAGGTCAACGGCGTTCTGGGCCTCCTGTACCGTGACGCCGGGTCGCAGGCGGGCCTGGGTGTGCAGCCAGCCGCCCCAGCGGTTGTGGAGGTCCCCGCTGTGGAGGATCACCTGGCACATGTCGACGGGGATCCAGAAGTCCGACTGCACGCCGGTCATGGTGCCCATGAATTCGCCGGGGGTGATCCCGATCACCGTGAAGGGCTGGCGGTTGATGGTCAGGGAACGGCCGAGGATGTCCGGGTCGGCGTTGAATTTCCGGCGCCAGCAGGTTTCGCTCAGAACCACCACCGGGCTCTGCCCGGGTGTGTCATCGTTGCCGGGATTGAAGGTCCGGCCCATGACCGGCTTGACGCCCAGGACCTCGAAGAAGTTGGTCGTGGCCACCTGCCCGTACAGCCACAGCGGGCTGCCGTGATAGGTCGCGCAGGCGGGCGTGATCTGCGAACCGATAACGCCCGAGAAGACGTCACCCAATTCCCCCATCTCCTTGACCGTCGGCAGGTTGATGGTGTGGGTCACGGCCTTGTCCTGGATGCGCACCAGGGCCACCACCCGGTCCTGCTCCTCAACCCCGGGAAGGGGATGCAGGATGACGTTCTGGATCCAGGAAAAGATGATCGTCGCGGACCCGATCCCGATGGCCAGGGAAAGCACCGATACCGCCGTCACGCCCGGGCTTTTTTGGAACTGCCGGACGGCGATCTGGAAATCCCTCACCAGCACATCCAGCCAGCGCCAGCCCCGGGCCTCGCGCTCGTGTTCCTTGATCTGCTCCAGCCCGCCAAAGCTCCTCCGCGCCGCGTAATAGGCCTCCCGGGCGCCCATCCCCGCCTCCTTGTTGCGCCGGGTCTCCAGCTCGAGGTGCAGCTGAAGCTCCTCCTCCATCTC
Source organism: uncultured Opitutales bacterium (assembly GCA_913056355.1). GTDB lineage: Bacteria > Verrucomicrobiota > Verrucomicrobiia > Opitutales > Oceanipulchritudinaceae > Oceanipulchritudo. Next base: position 9,800 of record CAJXMX010000059.1, read on the forward strand.
GCGGTCCATGGAGCGGGAGTGGAGAAGCGTGTCCAGTCGGCTCAGTATCAGTCGGATCAGTTTCATGGCGGGTCCTTGCTAAATTCCCGGGTTTGTTCCCTTTCCTGCGCTGTCCGCTCAGCCGGCCGCCTCCGGACCGGACCGGACCACGGACGAGATGGCCGCGCACAGCTTCCGCCAGGACCGGTGCTGGTCCTCCAGCTGGGCCCGGCCTGTCGCGGTCAGCTCGTAGTACTTGGCCCGACGGTTGTTCTCCGTCACCCCCCACCGCGATTTCAGCCAGCCTTTTCGCTTCATCCGGTAGAGGGCCAGGTACAGGGATCCTTCCTCGATCTTCAGCGCCTCCTCCGACAAGAGGTGGATCTTCTGGGCTATCCCCCAGCCGTGCTGCGGCCCGTGGCTGAGCACGCTCAGGACCATCAGCTCGAGGTTCCCCTGCAATAGATCGATCTTCCCCATGTTCCCTATTTGGATTAGGGAAGCAGTAGAACCGAATCTGCCTATTCAGGAAAGGGGAAAGGGGGCGGCCGGCGAGGTATTAGAGACGATGTTTGGGCCGATTATGAATTTTGAACATCCAATTTTCCCGCCCGGGTCCGTGATTCCGGGAGGTCCCCTTCGTATTACCCGGTATGGAGCTTTTGTGCTCCTGCATACGAACACCCAAAAATTGAAGGATCTTAATATGAATTCCCTTAGATTATCTGCCTGTCTGGCCATGATGCTGGGCAGTTTTAGCTTTACCGCCCGCGGGGCGGTCATCGAAGTCTACCCGACCGGGGATCCCACCCTTGACGGGGCCCATATCCAGCTGGCGATCATGGACGCCATGGAAGGGGACACCATTCTCCTCAAGGCGGGAACCTTCGCCATGGGGATGGAGGATCATTCCGACATGGTGGTTCCTCTGCCTGACGGCGATATCGTGACCTGGTACGACAACGGGGAGGGCTGGCAAAAGCTCCTCGTCGACAAGCCGCTGACCATCTGCGGGGAAGTCGATGCCGACGGGGTGCCGCTGGCCATCCTGGATTACAATGTTGGAGGATTTTGCTTCAACTTCTTCATTGGAGCCTCCGGTGTGAGTTTCCATCACCTCGAGTTCCGGAATACCTACTTTGGTATTTTCTCCTTTTACGGAGGGACCCGGGTCACGGATTGTGTCTGGCGGGAAGTCTGGCACGGGCCGTTCTTTCTCATGGATGAACGCACCATCTATCCGGACTATCCGGAATGCGTGGCGGAACCCAACCGGACCTGTTTCCTGCGCAATACCTTCATTGACTCGGGAATCGGGGTTCACCTGGCCGGTTCCGAATGCCTCGTGGCGGACAATGTCTTCGACCTCGACGGACCGGAAAACCGCTACTTCGGGGTCAAGATCTCCGCCTTTGTCATGCTGGAGGATTTCGGACTGCAGGATTCCGGCCTGATCCGCAAATATGGCCGGAACAATGTCGTCCGTGACAACAGCTTCAACGGCGACATGTGGCGCAACCATATCTACGTCTTCTCCTTCCAGGGGGGCATGATCATGGACAATGTGATCATGGACAATGTCATCGAGGATATGGGAGGCAATCCGGGCATCCTTCTTGAAGGAGCCAGGGGACTTAACCTGGAGAATCCCCTTGTCAGCGGAACGGTGGTCAAGCGCAACCGGATACACACTTCCGGTGAAGGATTGGTTGTCAGCGGGGCACAGGATACCTCTATCATCAACAACCGGATCACATCAGAGAACACGGCGGCCATCTGGATTTACGGTAACCTTTCCTGGAGTTGGATGGGTGACGGTATCTATTTTGTCCCCTCGATGGGGACAAAGGTGGTCAATAACGACCTTTGGGGTGTTGAGGGGGTCCACCTCGGTTACCTGGCCATGAACAGCCTGATAGGACCCAACCATGTCGATGCTACGGGTGACGGCTACCATCTTGACGGTCCCGAAGACATGGGCTGGCTGATCGTCGGTCCCGCCAGCGGAAACCAGGTTGTCGCTCATGGTGTCAGTGTGGTCGACAACTACGTTTACAACGGCCAGATCGACAACGACTATGACGGCCTCGTCTCCGAGGACCTGTTCGATGGTCTCAACGATGATGGAGACACCATCTGGGGAGGTTTCTTCCTGATCGACGAGGATCTGCCGGAAGCGCCGAACAAGATCGTGGGCGTTAAGAAAAAGTAGGGAAATTTCGCCGCTAATCACGATAGGCGATTCAATCGGAGCCCGCGGTCGTTGTGGGTGTAGTCGGGACCGCGGGCTCCTTTTGTATTCCTTCCCGGAAGGGCTAGACCAGTCCCGACAAGCCCTGGCAGGCCTGGATCAGGTGACGCAGCTCCTGCTCCGCCTCGGTGCGGTTGGGGACTGTGTCCAACAGGTACACCGCAACGTGGTTGCCGAGGCGCAGGCGGGCCCGGCGAAGGGCTTCGGAAAGGGCGTGGGGGCTGATCCCGAGACGATCCGCGTGCGGGGTCAGCGTCACGCTGCCGGGATCCTCCAGGAGGATCGGCTCAATGGTATCGAAGACATGGTCCCGGCCATTGGTCTTGTATTCGGCACGGAGTTCCTCCTTGGCGTGCCGGATCAATTCCCGGGCCCAGGCCTGGTCGAAGGCTTCCTCCGGCGTGGCGGCCGGATCCACGGGGTCGCGCCTGAACCGCGCGGCTCCCTGGGTAAAGTCAATCGGTTCCATGCAGTACCCGCCTCCGTGGCGCTGGCTGTTGGCGCGCCGCCAGTCGTCGATGAGGAAATTCCGGAAGGAGGTCAGCAGGAAGGAACGGAACCGGCCCTTTCCCGGATCCGCCTTGCCGACCCGGTGGGAAAAGATGATGTGGGCCAGGAAGGCCTGGGTCTGGTCTTCCGACTCATGGTGCGAGAGTCCCTTGTGCCGTGCGTAGGAATAAAGTGGATACCAGTACATGCGGCAGAGCTTCTCCATGGAGTCGCGGGCCTCCTCCTCGCTGGCGGCATTGGCACCGAGGACGATCGACCAGCGGGTGGTGGGGAAGGATTTCCGGGGAAGGTGATTCATGCCGTCAGTGTAACGGATTGTTCGCGACAAGTCGGTGCTCCATTCGGATAGCCTCGCGCATTTCACGTCCTGCGGAAGTGAGGCGGTGGTCGGCGTCCTGACCGCTGAGCAGGGCCAGGGCCCGGGACAGCAGCTCGGATCGCCGTCCGGGATTGATCTGCAGGTCCGGATTCTCCGGAATGGTGGCCAGTTTCCACATCAGGCGGGCTTTATTCAGCCGCAGGCTCAGTCTTGGTCCGCGCAGGGCGCTTTCGGATTCCCATTTGGCCAAGGCCTCTTTCCAGTGTTCCCCTGCCTCATTCCACCGCTCCAATTGTCCAAAGGCGTCTCCAAGGTCCTCGTAGATGACGGGCCAGCGATTGTGAAACATGGCCGAGGCGGACATGTTGAAATCTGAGTCGGTAATTCCCGACTTTGCCAGCTTTAGCCAATGCAGCGCGGCCTGGCCCTGGTCCTGCCGGACGAGGGCCCGGCCCAGCATGGCTTCGGCGTTGTAGCATCGTGGAAGCCATTCGAAATATTCCTCCGGAAAGTCCTTCAGCCCGGTTTGCGCGGCTTCCAGCATGGCCCTGGCCAGTTGCTCCACTTCCTTCCAGTCTCCGAGTTCCTCCAGGAGGGTGCATCTTTGCAGAAGCAGCCCGAACTTCTCCTTTTGCGCGGCCAGAGGACTGACTGGTTCCATGGCAACAACCTGGCTCTCGGATTCCTGCAGGAGATTGAGGTAATATCGTGCCGCCTCCGGATCTCCCGCTATCGCATGGGTAATTCCGGCCTGCAGAATGGACTCCCGGTGCAGATTAAGAAACTTTTTGCGATCCAGGTTCGACCCGGTCAACTCCATCACCTTTTCGAACTTTCCTTGAGCTTCCAGCAGGCGCAGGTCGGATCGAAGTATCTTGCCCTCCATCATCCTGAGTATTGCGATTTGCTGCGGCCACTCCGGGTTGCGGGGATCGAGTATGGCGAGGCGCTCCAAATATCCGCATCCGGTGGCCACCGAGTCTTCGAAACCCTCGGCGAGAAAGTCGGCATGCAGGACCGTCATCATTGTGGCAGCGACGCTCCCGTTGGCCAGAAAGGCCTGGTTTCCGGGATCTGCGGCGATGGCCTGTCGGGCATAATCCATTCCCTTCCGGCCCAGATACAGGATTCCCTCGGGGTCCCCGTGCAAATCAAATATCCCGTTGCGAAAGGCCATCCACTTGGCATGCACCTGGCTGGCGTAGGCGATGGCGCAGGAAATCAGGAGGGCCGGGTTGTCCGGTTCCTCCGCCAGGATGCCCTCATAGCGCTGGCAAGCCTCGATGGAAGCGGAGAGGGCCTCATCCGGGTGTCCCAGATTGGCGCTGGCGTCAAAACCTCTGTTGACCAGAAGTTGGGCCAGTCTTGCGTTGATCTTCCGGTTGCCGGGAAATTGTTTCTCCATTTCCCGGTACCTTGAAATTAATTCAACCTGGGTAGCGTTCCATTCGGAGGGGGAAAGGGTCGTCCGAATCAGCAGGTGTTCCGTCCAGATCAAGGCCGACCGGGCTTCAGGATCTTCCGGCAGGAGGCGGGCCACTTCCTCACGGTGCTTGAGGGCCTCCTCCAACAAGGCGTGTGCCTTGCTGAGGTTCTCCGGTTCCGGCAACCCCGATGTTCCGGAATACACGGCTGCCAGGTTTTCGAGTGTGGTCGCGTGAGCCGCCATCGAATCGGGACCCTGAAGCTCAGGGGGAAGGTTATTATAGTATTCGTGAGCCATTTCCAACGAGTCGATCAGGTATTCCGACCGGCCATATGTTGCCAGTTCCGGTCGAAGGTCATCCAGGATGAATCCGACCAGTTTTTGAGCCTGTTGGCGCGCTTCATCTGTCACCCTTTGCTGCTTGATTGCCCGGTGGTAGCCGGTCATCGCCAGGACCAGTCCTGTGGACAAGGCAGTCAGGGTGACACCGATGAAAAGGACACTTTGACGGTGTCGGCGAATGGTCTTTCCCACCACGTAGCCCAGCGTGGGGGGGCGGGCCGTTACAGGCTGGTGGCTTGCGAAGTGGTTCAGTTCCTGAATCAGTACACTCACTGAATCATAGCGACGGGCACGGTCTTTCTCCAGGCAACGCATGATGACCCAGTCGATATCGCCCTGCAATTGCCGTAACAATTCCGGTGATTTTGTTTTGCGCAGTTTTGCGACTGTCTCGAGGACGTCCGGATTCAGGGAGCGCAACCGTTGAGATGGACGGGGTGGATCCACCTCACAAACAATTTGCCGGACCCGCTCGATGCTGGATCCATCGATGACGTCAACCTCGAATGGCAGGTAACCGGTCAGCAGTTCATACAGGATAACCCCCAGGCTGTAGACGTCACTGCGGATGTCCACGCTGTGTTCATCGGTGTCGATCTGTTCCGGGCTGCTGTAGACAGGTGTGCCCAGTACACTGTGCATCCCGGTCAGCAGGTAATGCCCCCGGATCGACTGGCTTCTGGCCTTGGCAATCCCGAAGTCAATGATCTTGGGGACCGATTCTCCCTCAATTCTCGACACCAGGATGTTGGAGGGTTTCAAGTCGCGGTGAATAATGCCCTTCTGGTGGGCATGCAGGACCCCCTGGCAGACTTTCATAAAGAGGTCCAGGCGCTCCGCCAGTGAGAGTTGGTTCTGGTCGCAGAACTCGTTGATGGGGATTCCCGGGACCAGTTCCATGACAAAATAGGGCCGGCCGGTTTCGGTGGTACCCGCCTCGAAGACGGTGGCGATGTGGGGATGGCTCATCATGGCCAGGGCCTGGCGCTCGGTCTCGAACCGGGCCATGACCTCCCGGGTATCCATTCCCAGCTTGAGAATCTTCAGGGCCACTTCGCGGCGCACCGGCTCCTCCTGTTCGGCCCGCCAGACGGTCCCGAAACCGCCGCTGCCAAGGGGCTCGATCAACCGGTATGTTCCAATCCGGGAACCCGGGGATTCGCCTGAAATGGCCTCCAGGGCCAGGCCCAGGACCTGGTCCAGGCAATCCTGTCCGGATGGGGCATCCGGTCGACCCGGACCTCCATCCGGGCTATCTTGGGGAATAGGTGGCATGGGGTGTGAAAGAGCATGCGGATTTTGGTAAAATTCCTCCCGAATGGCAACTGTTTACCGGCACGGTGCATCTGGACTGCTGGACCCCTGCCGGCATATGCCGCTCTGGCCTGGACCGGCGGCTCTAGTCCTGCGCGAGGACCTTGATCAGCTGCAGGGCAGGCGTCCACTCAAGGTCAGGAAGCCGATCAGTCCATCCGGTCCCTCGACGGCAAACCCCGGAAATTCCTCGGATTCCCGGACATACATCAGGAGGGCATCCTCGATGCCGAACCACTCCGGCACGGATCGCAGAATCGCCTCACAGTCGGCTGCCCGCTTCAGGTCTGGTCCAATGATTTCCATCGTTGTCAATTGTTGGAAAATCATTTCGCCGCCTGGGGACGGCTGGTCAGCAGGTAGGCCATCCAGACCAATCCCATCAGCAAGTCCGCCCCACCAAGGAGAATTCCCATTCCGTTGATCTCTCCCGCTTGCCAACTGATGATCACCGCCATGAAGACGTTGAACTTCCCGACTACCCCGACCCAGAGCAGCGGCCGGTTGAATTCGACCTGCCGGGCCAGGTAGAGGTACACGAAAGCCCAGACCAGGATAGTGACTGCACCATAGGTCGAATACACCAGCTGCGGCGGGGCGGGGAACCCCGCCATTTTTCCAACACTGGCCGGAAACGCGAAACAGAGGAATCCGACAATGTTGTAGAGGAAGGTGAAATACAGCAGGGCCCGGGAAAGCGTCTTCAAGTTCATATGCACCACCACTTCGACTTGGGAGAATTTGAGAGAGAGGGCTCTTTATACTGATGTCAGGTGGAGGTGTAAAGGTTCCAGTGGGGTGGTTCCAGTGGGGTGGTTCCAGTGGGGTGGTTCCAGTGGGGTCGGACCTCTGTAAGTTTCAGGAGGTGAGTCACTTAACAGAAAACATTAAGCTGAATTCGGCCTTATTCATGGCTTTTCAAGGCTATTTATCCGCTCCAACAGCTAATCTGGTCCTGAAGGAATTCAAAAACCGCCTAAATTTGCCGGGAAAAGGTACCTCTAAGCTCATAAAACCCCGCAAAATTTAGATTAAGTGCCTTAATATAAGGCACATACAGCGGTCCGACCCCGATAAAAAAGGCGCCGGACCGCAGATGCAGCCCGGCGCCGGAAATGGGAAGTTCTGGAAGGTTTATTCCAGGTCGAACCGGTCGGCGTTCATGACCTTGGTCCAGGCGGCGACGAAGTCCCTGACGAACTTCTCCTGGTTGTCGTCCTGGGCATAGACCTCGGCGTAGGAGCGGAGGATGGAGTTGGACCCGAAGACGAGGTCGACGCGGGTGGCCGACCACTTCAACTGGCCGCTCTTGCGGTCACGGATGTTGTAGAGGTTTCTGCCGGCCGGTTCCCAGACATTGGCCATG
>CAJXMX010000060.1 GCA_913056355.1 uncultured Opitutales bacterium
TGTCCCCTGTCATTGCGCCGGTGCCCCCATCGGACCCGGATCATGACAACGAATTGAAAAAGTTCCGTTAATTCCGTCGCGTGAGGTGCAACGCCCGTTGGCTGGGCCCTAGTAGAGCGGCTTTTCCGCCCTGTAGACCTGCAGCACGTAGCCGTCGTGCTTCTCGTTCACCGTCGCCGAAACATGACTCTTTTGTTCGAGCGTCTCGAGAAAGCAGTCGGTCGCCTCCTCGCCGCTCAGCGGAAGACCCGTCTCGCCGCGCCAGTTGACCAGCACGCACTCGCCGCCCGGATTGAGATCCTCGGCCACGAGGCGGGCGTAATCCGGGTAATCGACGGAATCCGGCGAATCCGTGCCGTGGTCGGTCACCTGGTGTTGCAGCTCGTTGAGTATTTCAATGACGGGAGATCTCAGGTTGAGGGCTCCATGATCAAATCCGATGCTTACTTTCATTGGATGAAACTGGTTTGAAGATAATTGATGATGGAAGGAATGCTTTCAGCCAGACTGTCGCGGGCATCGAGATAATATTCCAGGGGTCCCCCGAATGGATCGGGAACTTCCCTGGGGCCCCCATCCACCCACTCCCGGAAACGGAAGACAGGCGCCTTGAGCTCGGGGAAGCGGGCCTCGATGATGTCCTTGTGGGAGGAGGTCATGGTCAGGAGGAGATCGGAAATTTCCACCAGTTGCCCGCTCAGGGGCCGGCTGCGATGATCGGTCAGGTCGAGCTTCACCTTGCGAAGCGCCTCCACGGCATGGCGCGAGGCGGGATCACCGGGAAAGGCGGAAACCCCGGCGGAATAGACGCGGATCGAGGAAAGCGGCTCGGGCTGCGCGGCCAGGGCATGCTGCAGGAGGCGTTCGGCCATCGGGCTCCGGCAGACATTGCCGGTGCAAACAACTGTTATGACCTGGTTGCCGCCTTCCATGTTTCCTCGGGTGAATCCCCACAGAAGGTGCGGCGCAGCGGCTTGTCAAGCGCGGTCGGGAGGCCTCAGATCCGGGTCTCGTCGGCGTAGGAGCGCTCGTCCTCGGAGTCGTCCCCGGAATCCAGCAAACCGGCGCTGGATTCATCGTCCTCGTCGGGATAGCTGTTGACCTCGGTGGCCACCGGATCCCCGATGATGCGGGTCACCTTGATGTGGATGGGGTCGATGTTTTCCATCCCGAACTGGTCGTAAAGGGTGGCCCGCACGGAGCGCTTGATAGTGGCGTCGACATCCTTCAGGCGGCTGTTGGCACGCAGGTGGATTGCGATGCGGACGCCGATGCTGCGACCCTTGATGAAATGATGGCAGGAAGCTTTCTCAACGCCGGACACGCTGTTGGCGGCGTGCTGGATGACGCCGCGCAAGGTGTAGGGGGAGATCTCAATGGTTCCGCCCTGGGTCTTGAAGGGGATGATCCCACGGTGGCTCCGCCGGTACTTGTAGACCAGGTAGAGCAGGATCAGGATGACCACCCCCCCGATGATCATGTACAACCAGGGCGGTTCGACCAAGGGGCTGAACGTATCCAGCATGGTCTGGTAGATTTCGTTGAGCTTATCCATTTCCAACCCCGGTCAGTGGTTCTCCTCTCAGTGGGTTACTCCTGTTCGGATTCCTCGGACTTCTTCTCTTCCCGGCGAATGCCGTCGACGATGACGTTGACCTTGGAAACCTCCTTGTTGGTCATGTTCTCGACGCGTTCCCGAACGGCTTCCTGGACGGACTGGGCCACCTTGGCCAGCTGGACCCCGAAGGTCAGGATCAGCTTAAGGCCGATGTGGTAGGAGCCGTCTTCCGCCTCCCGGATGGTCACCGAGGAGGTGCCGTCGCGCTTGCTGCCGAAGAGGCCGGCGATGTCGTCCTTGATGCTGCCGCTGGCCAGGGAGACGACGCCCGGAACCTCGCGGGCGGCCATGGCTACGATCTCGGCCACCACTTCATTGTTAATGCTGATACTGCCCATGCCGGATTCCTCCTGAATGGGTTCCAGGTTCTCGAGGGTATCAATCTTTGAATCTTCTTCCATGACAAATGTCGGGTAATTTGGTTAACGGATCCACTATATTAGTGGAGTTTGCTCTCGAAAAGCGTTTTCGGTGTGCGCTGCATAAATTCCTCGATGAAGCGCGTGGTGAAGTTGCCGCGGGCGAATTCAGGGTCATTGACGATGGCCTTGGCGAAACCGATATTGGTGAAGACGCCGCGGATCAGGTATTCGTTGAGGGCCCGGTTCATGCGGGCCAGGGCGATTTCGCGGTCCCGTCCCACGACAATCACCTTGGCGATCATGCTGTCGTAGTATTTGGGGACGGTGTAGCCTCCGTAGATGTGGCTGTCGACGCGGACCCCGTGTCCCCCGGGGGGATAGTAGAGGCTGATGTCCCCCGGGCTGGGGGCGAAATTCATGCCCGGATTTTCCGCACAGACCCGGACCTCGATGGCATGGCCGGTAATCTTGACGTCCTCCTGCTTCCGGCCGAGCCGGCCACCGCTGGCGATGCGCAACTGTTCCTTGATGAGGTCGATCCCGGTCACTTCCTCGGTCACCGGGTGTTCCACCTGGATCCGGGTGTTCATCTCGATGAAGTAGAAGTTACGGTGCTTGTCGACGAGGAACTCGATGGTTCCGGCATTCCAGTAACCGCAGGACTTGGCCGCCTTGACCGCGGCATCGCCCATGGCTTGACGGAGGTCCGGGGTCATGAAGGGGGAGGGGGATTCCTCCACCACCTTCTGGTGCCGGCGCTGGATCGAGCAATCCCGCTCTCCCAGGTGGATCACGTTGCCGTGCTCGTCGGCCAGGATCTGGAATTCGATATGCCGGGGTTCCTCGATGTATTTCTCGATATAGACGTCCCCGTTGCCGAAGGCTTTTTCCGCCTCGTTGCTGGCGGCGGCGAACTCCTTCTGGAAAGTCATGGCATTGTGGGCCAGGCGCATGCCGCGCCCCCCTCCGCCGGCGACGGCCTTGATGATGACCGGAAAGCCGATCTTCTCCGCCACCTGCAGGGCCTTGTCCGGATCACGGACCACGCCGTCGCTGCCGGGGACCGTGGGGACCCCCGCGGCCTGGACGGTCTCCCGGGCCATGGCCTTGTCGCCCATCTGCCGGATTGTCTCGGAGCGCGGGCCGATGAACTTTATTTTGCAATCCTCGCACTGCTCGGCGAAATCGCCGTCCTCGGAGAGGAAACCGTAACCGGGATGGATGGCATCCACGTCGGCGATTTCAGCGGCGGCAATGATGCGTTCCGCCCGGAGGTAGGATTCGTTGCCGGGCGCGGGACCGATGCAGATGGCCCCGTCAGCCAGTTGCACATGGAGGGACTGGACATCTGCTTCCGAATAGACGGCCACGGTCTCGATGCCCAGTTCGCGACAGGCGCGGATAATGCGCAGGGCAATCTCACCCCGGTTGGCAATGAGGATTTTCTTGAACATGGATTTGCAAAGGATCCGCTTACTCGATGCGGAAAAGGGGTTGGCCGTACTCGATGCTGTCGCCGTTCTCGACCAGGATTTCGGCAATCTTGCCCTTGATCTCGGCCTTGATCTCGTTCATGACCTTCATGGCCTCCACGATGCAGACCACCGATTCCGTATCGACGGAATCACCGACCTTGACGAAAGGCGGGCTTTCCGGGGAGGGGGAGGTGTAGAAAGTGCCCACCATGGGCGACTTGATCAATTTGCTTTCATCAACCGGGCGGGCGGCTTCCGCCGGGGGCGGGGCTGCCTGGGGTGCCACTGGCTGGGGTGCCTGCACCGGAAAGGGGGCCGGGGTGGCCGCCTGGTAGACGGTTTGCACCTCGTCGCTCTTGCGGCAGATGCGGAGCTTGAAGTCTTGTTCCTCGATCTGGAATTCAGTCAGACCGGAACGCTTCATGAGTTCAACTATAGCTTTGATTTCCTTGAAGTCCAAAGTGTGTGTCTCCGTTGAGGATCAATAATCAGGGGCGCAGTTTGAAGCCTTTTGCCCGCGGAGGGCAATGGAAATCGACGCCGGGCCCAAGCGGCCTCAGGGCGTAACGGCGGGGCCTCCCAACCGGTTGGTGAACCACCGGAAGGGTTTGAATCGGATTCTCCAGTTGGGGCTCTCGAGGGGGCCGGTCAGGTCAAACTGGAGCGTTTCGCTGACCGGCGAGACAACCATCGTGAAAACGTTGCGGAAGGGGGTCACCGCCGCCTGCAGGGCAAACTTCCGTTCCTCCAGATCGATGCTGCCGGCCAGGGCCAATTCCAGGAAAGGTCCGGTCACGAGGCTGTTGTCGATGATCAGGTCCTTGTTTTCCAGTTCCCACTCCACGCTCATTGAATCGAGATCCAGGGTGCTGAAGCCCAGACCCATCCCGTCAAGCAGCCGGCTCAGGCCCCCGAAGACATGAATCTGCCCGATCTGGGCTTCCCGGATGGACATGTAACCGTATCCGGAAAACGGCTCGGACTCGGACTGCTTCCAGAGGTTCAGGTCCAGGTCCAGTTTCCCGCCCTGGTTGTCGCCGACGAGGGCCTCGCGGATGGCCTGGGCGTTGTCGGCCAGGTCCGCGAACTGGCCGATTGCCTCATCGTAACGGGCCTCGAACAAGTCGAGGTCGTAGTGACGGTATCGGTTGGGGGGATCCAGCCAGTTGCCAAAATACACGCCTCCGGTGAAAATGCCCCCGGCAAAAATGCCGCTCAGGGGCTCGATGGCCACGGTCTGGCCCAGGTAGCGGGCTTTCAGGCTCAGATCCTCCACCCGGAGGCCCTTGACCAGGCAACTGCCCTCATCCTGTTCCAGCCCGATTGAGAGCTTGCCCATGGAGGCCTTTTCCTCCTCATCCACGTTCTCCTTCCAGACCACCCCTTCCACGCGGACTTCCGGATTGTGCCCGTTGAAAGTCAGGTCGCGCAGTTCCTCGATGCCACTGGCTCCAGACAGGCTCTCCCAGTCGGCTGTGCTGGTCAGGTCCAGCAGATAGGGCTGCCACCGCTCCTCCCCCATTCCCAGGCGGATGGCCAGCGTGCCTTCCAGGCTCCCGGTCGGGAACTCCGCTTCCAGCATCTCCACCGCCGCCCAACGGTCGTTGCTGCGAACCCGTATCCTCAGGTCCGGAACCCGTACCCCGTTGTAGTAGGCCCCCTCCGCGTGAGCATGGGTGATGTGTTTGATGGTGTTGAAATCCCTCCAGGATCCCCAAACAGTGACATTTCCCGGAATGGGGACCGGGGCCGTGATGTTGGTGAAGATCTTGAGCCACCAGTCGCCAAGGATGCGGTCCAGGGCGGGAGGATAAATGGCCCCGCCGACATTGAGCGAGAAGCGGGAGGTCTCGAAATCCTGCCAGTAGGAGCCGAAGGCGTACTCATCGAAAGCCTTGCGGACGTGGGCCCCGTCGATGCGCAGCCGGAGGGGATCGTAGTGAAGACGGGTGCTGACGCGGGCGAAGGGGGTTTGCCCGATAATCAGCCCGTCAGCCTGGACAAAGGCCTGCAGGGATTTCCGCGCCGGGTAAAGGATACCCGACAATTTCAGGTAGTCCGCCTGGCAGCCGACGAGGCGGCGATCCGGGGCGGGCCCCTTGAGGTAATCCTCCAGGACCGGGTGGCGGATTTCCGCGCGGAATTCGATCTTCTCGGGCTGGAGCAGGCTTTTCCAGGAAACGGCATCCGGGGCGGGAAGAATCCGGCCCGCGGAAAAGGTCCGGGCCCCGCTGAGAATATAGTCCAGCTCGGGAATTTGCCGGTCCAGACGGACCTGGCCGGATATCTGCCTGAATGGAATGCCGGTTCCGGCAAAGGCCGCCTGGAAGCTGCATTCGGCGGGGGGCTGGAGGGAATCCGGGGACCAGCCGGCCCGGGTTAAATTCACCGAAAAGTGACAATTGGGGATTTTCCTGAGCAGTGAAGCGGGCGCATCAGGATTGGCGGGGGGGGGAATCTCCAGGTTGCCGGACAGCCTGGCTGAAGGGACCAGGAACGCGTCACCGGTCCAGACCACGCTGGCCGCGGTTTGCAGCTGGCCGAGGGCGGCGTCGGCAAAGGACAGGCTGGGGATGATTCCCTCCAGCTGCAGCTCATGCCTGTGGGGGCTGGACATGTGCCAGTTTCCCTCAAGGAAGGCGGGTCGATCCTGGGGAAGCCGCTTCAGGGCTTGCAGGGCTTTCCAGTAGGATGCCTCGGGAGCCTCCACGGCACCGCCTCCGATGTAGGAGAGCCGAGCAGAACCGGTCAAATGGAGACGAAATCCACCGCTGCGGAGGATCAGGTTGTCGAGGAGCAGTTCCCTGTTCCTGATCAGCAGGGAGACGTGCTGGATATTGAGCGCGGGCTCGTTGAGTCCGGATGGGGAGTAGCTGACGGGGAGAAAGACCTGGACGCCCATGGCGTTGAGTTCGCGGAGGGGATAATCGGTCCCGAGGATAATGTGCAGGGGGGACCATTGGATCCGAATCCGGGAGACGGTGGCGATGGTCTGTTCGGTCCGGTTGTCCCGGATGGACAGGTCATCCAGCAGGAGGCCGGCCCGGAGATCGAAGGAGGCTTTGGACCAGTAGGTTTCCAGGTGATCCGGACCAAGGCGGTTGATCACCATCCGGGCCAGCTTGTCGGGTACGGGCACTTCCTTCTGGGCCAGGTTCAATGCCAGCAGGCCGGTCTGCAGGACCACGAGGAGAATCAGGAAGGTGTTGACGCAGTGACAGAAGAGGCATCCGGTGCGCCACAAAATCTTGCCTAAATGGGAGAGCGGGCGCATGAGCGCTCAGGGTCCGGGCACCCGTTCTGCTTGATCCTCGATTTCCGGACCGGGTTGCCCCGGATCCTCGGGATAGGTGGTCAGGTAGCTGTCCAGCGACTCTATGAGCGGCACCGGAATGCTGCCGACCAGTCCGGTTTCGGGATCCCCGAGGTACTGCATGGTGCCGCCCAGCCGCTTGGAAAGATACAGTTCAATGGTGCCGGCCTGGGCTGGACTTCCCGCCGGGTAGCGCACTTCGGCGCGGATCAGGTATGGCCACTCGATGCTGCTTTCGGAATCCAGGCGGAGGGGATCCGCGAAGGGCTTGTCAATAAACTGATCCACCGTGATGGCCCGCAGGTAACTGCGGAGGTAAGCCCGCAAGTCGTCCCGGACCTGGCCTTCCAGCTCTCCCAGAAGGTCCCGGCCGGTGGCCCGTTCGACCAATTGGACGTCGCGGACCTCCGCGCTCTCGGGAAGAGTCCTGAAAACCCGTTCACGGTAATGGAGCGGATTCAGCGGGAGACTGGCAAGAACGTGCGGACGGACCAGGAACACGGAAGCCGACTGGTTGGTGCTGGCATAGAAAAGGGTGTTTTCGGTCTCGGTGCCCAATCCGCCGATGAGCAGCTCCACGGTTGCTCCGTTGGCCTTCCGCAGGGTTACCCGGCGCTGGGGATTGGCCAGACCGAAGCGGGCCAGGTCGGTTTCCGAGGGAGCATCGCTGACAAAGCGGACCGCTTCCATGGTCTTCAGGAGTTCTTTCAGGTTCTCGATGGCCTCGCTGTCCGCCGGCTGGGCCTTCAACTGGCCGTCCGGGCCGGTGTAGAGAACCTGCCAGGCTCCGTTTTCAAGCTGCTGCAGCGTCGTGCTGCGGTCTCCCAGCTGAATGGTCAGGCTGGTCCAGTCCTCCGCGCTCCGGTGCAGGATGCGGCGCTCCCGCAATTCGGCCTGGGCCCGGCGTAATTCCTGCACCTGCAAGGCCGGAATCCTGAACAGGGCCCCGTAGGCCTCCCGCTTGGCCCGGTACCAGGCCGCCGTCTCGCTGTCCCCGTTCAGCGGCGTGAGGATCAGGGTCTCCCGCTCGCTCAGGCCCTCGAACGTAAGCCGCAGGGCGTTGCTGTCCATCTCCACCGGATTGGATTGCGAGGGCTCGAAGGATTCCGCCTCCAGGCTCTGCCACTCGGCAATCATGGCCTGGATCCGCTCCCCGTCGGCTTCCGCCTCGATGGGGGAGACAAATCGCCAGCCGGATTCCCGCCGTTCCAGACGGACCCGGACATTGCTGGCCGACCGGTCCTGGATCTGGATCACCCGGCTGCCCTCGATGGCCCGGCTGAAAATGCGCTTGTCGAGAAAGTTCTCCATGTCCTGCTGGAGCAGTTCGGTCAGTCCGCGGCCGATCACCAGAACATAGTCACCGTCCGGAGACATCGTGTAGAAGCGGTTGCCGATTTCGGTTTGGGCGCCGAGGGCGATGGTGGTGGAGGAGGACCCGTTCTGGAGCTGGATGCGGAGGCGGGGCTGGGCGAGGTCGTAGGACTCGAGGGACTGACCGGCCTGGGCGAGGTCGGAAACAGGGAAGCGGGATTCCCAGGAGAGTTCCTTGAGCTGGAAAAGGAGTTGCTGGATGGCGTAGGGATTGGCCTTCCAGTTGTAAGGGGCGGAGACGACCCATTCCTGGTCGCCGGACTTCTGGAACTCCCAGACCGAGTCGTTGTGGGAGCTGGAGATGGAAATTTTCTGGAGGCCCTGGACAAAGACGGGGTCGAGGATGAGACGGGAAGAGGATTCGAACTCCTGGCGGGTACTCTGGGCCCGGTCGATATAGAAGATCAGGCTGAAGAGGGCCGCATTGAGAATGAGGAGAAGGATGGTCAGTTTAAAACGCATGGCGGTCAGGAACGGCGGATCCAGTAAATGACAAAACCGAAGAGGGTGAGGGCGCCCGGGACGCCGAGGAAGAAGAGGGCGATGCGGTCCATCTGCTCCTTGCTGATGGCGAGCTGGTAGGTGTCGACCGGGCGCGGGGGAATGGCCAGCATGCGGTCGCGGTCGAGCATCCAGTTGAGGGTATTGAAGAAGAGGGAGTAATTGCCGAGGGAAGGGATATTCTGGTTGGAGAAGAGGTCGGCGGAGCCGAAGACGACCAGGCGGCCGCCGGGAACGCGGATACCCAGCTGGCTGGAGGCCTTGCGCTCGGCGGCCACGCCGACGGGGACGGGACCCTTGATATCGCTTACGGGATCGAAGGAGGGGGAACCGGGAAGATCATAGGAGGATTCGGACCAGCTCTCGGCGGAGGTGGCGAAGAGGGGGATGAAGCTGAGCCGTTCGTCGGCCGGTTCGGGGGCGACCGGATAGACCGGGCGGAGCCAGCCGGAAATGAGGAAGGTCTTGTTCTCGACAAGGGATTCCGTGATCGGATGCTCCCCGAAGTTACGGATCAGGACCGAGCCCTTGGCTTCCCGGAACTCCGGGTTGGGCTCGATGACCACCTGGTCGGAAAGGCGGATGCCCCACTCGGAGACGAGGGGATGGAGGTTGGTCACGGCCTTGGGGCGGACCCAGATCAGGACCCGTCCGGCCCGGTCCACGAGGTAGGAGCGGATCTTGTCCAGCTCGGTGGCGAGGAGGGGGCCCTTGGGATCGGCGATGACCAGGATCGAGGCATCCTCCGGAACCTGCTCCACGGCGGTCAGGTCCAGGGGGGCGATGGTGTAGTTGCGTTTCTGGAGTTCGGTGGTGATCTGGGAAAGCCCGTATTGCGGGGAGGTGTCCTCGGGCTTGATTTCCTGGTGGCCCTGGAGGAAGTAGATTCTGGGAGACTGCTCCTGGGTGACTTCCATGATGGCGGAAGTCAGGGTGGCTTCGCCGGTGAAGGCGACCGGCTTGAGGTTGGCAAAGGTAACGATCTCGTCCGGCCGGATGATCCTCCGCCGTTCCCCGCTGGTGACGAGGATGGAATTGACCTGGTCGAGCCCGTACTGCCGGGCCAGGGTATCGGCCCGGGCCAGGTCGGTGTAGATGTCGACATACTCGACCTGGATCAGGAAGGAACCGTCGCGCCGGCTGTGGTAGGCGTATTCCTTGAGCAACTGGCTGACATAGCGGTAGAGGACCTGCTCTTCCTCGCGCTGGGAATTCTGCGGAATGGTGACTACCATCTGGATTGGTTCCCGGATCTCCTGCAGGTAGGCGCGGGTCTCGGGGGAGAGGGCGTAGCGGTGGTTCTCGGTCAGGTCAAAGCGCAGGAAATGGCGCATGGCGAGATGGTTGAGCCCGAGGATAAAACTCAGGATGAGGATCACCTGGATCCAGTAGTTGAGGAACTTCAGGCGGTTGACGAACTGGTAGGATTCCCACTTGGACATGGCGATCAGCGTTTCGACTCGATGATGAGGACGGAGAACCCGAGAACACCGGCGGCGCCGGAGAGGTAATAGACGAAGGGCCTTGTATCGACCAGTCCGCGACTGAAATCATCAAAGTGGCGGAATACCTGGAAGTAGTCGAGCACGGCATCGGGGAGCTGGCCGCTGCCCCCCAAATCCGGCTTGAGCATGTGGATGGCGGCCACCCCGACGATGATCATGAAGAGGATGCTGAAGGAGAGCATGCCGGCCACCAGTTGACTGCGGGTGAGGCTGCTGGTGAAGATGCCGATGGAGACAAACAAGGCCCCGGAGGTGGCGATGAAGAGGTATCCGCCGGTCAGGGCCCCGGTATGGAAGAGGCGCTCATTCAGTTCCGGTTGCTGCAGGACAAAGGAGGTCAGGAGCGGGTAGGCGATGGAGAGTACCCACACCAGAAGGTAGAAAATGTAGGCCGCGAGGAACTTGGCCGCCACCAGCTGGGAAGGTTGGACGGGAGCGGTGAGCAGGGTCTCGATGGTTCCCAGACGCCGTTCCTCGGCGAAGCTGCGCATGGTCAGCATGGGCACGATGAGGAGCACCGGGACCCAGAAGAGGCTGAAGAAAATGGTGGGCGGCATCTGCTCCTGTTCCTCGCTGCTGATGGTGATCAGGGTCATGTAGTAGAAAAAGCCCATCAGCAGGAGCGAAAGAACCATGGCGATGTAGGTGCTTGGCGTGTAGAACAAGCTCTTCAATTCATGGCGCGTGAGGCGGTAAATCTGAATCATCGGGAATCCTGCTGGTACCGTCCGTTGCTCTCGGACATCTCGTCGGGGGAGAGATCCCAACTGCGGCGGGTGGCGGTCAGGAAAATATCCTCCAGGTTGGGCAAAACGGGATGGAAAGAGCGGACCCGCATGCCGGCCGACTTGAGAAGGCGCTCCAGGATGGCTTCCCCGTTGCTGCCATTATCATGATTGACGAGGGTGATCTCATGGAATCCGTTCCGGGAGTCGGCTGAAATTTCCACGCTCCAATCCTCCCCGAGGGTCTTCAGTTCGTTCCTGATGGTCTCCTTGTCGCCGGCAGCCTCGAGGAGGTAACGGGAACCGGGCAGGAATTCGCTGCGCAGTTCATCGGCGGTTCCGGAGGCGACCAGCCGGCCCTGGTTGAGAATCAGGATGCGGTCGCAGGAAATCTCGACTTCGGAGAGAATATGGCTGGAGAAGATGACGGTGGTTTCCCCGCGCAGGTTGTTGAGGAGCCGGCGGATGCCGATGACCTGGTGGGGATCGAGGCCGATGGTCGGCTCATCGAGAATGGTGACCGCCGGGCTGGAGAGAATGGCATCGGCAATCCCGACCCGCTGGCGGAAGCCCTTGGAGAGGGTCCCGATAATCTTCCGGCGGGCCTTCCGGTGCAGTTCGCAGACCTCCATGGCATGATGGATCCGGGCCTTCCGCTCACCCCAGGGGATGCCCTTGATCTGGGCCCGGAAGCGCAGGTACTCGATGACCCGCATGTCATCCGGCAGGGGATTGTTTTCCGGCATGTAGCCGATCAGCTTGCGAACCTCGCGGTCATGGGTCGGGACCGACAAGCCGCAAACCTGGAGGTGCCCCCGGTCCGCGGGAAGAATGCCGGTCAGCATGCGCAGGGTGGTGCTTTTGCCGGCCCCGTTGGGGCCCAGGAATCCGACAATTTCCCCCTTGCTGATGGAAAAGGAGAGATCCCGCACCGCCTTGTTGCGGCCAAAGCGTTTGGCCAGGCCCTGGGCGATGATGCTGTGCTCGGTCGAACTCATTTATGGATGGGAGTCTGTCAGGATGGTCAACGTTCGCAAGACTGCGTATTGATAGTTTCCATCAGTGGAACTTAAAATTTCTTCCAGAGGGAAGGCGAGAATAGGACCAGCAGGGCGAAGAGCTCCAGGCGGCCCAGGATCATCAGGAAGGAAAGGAAGAGCTGGGTGTAGCCATGCAATCCGGCGAAGTTGCGGGTCGGGCCGACCTCGGCGAAGCCGGGGCCGATATTGAACAGGCAGGCCGCCATGGAGGAGACGGTTCCGCGGAAGCTCATGGCCGGCTCGAGGAAGGAAACGATGAGGGTCCCGGTGATGACCACCAGGGTCAGGATCACGATGTAGACCATGACGGTTTCCTGCTCCGTCAGGGAAAGGCTTTTCCCGTTGACCTTGAGGGGACGGACGACACGGGAGCGGTAGGCCTTCTCGATATGCTGGCCCGTGACCTTGAGGGCGACCACGAAGCGGATGACCTTGACGCCGCCGGCCGTCGACCCGGAACAGCCACCGATGCACATGGCCACGAGAAGGAGAATGTGGGTGACCGGGAGCCAGACATCGAAGTCGGCGGTGGCAAATCCGGTCGTGGTCATGATCGAGACCAGCTGGAAGGTGGCGGTCCGGAGAGCGGTGAAGAACTCCATGGACTGGCGTTCGTCGATGAGCAGGAAGACGGTGATGGCCGCACTGAAGAGCCCGAGAATCAGGTAATAGGCCTTGAACTCGGTGGATTTCCAGACGGCGCGCCATTTTCGCCCCAGCAGTTCCAGGAGGACCAGGAAGCTGGTGCCGCCGATGGCCATGAAGACGATGATGGCCCATTCCAGACCCGGATTGTGGAAATCGGCGATACTGCCGGAGCGGGTGCTGAAACCTCCCGTGCTGAGGGTGGTGAACATGTGGATGACAGCCTCGAACCAGGAGAGCCCGCAAATCCAGTAGACGACCGTGCAGATCACGGAAAGGAGGAGATACAGCTTGACCAGGCGGAGGACGCCGTCCTGGACCCGGGAGGTGTTGAGGTCGGCCGCGGAAGCCGAGGATTCCCGGGAGAAAAGGACCTTGGCGCCGGCACCGAGGAAGGAGAGGACGGCGACGAAGAAGACGACCACCCCGAGGCCGCCCATCCACTGGCTCATGGCCCGCCAGAAATGAAGACTGGGGGGAATCGATTCCAGGTTGCTGAGGACCGAGGCTCCGGTGGTGGTCAGGCCGGAAGCGGACTCGAAAAAGGCGCCGATGAAACCGACTTCGGGCAGGATCAGGAAATAGGGCAGGGCCCCGACCATACTGGCCACGATCCAGCCGCAGCCGATGGTGGCCAGGGCCTCCTTGCGGAAAAGCTTGTTGTCGCCGGTCTTGCCGAGGACAAAGCAACCTGCCGAGAGGCAGGCCGCAATGAGAAAGCTGATCGAGAAACCCATCACCGAGAGGTCGGAGCTGGTATGCCGGTCCATGGCGACGGCCATGCCGAGGCAGATGGCGAAAGCCACGGCAATGGCGCCCAGGATAATGCTCTGCAGCTTGAAAAGAATGGCGTAATTCATACCTGCAGGGACTGGATTCGGGCGCGACGCATCAGTCGTTGCGGAGGAGCTTGAGCAGGTCCTTGATATTCTCCTGCCGGGTGATGACGACCACCCGGTCGCCGGCCAGGATCTGGTCCTCGGCTCCGGGCACCTTGGCCTGGAACTTGTGCAGGAGCGCCACCACCACCGCGTGCTTGGGCCAGGAGATCTCCCTCAGTTTGCGGCCCGCGCAGGGGCTGTTGAGAGAGACCTGCATCTCGAGGATCCGGGCCGCCTGGTTGGGAAAGTTGAATAGTTCGATGTACGGTTCGTCGGAAAGGTAGCGCAGGACCTCGTTGGCCGTGACCAGGCGGGGCGCGACCAGGGTCTCGATATCGAGGACTCCCCGCAGGTTGTAGAGGATCTCCTCGTAGTCGGACTTGTTGATCACCGTCTGGACGTGCCGGGCGCCCAGCTTGGCGGCCTGGACGCTGGTCATGACGTTGCGCTCGTCATCGCTGGTGGAGGCCACGAAGTAGTCAGCGTTGCCGATCTGCTCCTCCTCCAGCAGGCGGAGGGAAGTCCCGTCCCCGTTGATGAAGGTAACCTGGGGGAAGCGTTCCGCGAGCCGGCGGCACTTGTCCTGGTCCTGCTCGATGACCCGGACCTTGAAGCGGGGATTGTTGAGCAGCCGGACCAGGGCCACGGCGGTCTCGCTGCCCCCGAAGATCACCACCCGGACCTCCCTTCCGCTGGCATGCGGATCGAGGTTGGAACGCAGCTTGTAGAGCTCGTTGGGCGGCCCGAAAACGGTCACCACGTCGCCCTCCTGGAGGACCGTGTCGGCGGAGGGGATGTCCTGTTCCTCGCCGCGCTGGTAGAAGCCGAACTTGACGTGCGGGTGCAGCTTCAGTTCCCGCAGCGACTTGCCCTTGAAGCGGGCCCGTTCATCGACGGTGATGCGCTGGGCCTCGATCTGCCCGCGGGCGAAATTCTCCACCGCGATACGGGCCGGGTTGCGGATCGACTTGGCCAGTTCCACCGCGCAAAGCCCCTCCGGATTGAGCATCATGTCGATTCCGAAATGGAGCGGGTAATTGACGTGCGAGGTATCGTTGAAGGTCTGGTCGTGGATGCGGCTGATGACGGTCCTGGCGCCGAGGACACGGGCCAGCGAACAGGCGATGAGATTGGTCTCGTCGCGGCTGGTCATGGCCAGGAACTGGTCGCAGCCGTCCTCGATGGCCCGCTTCAGGACTCCCGCGCTGCTGCCGCTCCCGTTGATGACACGGATGTTGTATTCCTCATCCAGTTGGGAAGCCCGCTCCGCATCCATCTCGACCACGGTCACGTCGTGATCGGCCTCGCTCAGGACGTGGCTGAGATGGCGGCCAACCTCCCCGGCACCAACGATTACGACTTTCATGTGGCCCGCGAGTTTAGCAGTGGCAAAGGTTAATGAAAGGAAAATTGCCGGTCCGGGCCTCAGGCCTCGGACTC
Organism: uncultured Opitutales bacterium; assembly: GCA_913056355.1. Classification (GTDB taxonomy): domain Bacteria; phylum Verrucomicrobiota; class Verrucomicrobiia; order Opitutales; family Oceanipulchritudinaceae; genus Oceanipulchritudo. Next base: position 14,880 of record CAJXMX010000060.1, read on the forward strand.
GTCAATCTCGATGATGCGGTTGATTCCGATCAGCCTGTCCCCTTCCGCGAGGTTGATCAGGCGCACGCCCTGGGTGGTCCGGCCGATGACCCGGATTTCCCGGGCCCGGGTCCGTACCGCCTGTCCGCCGTTGGTCAGGAGCATGATCTCGTCTTCCTCGTCGACGCTCAGGGCCCCGGCCACGCCGGTGGTCCGCATGGCGATGATCCCCGATCCGCCCCGGTTCTGGACGCGGTACTGGTCAAAGGCGGTGCGCTTGCCCTGGCCGTTCTGGCCGGCGATGAGGAGGGTCTCGTTTTCGCGGACCACCTCGATGGTGACCACGTAATCGTCCTTCCCCTTGAGGGTGATTCCCTTGACCCCGCGAGTGGCCCGGCCCTGGTCGCGAAGGTCGGTCTCGCGGAAGCGGATCGACATTCCCTTGCGGGTGATCATGCAGAGGTCGTCCTCCCCGGAGGTCAGCTTGACCCCGATGAGGGCGTCATCCTCGTCGATGTTGATGCCGATGATGCCGCCCCGGCGGAAATTCCTGTACTCGCTGAGGTTGGTCTTCTTGACCACCCCCTTGCGGGTGGCCATGACCAGATGCAGGTTCTCGGCGAACTCCTTGACCGGGATCATCGCCGCGATGTGCTCGTCCTTCTGCAGTTCCAGCACATTGGCGATGCTGCGGCCCTTGGAGATCCGGGTCCCTTCGGGAATGTCGAAGACCTTTTCCACGTAGACCCGGCCATTGTTCATGAAGAACATCATGTAGTCGTGGGTGCTGGCGGTGAAGAGATGCTCCACATAATCCTCGTCGTAGGATCCGGCCCCGATGACCCCCTTTCCGCCGCGCTTCTGCGAGCGGAAGCTGCTGACCGGGGTGCGCTTGATGAAGCCCTTGCTGGAAATGGTGATGCAGCAGCCTTCGTTGGCAATCAGGTCCTCCATCCGGAATTCCCCTTCCGCCGGCAGGATCTGGGTCAGCCGCGGGGTGGCGTACTTTTCCCGCATCTCCAGCAACTCCCCCTTGATGACTTCCAGGAGGCGGTTCTCGTTCTCGAGGATTTCCGTCAGTTCCTGGATCAGCTTGATCAGTTCCAGGTACTCGGCCTCGATCTTTTCCCGCTCCAGGCCGGTCAGCTGGTAGAGCCGCATGTCGAGGATGGCGTCGGCCTGCCGGACCGACAGGGGATACTTGTCCATGAGGCGGACCTTGGCTTCGTCCCGGTTTCGGCTGGAGCGGATGATCTTGACGAAGTCGTCCAGGTTATCGAGGGCGATCTTGAGGCCCTCCAGGATGTGGGCCCGGGCCTCGGCCTTGGATCGGCGGAAAAGGGTGCGCCGGCGGACCACCTCGCGGCGATGCTCGATGTAGACCTCGAGCATCTCCTTCATGTTCATTTCCTTGGGACGGCGGTCGACCAGGGCCAGGAGAATGACCCCGAAGGAGGATTCCAGGGGAGTGTGCTTGAACAGCTTGTTGACCACCACCCGCGGGATTTCCCCGCGCTTGAGCTCGATCACGATGCGGGTATTCTCGTCCGACTCGTCGCGCAGGAGGAGCCTCCGTGAACTCACTCAGCACTCTCGACGACAACTCGATTCCCATTCAGGGGCCGCAGGGCACGCAGGTACAGTTGCTCCCATTGTTCGCACTCACCGCGCGCGACGTGTCGAACTGGCGACGGCTCGCTCGCCGGGCCCTCGCGCCGAATCCCTTCGTCGAACCCGAATTCGTTCTGCCGCTCGTCCGGTCCGGAATCGTCAGCTCCGATTCCCTGCTGGTCATCGTCGAAGATCGCACGACGTCCAACTGGATCGCTGCCGGCGTCTTCCACTCGCTTCCGTCGACGCCGCAACAGCCTCTCAGACGCCTGGCCGCCCTCCGGTCTCCCTACACCTTTCTCGATCAGCCGCTCTTCGATGCCGACACCGGCCACCGTGCGGCCCACGCCCTGCTGTACATCTTCGCGCAGCAGCGCCAGTGGCACGGCATGCGGTTTCAGGGCCAGCCGGCCGACTCCCCCGCTGTCTCCCTGCTCGAGGGCGAGTCCGGCCGGGCCGGCGTCACACCCGTTCG
>CAJXMX010000061.1 GCA_913056355.1 uncultured Opitutales bacterium
ATGTCGGTGAGGTTGACGAAGAAGTCGGTGGTCAGGGCGCCGGGGCGGTCGGTGAAAACGCCGTGGCTGGTTCCGCCATGGTTGGTATCCATGGCCCGCATGCCGCCGATGAGGACGGTCATCTCAGGGGCGGTCAGGCCGAGGAGCTGGGTGCGGTCGAGGAGCAGTTCCTCGGGCTGGACGACGTATTCCTGCTTGAGCCAGTTGCGGTAGCCGTCAGCCAGGGGCTCCAGCGGCTCGAAGGATTCGGCGTCGGTCTGCTCGTCGGTGGCGTCGCCGCGCCCGGGGGCAAAGGGGACCTCGATGTCGACGCCGGCCGCCTTGGCGGCTTCCTCGACGCCCCAGTTCCCGGCCAGGACGATGACGTCGGCCAGGCTGGCCCCGGATTCCCTGGCGATGGGCCCGAGAATGCCGAGGACCCTGGCCAGGCGCTCAGGTTCGTTGCCTTCCCAGTCCTTCATGGGAGCGAGGCGGATGCGGGCCCCGTTGGCGCCCCCGCGCATGTCGGAGCCGCGGAAGGTGCGGGCGCTGTCCCATGCCGTGGCGACAGCTTCACTCGCGCTGAGGCCGCTCCCGGCGATGGCCGCCTTGACGGCCGCCACATCATAATCCGTGCTGCCGGCGGGAACGGGATCCTGCCAGATGAGATCCTCGTCCGGCACATCCGGACCGAGGTAGCGCACCTTGGGGCCCATGTCGCGGTGGGTCAGCTTAAACCAGGCCCGGGCGAAAGCATCCTCGAGGGCGGCCTGGTCGTTGGCGAAGCGTTCGGAGATCTTCCGGTAGACCGGGTCCTCCCGCATGGCCATGTCGGCATCGGTCATCATGGGGTTGTAGCGGATGGAGGGATCCTCGACGTCGACCGGCTTGTCCTCCTCCTTGATGTCGACCGGTTGCCACTGCCTCGCTCCGGCGGGACTCTGGACATTCTTCCACTCATGGCCGAGGAGCATCTTGAAATAGCCGTTGTCGAACCTGGTCGGGTAGGTGGTCCAGGCACCCTCGAGGCCGCTGGTCACGGTGTTGCGTCCAATGCCGCGGCTTTTGTGGTTGTTCCAGCCCAGGCCCTGCTCCTCGGGACCGGCCGCTTCCGGTTCCGGCCCCAGGTCGCTGGCGTTGCCGTTGCCGTGGCATTTTCCGACAGTGTGGCCGCCGGCGGTGAGGGCGACGGTTTCCTCGTCGTTCATGGCCATCCGGGCAAAGGTCTCGCGCACCTGGGCGGCCGTCTTGAGCGGATCGGGCTTGCCGTTGACCCCTTCCGGATTTACGTAGATGAGCCCCATCTGGACGGCGGCGAGCGGGTTTTCCATGGTCCCGGGATCATCGACGCTCTCGTAACGTTCGTCGCTGGGAGCCAGCCACTCCTTCTCGGCGCCCCAGTAAGTATCCTTTTCAGGGTGCCAGATATCGCTGCGGCCAAAGCCGAATCCGAAGGTCTTAAGGCCCATGGACTCGTAGGCGATATTTCCGGCCAGGATGATCAGGTCGGCCCAGCTGAGCTTGTTCCCGTACTTCTTCTTGATCGGCCAGAGCAGGCGACGGGCCTTGTCGAGGTTGGCATTGTCGGGCCAGGAATTAAGGGGGGCAAAGCGCTGGTTGCCGGTGCCGCCGCCACCGCGGCCGTCGGCCAGTCGATAGGAACCGGCAGCGTGCCAGGCCATGCGGATCATCAGGCCGCCATAGTGGCCCCAGTCGGCCGGCCACCAGTCCTGGCTGTCCGTCATCAGGTGGTGGAGATCTTTCTTGACCGCCTCGTAATCCAGCTCCTTGACCGCTTCCCGGTAGTCAAAGTCCTCCCCCATGGGGTTGGTCTTGGTGTCGTGCTGGTGAAGGATGTCGAGATTGAGGCTGTTGGGCCACCAGTGCATCGGCTCGGTGCCGAGAGCGGTGTTGCCCCCGTGCATGACCGGGCATTTCCCGGCGGAGGCGGTTTCCCCGTGTGGAACCGGGCACTTCCCGGCGCTGTTCATTTCTTGTTCACTCATGGTAATGGCGTTAGCGGTATAGGGTTACAGTTGGAAACATGCAGTCTGTGCCGATGGCGGTGAAAGGTCAAACCGAGGGGGGCTATTCCCACCCAATTTCCTCCAACTCGAATTGCAGCGGGAGGTCGCTCCGCATATGAATCCGGTAAAAGGGGGCCCTCCGGGGCGGAAGGATAATTCACTTCAGCAGGGCCGGGAGAGCCGTGGTCAGCTGTGGGAAGTAGGTGATGAGGACAACTCCCAGCAGGAGGAGCAGGAACACCGGAAGGGCGAAGAGGGCCATCTGGAGAATGGGCCGCTCGAAGCGGTAGGCGGAAAGGATCAGGTTCAGGCCGACCGGCGGCGTGAGGAAGCCCAACTCCAGGTTGGCCAGGAAGATTATGCCGAGGTGGACGGGATCGATTCCGTAGGCGATCCCCATGGGCAGGATCATGGGCACCACGATAATGATCGCGGAATAGATATCCATCAGGCAGCCAACCGCGAGCAGGAAGAGGTTGACCAGCAGGAGGAAGACCAGGGGGGATTCCACGGTGGACTGGACCGAGGCCAGCAGGTGCTGCGGGACTTCCTCGGAAATCAGGTAATTGTTGAAACCCTGGGCGACACCCAGGATCAGCAGCACGCCCCCGACCAGGATGCCGCATTCGGCCATGATCCGGGGAAGCTCCCGGAAAAATTTCACGTTTTTGTAGATGAAGACCTCCACGATGAAGGTATAGAAAGCGGTGATGGCGGCGGCCTGGACGGTGGTGGCGAAGCCGCCGAATATCGAGACCAGGGCCACGACCGGGATCAGGGTTTCCCATTTGGCCTCCCAATGGGCGGCCAGGACCTCCCTGAGGTTGAAGTCGGGCCGCTCTTCCCGGGTCCGCTTGTCCTGGAACCGTCCCCACAGGCAGACCATCAGGACCAGCAGGCAACCGGGCAGCAGGCCGGCCAGGAACATGGACTCGATGGTCACCTCGGTGGCCGCCACGGCGGAGGTGCCGGATTCGAAAATGGCGTCCAGGTCGAGCGTTTCCAGGTCGGCCATATCAATGGACCCGAGATCCAGGGTCGGGGCGGAGGCCAGGCTCTGCAGGATGGTCGAGGCGACGATCGCATAGAGGATGAGCGGGATTGAGGGAGGGAAGAGCAGGCCGATCGAGCCGGATCCGGTCAGGATGCCGAGGCCCGTCCGTTCCTTGAATCCGCCCGCCACCATGACCGGAAGGAGGACACCTCCCATGGCCAGGATGGTGACGCCGGAAGCGCCGGTGAAGGAGGTGAAAAAGGCGCAGACGAGGACGGTCAGCATCAGCTCGCCCCCGCGCAGGGGACCGACCATGGCGTGGAAGACCCGGATCAGGCGGGCGGAGGACTTCTCATTGGCCAGGAGGTAGCCGATCAGGGTGAAAAGGGGAATGGTCGGCAGCATGGGATTGACCGCCATCTGGTAATGGTCGATGGCCAGGTTGGCGATCGGTTCCCCGTTGGTCCAGAAGAGGATCAGGGCCGCGCCGCCGAGGGCGGTGAACAGGGGAGCGCCGAGGAGGGTGGCGATCCCCAGCGCCACCAGGGCGGCGATGCGGAGCAGCTGGGGATCGAGCGGAAGCCAGAGCCCGCAGGCGATGAGGATGGCCGCCAGCAGGAGGGTGGCCCCTTTGCCGCCCCACTTGCTGGAGGAATGGTAGACCAGCCGCGCCGCGATCAGGGCAAAGCCAACGGGGAGGAACAGTTCCACCAGCCAGACCGGGATGCCCGGGATCAGTTCGCTGGAGGCGGCTTTTTCCACCAGGACAAACTGGAGGCTGCCGACGCTGAGCAGGACGGTGATGGCCGCGGCAAAGCCGTTGCTGAAAATGTTGGCGATTTCCTTCCAGCGACCCTTGAGGAATGTTGTCAGCGTGCCCAGGGAGAGCAGGCGGCCCTGGCTGGCGGCAAGGGCGGCTCCCAGCAGGCCGAGGACGAGGGTTCCGTGCTGTTCAATGGGAATGGATCCGGTGATGCCGGGCAGGAAAAAGTCTGAACCCAGTTTCCGGGCCAGGGCGTTGATGCCCGAGACGACCAGCTCCTGGAGCGGCAGGAGGACCATGATTCCCAGCACCGCAGCGAGGAGGAACTTTTCCACCCGGGAGACCCAGACCATCCAGCCGGGCCTATTTCCCTCCTCAATCGCTTCAGGTCTACCTGCGGCAGGGTTCACGTTGGTTGAGGCTAGGGGGTGCTTTTCTTATCGGTGCGGTAAGCCTCCAGGAGTTGCCTCACCTTGTCGAAGATCTCAGCCGGAACGAGGTCCCCGCGGATCAACCGGTAGGTGCCTTGGGCAAATTCCCGCCATTGCGTCTCCAAAGCCTCGTCGACCGGCTCCACTTCAAGGCCCCAGCGCTGCTGCATCGTCTCCAGGGCCTCCTCCGATTCGCGGCGGCCAAGCTTGCGGATGATGACCCCGGTAACCTTGGCCTGGGCGGTCAGTTTCTCCTGCAGGTCGGGTGGGATCTGGTCCCAGGTCTCCTTGTTGATCACGCAGGCCCCGACCAGCGGCGCCCAGTTCAAATTCAGCATGTACGGGGCCTCGCGGTAAATCTGGTTGGCGTTGGCCAGGAAGGGCGGCATCGATACAGCCTCGATGTAGCCGGTTTTGAGGCCGGTCAGGATTTCCCCCGGTTCCATCGGTACAGGCTGCATTCCGGCCTCCCGGATATTGTGCTCCCATTTGGGATCCCCGGCGATGGTGAATAATTTCAGCTTGCTGAGGTCCTCCGGGGTGCGGATCTTCTGCTTGCTGAAAAAATGCACCCAGCCGGCATCCGACCAGAAGAGGATGATGAAGCCCTTCTCCCGCAGGAGCTGGTCCATTTCCGGGGCCAGTTCCCGGTTGATGTAATCCACCTCCTCGAGGCTGTGGAAAAGCATGGGAATGCTTTGCAGCCCTTCCACTTCCGGGACGATCTTGGCCAGTCCGGTGGCGGTGATCAGGGAGGCCTGGAGGCTGTTGATCCGCATCCGCTGGATCATGGAGGCCTCGCCTCCCTGGATGCCGCCCGGATAAACGATGACCTTGATCCGGCCCCCGGAAACCTTCTCCCATTCGTTGGCCATCCGCTCCAGGGCGATGTGGTAGGAGGTTCCCTTGGGAGCCAGGGTGGCCATCTTGATGCGAATGGGTTGTTCCGCGGCATGCAGGCCGAGGGTGCCGGAGAGCAGGGCGGAGAGAAGCGCGAGCCGCCGTATACCTCCCGCGAAGTGCGATAGAAACGGTAATGTCATGAGTTCTTGTCTGATCAGCTTAGTCCAAAAAGAGTGAGTCGGTTTGCGAGAGAAGCCAGGCCGCTCGTTCCTGCATGATCAGGTTGACCAACCGGAATTCGGGATGCGACTCGGCGTCGAAAGCCAGGGCCTCATTGAGCAGCCTCTGGAAATTCTGGCGATCCTGCTTCGGCACGCAAACGGATTCCGCGTAAGCCACCAGGGCTCCTATCTGGCGGCCCTTCTGGAGCTCCATGGCCCGCTCGAAATGGTACCTTGACCGCTCGAAGGGATCCCCTTCCGCGCTGCGGGCCTGCTCGAAGGAGATCAGGAAAACATGGATCGCACCGTCCTCGTAGTCCGGGTCCAGCTCCAGGGCCTTGTAGATGAGGCTCTCGACGATGGGCAGGTCGGCGATCATGTTGGCGTCGTCCAGCGAGAGCGAAATGGCCGCCGCCCATGAGACCGATGTCCAGTAGAGCAGGGGTACATCGCCCCTGGTCATGACCTCAACGGCATTCTCCGGTGCCTCGAACAGCTCCCCGGAAAATCCCCGGTGCCCCGCTTCCAGCCCGCGGAGGCCGTAGTCGCGGGCCCGCAGGTACAGGCGCCGGGCCCGGTCGCGCATTTTCTGCGCCCCCTCGAAATCCTCGTCCTCGAGCTGGTCGGCCTCCAACTGGACGAAGGCGTAGGCGTACTGGGTGAAGCCGCTGGAAGTGGCGAAGAGGAGGCCCTCGTGGTTGGGCACCTCCTGCAGGAGCGACTCCATCAACTTCAGGCTGAAGGGGGCCGCGGCCTTGATCAGCTCGGGATCGTCATCCGAGGCAAAACCGGCGCCGGATTCCGAGAGCGCCGTGGCCACCTGGTCGATGGCCATCCGCTTGATCGAGCAGCCGGCCAGTGTAAGCGACAAAGCGAGCAACCCAAGGGCGGTAAGGCCGGTCGGAATTTTCCTGCGATGCAGGCCATCCTGGTCATGTGCTTGCGCTTTCATTCTTTGTCTCCGTTTCCGGGCGATGAATTCTTCAAATAAACTATTCCGCGGCATGACAAGCCATTCCGGGGTAACCATGGGGTCGGACCGCTGCAAGCTGTTGGATGATAGTAAGTTGCTTCCGGAATTAAGGCTTATAAGCGGCTTATCCGGTAGTTTTTAGCTGAAAAAAGCCGGTCTTAATGATTACAGAGATGCGGTTAAAGAAGGCAAAATGGTCCCAAAAACAATAGGCTAAGGCTCAAATGCCTGAGTCTGGAGTGGCTAAGTTGTTATCCCTGAAGAACATCCGGAGGTCCGACCCCGGCGGGAACCTAGTTGCTGGCTGTTGCGCCGATCGGCTGCAGGTGTTTTTCGGCAATATTCAAGGAGATGGGCATGATGAACTCGCTGGCCACGGCCCCTTCCTCCACGGTGACCCGCGGCATGAACTGCCACAGGATGACGGTTTTGCGGACAATCTCCTGCAGGGTTTTGGAGCCGGGGGTGACGAGGCTGGCCTCCCGGACCATGCCCCGCTTGTCGATGGCCACGCGGACATTGAGGGTGGTTTCCTCCGCTGCCGGGTCCTGCAGGTCGAGAAGCAGCGTCGAGGGCGTCGAAATCGGCTGGGGCGGGGTGGCTTTCTCCTGGCGGCTGACCTCGTTTTCGCGTTTGCGGATGGCCTCGCTGAGCTTAGCGGTATCGATTCCGGGGGTGGTCACGGAAATCCGCTGCTCGGGGTCGTTGGAGGCGAAAAGGAGCAGTTCCCGCAGCTTCTCCATTGGTCGCTTCGGGCCGTAATAGTCGTCACCGTCGTAGCTGTGGGCGAGGAGATTGCCGTTGCGGTCCACGATGACCAGGCAGGGAATGCCATTGCCCTGGTAGTCCCGCCAGAAGGAGGACTCCCGCGTCCGCCAGTTCCCGTACCATGTCATCCCCTCATCCTCCATGTACTTAATCATGTCCCGTTTGGAGCGGTCCCAGCTGCAGAGGACCAGTTCCATGCGGTCGCCGTAGGCCTCCTTGTAAAACTTGTAGAAGCGGACCAGTTCGGGGGTGAATCTCCGGCAGGGACCGCACCAGCTGGCGGAGGTGTAGATGGCATAAAAATCCGGCTCCCGGGCATCGCTCCAATCCGGGTCGACCAGCTTGCCGTCGACCAGGCGTTTGGCGTCCTTGCGGAAACGTTGGGTGAACTCGGTTGGCTCGAGCCGGCCGCTGAGAAGGTCCTGGTCCCGTTGCCGCGACCAGAGGATGATCTCCGCCTGGTCCTTTTCGCTCAGCTGGTAAAGGTCGGCGCTGCCGAAGCTCTTGTCGTTGTAGAAATAGACCGTCGTCCCGTAGGCATTGGCGAATGAGAGCTCGAGTTGATCACCATTCTTGAAGGTCCACATCCGTGGCTCATGAATGTCGGCGTGGAGGCCGGTCTGGGCCAGGCAGAGGAACAGCAGGGGCAGGATTCGTGGGCGCAGCATTTTCATTGGAAAGTGCAGCCCAGCCTTTAATCGAAAACATTAATGGCAAACTCAAACCGGGTACCTCCGGCCGGGGACACGCCTTGAAACATCGGGGCGAGGAATATGAACCCGCAACCGGATTCGAGTCCAAATTGTCAAGGGGCCGATTCCTCTCCTGACCGGCGAACCACAATTTCGTGTGGCGCATCTGGTTAAGAGTCATGATTTTACCCAGCCCGGGCTTATATTCCGGGGCCGGCTGACTCCGCCCTCAGCCGGCAAGCATCAGGAGTACGGCAGACCACACTGCTCCCCGAATCCACTTGGAAGATGTGTCCTTAAAAAACCGGATTGGCATTGGCCGGATTCCGTTTGGCCCGGTTTAAGAGTTTGGTGCCGTCCGCCGGGCTCTTAAATGGTCCGGTAGAATTGATCGACAATCGGCCAGGCCTTTTCGCTCATGACGGATTCGAGAATCTCCTGGAATGCCTCGTCCCGGTCAGTTTCGGCATCTATCCGCTCGTAATCGGCCAGTGAGGCATAGCGCGTCTGGATCGTTGCCCGGCCCCTGCTGCCGGCCAGGTTGTACATGAGCTCAATCGAGATTTCCGGATATTTCTTTTCCAGATAGGACTTGGCCTTGGCCAGGGCTGCGAAGAACTCCGCATAGTCGCTGGAGTAACCCATTTCTCTTTGGTGAATTACCATTTTCTTTCCCCGTTTAGGATTCGCGTATCTCCTCACCCTGCCCGGATCATAAGTTGACCGTTCCGCTGTGGTGGGGAGGTCTTTGATTTCCATGATGCGCCGGAATGGCCCCGGGGCAAGATGAAAGCGGGGCTAATGGATGTAATAAGAAAAACTTTTCGCCTGCCGTTTTGTCTCAACTCCTGCTTAGATCCCTGAAAATCAGCCTGAAAATCGGCCTTTAAGCGTTCAAGGTGAGCCGAAAAGGGGTGTCTGGTCGCTACCAATCAAGAACTTGCGGAGGTCCGACCCCATTAGCGCAGCATCCGTGCCGCCCGGGCTTTGGACCGGTCGATCATCGCTTGTTCCTCTGCATTGGGTGAATGGAAGGGGATGTCGTGGGCGACAACGTACTCGAGGAAGGGGGTCGGGTCCTGGCCGAGGACCTGGCGGATCACCTCGAGGGCGGATTGGTCACTGATTTGCGGATGCCGAAGTGCCAGGATCAGCAAATGAGGCCGGAGGTAGCGCTCGCGGAAATCGGCATCGTTGACCGAAACCGCCTCGCTGTTGGCATACCAATCCGCCAGGGCCAGGAATGCCCGGGAGGTTTCCTCTGCATCCGGCAAATCGTTCAGCACCGAGAGGGCGAGTTCCCGAACGGCCACCCTTGTCCCGGGCCGCTTGACCCTTTGCTGTGCCCAGTCGGCCAATTCGGGAATTTCCGCGACCTGGCCAAGGAAGCGATTCCACAGGGCTGGCGGCCCCGACCACGGTGCAACGGATTCTTCGGTTGCCTCCCCCTGTGAGTAGTCAGGCGGTTCGAAGGCATCCTCCGGCGTGTACAGCCACTCATCGCTCTCCGCTGCGGCAAATTCCTTGACCAAGGCCTCGGGTAGCAGTTGCTGCCACTCGGCGAGACATTCTTCCCGCAAGGTTTTCCAGGCAGAATCATCATTGCTGTCCGGCCGAACCAGCGGCGCGTCCAGACCGATCGGGAGGGGGGGGACCTCCAGATCGCCGCCAAAGAGCCATTTCCCGGAGCCATCCCATGAGCGGCCCAGTTGAAGCTGCCGGAGCTGTCCCCGTTGTTCCTCGGTGAGTCCCAAGCCGCCCTCCAATCCGGATCGATTTCCCGGAAGCGGCGGCTGGTAGAAGGCAAGGCGGGAAAGGCGGACTCCCTCCAGCCGGGCGCCGGCGAAGTCTGTACCGGAAATATCGCTACCATCAAGATTTGCCAGGAAGAGGTCCGCTTCCTGGAAACTGGAGTTTGTTATTTGGGCCTCAGCCAGGTTCGCCGAAGTCAGGTTGGCCCCGCTCAGGTCAGTTGCCCGTAAAACGACATGATCGGCCCTGGCATCTTCGATAATCGCCCCTTTCAGGCGGGCAAAGGCCAGGTTGGCCCGGCTCAACCTCGCCTTGCTCAGATCCGCATCCTCAAGGAACGCCTCGCTCAGGTCCGCATCACGCAGATCCGCGCCCCGCAGGTCGGCCCCGGCGAGGTTCGCCCGTCGCGCCTGCAAGCCGCGCAGCGATTGCCCCGGAAGACGGATCCCACTGAGGTCAGCACCCTCAATCTGGTAGGGGCGCACCCACCTGGTCGGTTTCCACATGACAACAACCATGAGTATAACCATCACTCCGGTAGCCCCTACAATGGCCTTTCGCCGTGCGCTTCCCTTGAGGAAAATTCCCGCAGCGGCGACACTCTGCCCCCATAGGCAGGCCACACAAAAGACAGCCAGGACGACTCCCATGCCGGGGACCGCAGCGGCCTTGATGGCGAAAGCCATGAGGACCAGAATCGGGACCAGCCAGTAGATGAAACTGCCCGACAGGAGCAGGAACGGGTGGTTCAGCTCCGTAAACGTCGGAAGCGGAGCAACAGATCGAGCGTGCAGGGCCCGCCCGAGCTCGCGCCGATACCTCACCTGGATGGTGAGGAAAGTCCAAACCGCGAAGAGCAGCAATGGTCCCACGATGATGAATGAGAACAGGGCAACATCCGTCCCGACCAAGGGAAGATAGATGGAGGGCTCATCCGACAGCAGCAGCGCATCCGGAGAATTCAGTGCGAGCAGGAAATAGGTTCCGATGGCCAGCAGCGAGAGAAGGCTCTTACGCACTCCCGAACCGGCTTCCGCGCGCAGGGATTGCAGGGTTGCGTCCGGGAGCTTCGCGAAATCCGCCTCCTTGGGATACCATGGTTTGGTCAGGCTTCGAACAACACGACGGGATACCGTTTTGATCCATCCGGCCAAACCGCCCGGTTTCTGATCCCCGTCGGCAATCCCGGATGGAGGCGCGCCCTCATCGCGGGGATGGTTTTCCGCATGTGGGTCCGCTTGATCTCCATGGGTCTTCGTCACAAGCCGCAGGCTAGTTCCCCGCGCGGTGAAGGCCAATATCAATTTTCCACGCTCACTTATGCGCGGTATTAAAACTAGTTGTAAAAATTCAACCGGGGGGTTGGTCGATTCTAGACCTGGGAACGGCCGCTTTTACGGTGTGGGGCATGGAAGCAGTCGTTCAACTTTTTGCCGAGAAAGTCATCCGGGCCGGGATCATCGATGCCGACAGGGCCAGCCAGATCAGGCGGGTCTGCAGCGATACCTCCGACATCATTGAATTCGGGGAAGCCCTGCTCAAGGATTGTCCCGACAGGCTGGACCAGGTCCAGGGCCTGCTTGACCAGACGGTTGATGAATACCAGCAGGGAGGGCGGGCCACCCGCAATCCCTTCGAGGCGACTGCCATGTCATCGACTCCGCGGGCCACGCTTCCGGTGAAGTTCAACCGGACGGCAGCGTCAAGGATCCCCGTCCCGGAAAGCGAAACGCCGGGGGAGCCCGTCCGCAGCACCCGGCCCGAAGCGGCCTCGCAGGACCGCCCGGTGGCGCAGGAGCCCGAGGCTCCACGCGGGCAGCCGGTAACCGAGCCCGACAGGATTCCCGTGGAGCAGCCTTCGGCCCGGGGGAGTGCTGCCCAGGAGGAGAAGGCTCCTGCCCAAGCCGCCGCGCCGGTCAGCGAGCAAGCAAGCGGGACTCCCCGCGACCGCCGCAACCGTCCCCCCGAAGCGGTCGTGTCCGCGGAGGGAATCGAGCCCGGCATTCCGGATTTCGAATCCCTGGATCCCCGGAACAATGAGCAAATCGCTACAGCCCTTATCGGGATGCTGCTGAAACTGGGGGAGTCGGATTTCAGCGATCTTCACCTTTCGGGCGGTTCGCGCCCCTTTGGCAGGAAGTTCGGAGAGGTTGAATACCTCGCCGGGCAGCCGATCGGGGAAGACCTGGCCAGGGCCTTCGGCATGGCCCTGCTTTCTCCCGACCAGATCGCCTACTTCGCGGATTTCCAGGACTACGATTTCGCCATCGCCCTGGACAACGGCCGCCGTTACCGGACCAACCTGATGCAGCACCGGGACGGACTGAAAATCACCTTCCGGCTGGTGCCGGCAAAGGTACCCTCCCTGGAGGCGCTCGGCTTCGGGCAGCATATTGAGACCATCAAGAACCTGCTGGCCTATCACAACGGGCTCATCCTGGTCACCGGACCGGTCGGCTGTGGCAAGACCACCACCCTGGCCGCCATGGTGGATGAGTTGAACCGGACCCGCACCGACCACATCATCTGCGTGGAGGACCCGATCGAGATCGTCCATCGGTCCGACCAGTGCTCGGTGACCCAGCGGGCCGTCGGGCCGCACACAAAGAGTTTCAAGAGCGCCCTCAAGGGGGCTCTCCGGCAGGATCCGGACATTATTGTCATCGGTGAGATGCGGGACCTGGAGACCATTGAAATGGCCATCAGCGCCTCGGAAACGGGCCATCTGGTCATCGGGACCATGCATACCTCCGATGCGGCCATGACCCTGAACCGCCTCCTGGATGTGTTTCCCCCGGCGGCCCAGCCGCAAATCCGGGCCATGGTGGCGGAATCACTCCGGGGCGTCATCTGCCAGCGTCTGCTCCCGGGGACCAAGGGGCATTCCGTGCTGGCCTGCGAGATCCTGGTCAAGAACATGGCCGTCTCGGCCCTTATCCGGGACGGCAAGCAGGCGGGCCTGGGGAACATCATGGAAACAGGAAAACGCGACGGCATGATCCAGATGGATGCCTGCGTCATGCAATGCTACCAAAGCGGCGCCATCTCCGCGGAGACGGCCCGGGCGAATATCCGCAACGAGATCATTCGCCGGAACATCGTATAGGAATTTCAATTATGCCAAAAATCGACGAATACTTGCGCGCCATGCTGGAACAGGGTGGCTCCGACTTGCACATCAGTGTCGGCAACCAGGTCAAGATACGCGCCGGCGGCTCCCTCCAGCCGATCACGAAAGGCGAGCTGACCCATGTAGTGGCGGAGCAACTCATGCGGGAAATCGTCAGCGAGGACCGCTGGCAGCACTATCAGGACACTCACGACCTGGACTTTGCCTACGAAATCGAGGGCCTGGCCCGCTTCCGGGGAAGCTACCTCTACAACCACTGGGGCATGGCGGCGGTCTTCCGCCAGATTCCGGCCAATATCCTTTCCTTCGACGACCTGAACCTCCCCCCGGTCCTCAAGCAGGTCTGCGAATACAAGGAAGGCCTGGTCCTGGTCACCGGTCCCACCGGATCGGGTAAATCCACGACCCTGGCCGCGATGATGGATTACATCAACAGCAACTACTGCAAGCACATCATCACCATCGAGGACCCCGTCGAGTTTGTGCATCCGCGGAAGAAATCGGTCATCGTCCACCGCGAGGTCGGGATCCACTCAGACAGTTTTGCCAACGCCCTCCGGGGTGCCATGCGGGCCGATCCGGATATCGTCCTGGTCGGGGAAATGCGGGAACTGGAGACAATCCGGCTGGCCCTGAGCTGTGCCTCCATGGGCATGCTGGTTTTCGGGACCCTGCACACCAACAACGCCCCCAAGACCATTGACCGCATCATCGACGCCTTCCCGGCGGACGAGCAGCAACAAATCCGTATCATGCTGGCCGGTTCGCTTTCCTGCGTCGTCTCGCAGCTGCTGTGCAAGAAGGTCCCCAAGGGGAGAGTGGCCGTTCACGAGATTCTCCTCAAGCACGATGCCCTGCCCAATACCATCCGGACGGGCAAGATCTCCGCCGTTCGCGGGATCATTGAGAGTTCCAGCAAGGACGGCATGTGCCTGATGGACAACTCCATCATGCAACGCTTCAAGGCTGGCGAGATCACCGCTGAAGAAGCCTACATGAAGGCCATGGAAAAGGAGCGGTTCAAGAACCTGGCAGCGGTGTGATCGGGGTCGGACCTCTGCAAGTAGTTCATGTGGAAATACTAAGGCCAGGTTTGAGGGGTTGGTTGGCCCTTAGGGGCTGGTTTTCATCCTCCGAAAAGGCCAGCTAAGCAATCGGTATTCTCTTGGAACTCTTAGGTCTTAAGGAGGGCTTTTTGCCCCTCTTATCCCCGTTTTAAGCATCAAAAACCACCAAAAATTTGGCGTAACCAGCAGAAGATTAATAACTTAGGGAGGTCCGACCCCGGTTCAATCCCCGAGGGAGAAGCCCGGTTCAACGCCACCTCCCAGGGCGCGGTAGAGCTGGACCAGGGCGACGTTTTCGTTCCGGGCGGCGAGGATGGTGGCAAGGCGGGAGGCAAAGAATTCCTGTTCGTTGTAGAGGACCTCGAAGTAGGAGGATACGCCGCCATCATAGCGGGCATTGGAAAGCTCGGTGGCGGAGCGCCATGATTGCGCCTGCCGCTCCTGGATTTGCCGGAACCGGCTGTAATTATGGTAGGCGATCAGGGCGTCGGAGACTTCCCGGAAGGCATTCCGGACCGTTTGCCGGTAGTTGATGACGGCTTCCTCGTACCTTGCTTGGGCAAGGTCGCTTTCTGCTCCGCGCCGGCCACCGGTAAAGATTGGCAGATTGATCGAGGGCACGAACTGCCAAAGCCGTGCCGGCGACTCGAGGAGGTCTTCCAGCTCGAGGCTCTGGAAGCCGAAGGAGCCGGTCAGGCTGATGTTGGGGAAGTAGGCGGCCCGGACCTCCCCAATGTCGGCATTGGCCGCGATGAGCCGCTGCTCCGCGGCCAGGATGTCCGGCCGGCGGAGCAGGATCGAGGAGGGCAGGCCGACGTTGGTGGCCATGGTGTCCAGGGTGTCGTAGGAAGTTTCCTTGCGCGAAATGGGGCCCGGGTTTCGACCGACGATGAATGACAGTTCGTTCTCCGCCTGGGCGATCCGTCGCTGGACGTCCACCTCGTTGGCCAGGGCGGATTCGACCAGCACCTCGGCCTGGTATACGTCCAGCATGGAGGCCACGCCCCCCGCCTCGCGACTCTTGGTCAGCTCCAGCGAATCCTTCCAGTTGCCCATGGCGCGGCGGGTGATCTCGAGTTCCCGGTCGAGCCGGATAAGGTCCAGGTAAAGGATCATGACCTGCGTGACAATAGTCTGCCGCACCACCTGGCGGGCCGCTTCCGTGGCCAGCAGGCGGGCGCGGGCGGCTTCATTGGCACGGCGGATCCGTCCCCAGAGGTCGACCTCATAGGCCGGCACGCTCAGGGAGAGGGTGGTATAGTCGAATTCCGGATCGGAGCCGGAGGGCCGCGGCGTGGGTCCGAGCTCGGAGGCACGCACGGCGCTCCATGAACCTCCGATGCCGAGCGAAGGATAATGCTGGGAACCGACGATCCGGGCGGCCGCTTCCGCCTGCAGGATTCTCGTCGCCGCGATCTGCAGGTCCTCGTTGTTGCGCAGGGCTTCCTGCACCAGGTTGAGAAGGTCCGGGTCCCGGACGATGTTGGTAATGTCCAGCCCTTCCCAGTTGGGATCGGCCGAAGAGACCAGATCGTCCTCTATCGAGCGGTAACCGGTTGGCTGGTCCAGCTCGGGGCGCTCATAATCGGGGCCGACCGAGCAACCGGCCAGAGCCACTGCGGCGGTGACCAAAAGCAAACGGGGTTGCGAAGGAGTGGTAGGTCTACTCATGGAGGCCCCTTTCGTCGGAGTTTGCCGGCCCGTCGTCCGGGTCCGGCCTGGACGGCGGTGGGGGTGAGGCGGAACTGGAGCCTTCCTTGCCCTCCACTATCCTTTGCACAAAGGCGTAGGAGGCGGGCCAGAAGAGAAGCCCGAGGAGTCCGGAGATGACGGTCCCGAACACGGCGGCGTAGCCCATGATTTGCCGTGAATTGGCCCCGGAGCCGGCAGCCAGCATGAGCGGCAGGCAGCCCAGGGCAAAGGAGGAGACGGTCATAATGATGGGACGCAGGCGGGACTTGGCCGCTTCGCTTGCGGCGTCCCTGGAGGAAACGCCGTCCCGTCTCAGGTTTTTCGCGTACTCCACAATCAGGATGGCGCTCTTGGCCGAAAGGCCGATCAGGGTGATCAGGGCAATCTGGGTGTACACGTTGTTGTCGAATCCCTTGAGGAGAAGTCCGGTGACCGCCCCAAGCACGACCAGCGGCGAGCAGAGCAGCACGGCAAAGGGGAGGGACCAGCTTTCGTACAAGGCGGCGAGTAACAGGAAAACAAATACAATGGCCAGGGAGAAGACGATAATGGTTCCGCCCTTGCCGCTTTGCTGCTGGTAGGTCAGTCCGGACCAGGCGTATCCGAATTCCGCCGGCAACACCTCCGCCGCCACTTCCTCCAGCGCGGCAATGGCCTGGGAGGAAGTGTAGCCCGGGGCCGGCTGACCGGTTACCCTTGCGGCCCGGTAAAGGTTGAAGCGGTTCGTGAAGTAGGGGCCCGACCCGCGATCAGTCGACACGAGGGTGGAGAGGGGAACCATGGTGCCTTCGTTGCCGCGGACGTAGAAGTTCTGGATATCGGCGGGCTCGGACTTGAATTCCGGCTCGGCCTGCACAAATACCCGGTACAAGCGGCCGAAGCGGATGAAATCGTTCACATAGGCTCCACCGAGGAAGGCCTGCAAGGTGCTGTAGACCTCGGGAATGTTGACCCCCATGGCCCGCGCCTTTTCCCGGTCGAGGGACAGCTTGACCCGCGGCACGTCGACATTGAATCCCGAGTACATGCGGGTCAGCTCGGGGCGCTGGGAGGCGGCGGTGATGAATTGATCGGTCACCGCGGCGAGGTCCTCCGGGCTTCCCCCGGCGAGGTCCTGGATTTCCATGGTGAAGCCGCTGGCGGCGCCGTATCCCGGCAGGGCGGGCGGACCGAAGGCCAGCACCCTGGCCTCGGCGATATCGGCGAACTTGCGCATGATCCGCATGGCGATGCTGCCGGCGCTGGATTCGGGTGCGGTACGTTCTCCCCAGTCCTTGAGGTTGATGAAGACGGCTCCGGAATCGGCCGATATGGTGTTGTTGAGCAGGTTGAACCCGCCCACCAGGCAATAACTCTGGACTTCCTCCATTTCCGCGACGCCGCTCTTGATCTGCTCCATGACCGCCTGGGTGCGCTGGAGGCTGGCCCCGGCGGGAAGCTCAACCGAGGCAAACAGGTAGCCGCGGTCCTCCTCCGGGACGAAGCCGGACGGCAGCCGGACGATGAGGAAATAGGTGAGGCCGAAAATGACCGCCAGGATGGCGATGGCGGTGAAGACGCGATTGATGAAAAAGCCGACAACCCTGACATAACCGCCGGT
>CAJXMX010000062.1 GCA_913056355.1 uncultured Opitutales bacterium
AGACCGTCGACTCCAGGGCCCTTCCCATCTTGGTCATGTTGATGACGTTGAGGGAGTGGATCATGGAGGAATGCTTGTAGCCGTGTTCGGCCACCTTGGCCATGGCGATCCCCTTGTCGACATCGTCCACCGGGATTATCGGCATCATCGGCATCATCTGCTCCTCGATGACAAAGAGGTGTTCGGCATCGGTCTCGGCGTAAAGCATCGGGCAGTTGGCCGCCACCCTGGTGCCGGCGATCTCGGCCAGCTTGGAGGCGTCGGCACCCACCAGGGCCCGGTTCAGGACCGGATGCGAACAGCCGCCGCCGTCCCCCTTGAAGGTGAAGGCCGCCTGGGTCAGCTGCTCCAGCTGGGCGTTGGTCAGTTTCTTGGCTCCAGCGGCCTCGAACTGCCGTAAAAATTCCTTGTAGACCGACTTCACCACGAAGACTTCCTTCTCCCCGATGCAGAGCAGGTTGTTGTCGTAGCCGCCGCCGAAGATGATCGCTTCCGCCGCCTTCTTCAGGTCGGCCGTCTCGTCGACCACCACCGGGGGATTGCCCGGTCCGGCGCAAATGGCCCGCTTGCCGGATTTCATCGCCGCGTTGACGATTCCCGGACCGCCGGTCACGCAAAGCAGGCGGACCTTCGGGTGGGCGCAGATGGCGCTGAAGGACTCAAGGCTCGGGGTCTCGATGATTGTCGCGATATTCTCGATACCGACTTCCCGCTTGATGGCCTCGTTGAAGGCCTTGACCGCCACCGCCGCGCACTTCGCGCCGCCCGGGTGGGCGTTAAAGACGACGGTGTTCCCAGCCGCCACCATGCTCACGATGTTGCAGGCCAGGGTCGGGATGCTGTGGGTCACCGGGGTGATGGCCCCGATCACGCCGAAGGGACAGTTCTCCTCGAGGGTGATTCCGTGGTCCCCGCTCATCCCGTGCGGGCTCAGCCATTCGGTACCCGGAAGGTTCTGGATCCCCAAGAGCTTCTCGATCTTGTGCGGCAGGAGGCCGATCTTGGTCTCCGCAAACTCCAGTTTGCCCCACTCCTCGGCCCGGTCGCGGCACATCTTCTTGACTACCTGGATGACCTTTTCCCGGCCGGCCAGGCCCTGCTTGCTGAGCTTCAGGTAGGCCTCGTGGGCCGCTTCAATGGCGGAATCGGCGTCCGGATAGACGCCCGCCCCGGCCTTGACGGAGGAGGGAATCTTGGCCGCCGGCTTCTGGGGTGAGCTGGCCTGTCCGGGAGGAGGTGCCGAGGCCGGCTTCACCGCCCCGCTCTCCTGCAGCTTCTGCAGGACTTCCTCCACGATTGATCGAATATTGTCAGAATCCATGAAAATTGGTTCCGGGTTACTGGACGGAGGACTAAGGACTAAAGACTAAGGACAAAGGGAGAGGGTCGGTTGTCTGAGGTCGATGGTCTTTGCCTTCCGGCCAAGGGTAATTGATTGGTTGATCGGTCTTCGGTTAATGGATTCAGGACTGTGACTAAATCCTTGGTCTTTAGTCCATCGTCCTTTGTCTCTACAGGCGGGACGCCTGTAGTCCTCAGTCCCGTGCGTTGTAGCAGGTTTCACCCAGTACTTCCACACGGTCCACGATGCCCACGACGGCCGCGTCGACGGGCAGCGTCTTCAAGCCGCTGGCCTGCCGGGCGGAGCTGCCTTGGCAGAACATGACCCATTCGCCCTTGCCGGCCCCGAGGGAGTCGACCGCGACGATGGTGTTCTGCCCGGGCCGGAATTTGGAGGGATCCGACTCGTCGACCAGCATGGGACGCAGCAGGAGGAGCTTCCGCCCCGTCATGGCCTCATCCTTCTTGGTCGAGACTACGGATCCGATTACCCGTGCGAGAAACATTGGTGTGTCCCCTTACTTCTTGGAGGCGCGGGCTTCCTGGGGCAGGATTCCAAAGACTTCGTCGGCCGGGCGCGGGATGACCTGTACGCTCACCACTTCGCCGACCGCTTCCGCAGCCTGCGCGCCCGCTTCGATCGCCGCCTTCACCGCCGCCACGTCACCGGTCACGGTTGCCGTGACAAGGGCGCTGCCGACTTGCTTGAGGGGCCCGACGAGCTCGACGTTGGCCGCCTTGAGCATGGCATCCGTGCCCTGCACAAGGGCCACCAGCCCGCGTGTTTCCAATAGTCCGATTGCTTTGCTAGCCATGATATTTACTTCTTGGGTTGAATTGTTTTTCGGCCTTTTCAGGCCTTTTTCTTCTGCATCAATCTCCAGGTCTCGCGGGCTACGACCCGCTCCTCGTTGGTGGGGATCACGAGGACCCGGATTTTGCTCCCGGAGGCCGCGATGTCGCGTTCACCGGTATTGGGTTGTTGGTTTTTGGAAGTGTCCAGCTGGAGCCCGAATCCCTCGAGCCCGGCACAGACGCCCTTCCTGATGTCCGCGCGGTTCTCACCAATCCCGGCGGTAAAGACGATGGCGTCGAGTCCGCCCATCTGGAAGGCATAGGCGCCGGTCCAGTGGCGGATGGAGGCCACGAGATAATCGAGGGCCAGGCGGGCCCGCGGGTTGCCGTCGGCTGCCGCCGCGTCAATGTCCCGGAGGTCGTTGCTGACCCCGCTCAGTCCGAGCAGTCCGCCCTGCCTGGTCAGGTCCCGGAGGACCTCCTCCATGCTCAGGCCCAGCTCGTTCATGGCCATCGGGATGGCCATCGAGTCGAGGTCGCCGACCCGGTTGTTCTGCGGCAGTCCGCTTTGCGGCGAGAGTCCCATGCTGGTGCCGATGGCCACGCCGTTGAGGATGCCCGTCACCGAGCTGCTTCCCCCAAGGTGGCAGGAAACCACCCGCAAGGGCTTGCCCTCCGGTTCCTCGCCGGGACCCTCGGTGTACAGGTTGCGCACCCGCTCCCCGATGTCGCTCCGGCCCAGCATTTCCGCGCTCCGCTCGGCGATGAACTTGTGGCTCGCCCCGTGGAACCCGTAGCGCCGGATCCCCGCCTCGTACCACGATTCCGGGACCGCGTAGCGACGGGCCGTTTCCGGAATCCACTGGTAGAAGCTGGTCTCGAAGAGCGCCACCAGCCGGGCCTTGGTCAGCCGGCTGAACTGCCGGATGCCGTTGGCGTAGGCCGGGTTGTGGGCCGGGGCTATCTGGGCCAGCCCGTCCAAGGCCGCCAGGGCCTTGTCGTCGGCCGGAACACATCCGGACAGGTCCTTCCCCAGCACGGTCTTGAATCCGACCGCCTCGAGGTCATCGACACTCTCCAGATGGCCGTCCCGGACCAGTCCCTCCAGGGCCTCGCTGATCACCTTGCCAAAGTCCTCCACGCGCTCATAGCCGCCTTTGGCCAGGACGCGCTCACCCTCGCCGTCCATCTCGAAGAGACGGAACTTGAAGGAGGTGGAACCGAGATTGGCGACGAGGATCTTCATCGGGCCGGTAGGTAAAGCCTGTTCCTTACGGGGTTCAGATCGCCTTGTTGAGCTTGGCCAGATCGTCGTGCGGACGCGGGATGACCTGCACGCTGACGACTTCGCCAACGGCGTTGGCCGCGTCTGCGCCCGCCTCAACCGCCGCCTTGACGGCAGCGACATCACCGCGGAAAAAGCCGGTGACCAGGCCGCTGCCCACCTTCTCCCAGCCGGTCATGGTGACATCGGCGGCCTTGAGGGCGGCGTCGGTTGCCTCGAGAAGGGTAATCAGGCCCTTCGTTTCTATCATTCCAAGTGCTTGTGAAGCCATTGTTGTATTCCTTCCTTAAAGGGATTGTTACACGTCAAAATGCTTCAGCAGGTCCGGATGGGGACGCGGGATGACATGGGATGCCACCAGCTCGCCCACCTTCTTGGCCGCCTCAGCGCCGGCTTCCACAGCCGCTTTTACACTGCCAACGTCGCCCTTGACCATGACCGTGATCAAACCGCCTCCGATTTGAACCGTCTTGACCAGGCTCACGCTGGCAGCCTTGACCGTGGCGTCACTGGCCTCAACGGCTCCAGTGAACCCCTTGGTCTCTACCAGTCCGAGTGATTCATTCATGCTCTTTACCTCTTTTTGTTTGGGTTAATTCAGGGAAAAATTATCGTACCAGTTCCACCGGCGTCTCCGGCCCCAGCCCGCAGGCGTTGCCCTCGTCGGTGTCGATGTGGACTTCCAGCTTGAAGCTCGGGTCCACGCGGGCCAGCAGCTTGTCGAAGGTCATCCCGAGGTCGCCCCCGATCCGCAGCTTCATCATGTCGCCGGTCTTCACGCCGTAGAACTTGCCGTCCTCCGGGCTCAGGTGCGCGTGCGGCGCAGCCCGGATGACCCCCTCCTTCATCTCGAAAAAGCCGTTCGGCCCCATCAGCATGCAGCCGGGCGTTCCGGCGATGTCGCCCGAGAGCCGGACCGGGATCTTGAAGCCCAGCGCGATGGCGTCGGTGAAGGCCAGCTCCACCTGGTTCATGTTGCGGCACGGGCCGAGGATGCGGAGGTTGGAAATGACCCGGCTCCGCGGACCCACCAGGGTTACGCTTTCCTTGGCCGCGAACTGCCCTTCCTGGTACAGCCACTTCATCGGGGTCAGCTTGTGACCCGGGCCGAAAAGGACCTCAACCGCCTCCTGGGTCAGGTGGCAGTGACGGGCGCTGACGTTGACCACCAGCGGATTTGGCGGGGTGCCCAGGGAAGATTTCACCGCGATGCCCATCTGGCGGTAGACGACTTCGGAAACCAGCTTCTCGACAAGGGCGCGATTGGGAGAACTCATGATGGGGAAGGAGTTGAAAGTTGCAGAATTTGGAAGAATTTGAGAGTTTTCAACCACTTTCGTCCATATCTGTCAAGGACGGAGGTGGTGAAAAGCGGGGTTCAAGGGGAATCATCACCGATTTCCGGGGCCAGGACAACCCGGAAACCGATTGAATTGCGTGAAGCATCAGCCGGGGCCCCCTCGCGGGCGGCCGTCCGGACGCGGTCGGCGGTGTCCCGCCAGCTACCGCCCCGAATGGTACGTCCCCGGCCCTGCTCGAGGTTGACCGGATCGGTCACGGACCCGCCGGGATGCCGGTCCCAGTAGAGGTCGTAGGTCCACTCGGCGACATTGCCATGGACGTCACGCAGGCCAGCCGGATTGGGCTCGAAGGAACCGACCGGCATGGTCCCGTATCGCTCCTCGGCGGACTTGCCGACCACGACCTCCCGGGGGTTGTAGATGCCGTGGAAATTGCCGGTCGAGGGATCGGCGGCTTCGCCAAAGGAGAAGGGGCTGGTGGTTCCGGCCCGGGCCGCGTATTCCCACTCGGCCTCGGTTGGAAGCCGGTAGGCATAGCCTTCCGGGACCCGCCCGGCCTTGCGCTCGAATGAATTGAGCCGCCGGCAGAATTCATGCGCCTGCTCCCAGGTCACGGAGTCGACAGGCAGGCTGTCGCCTTTAAACTGGCTTGGATTCTGGCGCATGATTCGGGCGTAAAGGTCCTGGGTCACCTCGTTTTGGCCGATCCAGTATCCGGAGTCAAGGGTCACCTTGGTGGAGTTGTCCTCGTTGGGCAGGCGGCGGACCTCGCTCAAGGGGCTGCCCATGGTAAAGCTGCCCGCCGGCAACCAGGTCATGGGCAAGTTGAAGTACGGCGGATTCCAGTCCTGCCCCGGCTCCGGGCCCGGGATCGGCATCAGGGGAATCTCCCATTCCATGCGCTGGTTGGCCTCGCCCTCGATCCGGTTGATGACGCTCAGGTGGTCCTGGATGATGGCCTCCACCTTGGCCGGCCGGTTGGCCGGGACCGGCAGGTAGCCCTGGTCCGTCAGGGGCGTGTCCACGTCATCCACCTGGAAGCGGATTTGCAGATCCGTGTCCACGACCGGGGTCAGGCGGACCGGCCGCGGCTCGAGACTGAGGGTCACTTCCGTGGTCTTCCCGTCCTCCACCGTGACGTCCTCCCGCAGGGTCTGGAAATCCGGATGCTCCAGGACAATCGTGTGCGCCCCGGCGGTCAGCTCGAAGCTGCCGCTCTCGCTGATGGTCCGCGCCGTGCCGTCCACCGAAAGCATCAGCTCCCACATCCGGGGCGGCTTTTTCATGGACAGGTCCACGGTGTAATGCAGGGTGCCGATCTGCAGCTCCAGCGGCCCGGTGTCGACCTGCACGGTCTCCCCCTTTCCGAGGACAAGTTTCCGCACCGTATCCCGGTATCCCGGCTTATGGATGACCACCTCGATCTCCCGGCCCGCCTCGAGGCCGTCCACGGTCAGCGGGGTAATCCCCATGACCTGGCCGTCGATGCTCACCGTGGCGCCCGCCGGCTGGGAAACGACCTGGACCTCCGTCGGCTTGGGCGGCTGCTGGAAGGTGATCTCCACCGGGCGGTCGGAAACCAGGACCGGCGACGGGATGGCCGGCATCAGTCCCTCGTGCAGGCCCACCAACTGGTGCTTCCCCTTGAGCAGGCGCTGGTTGATGACCAGTCCTTCCGTGCTGTCAATGGTTCCCAGGTGGATCAGGACCGCTTCCTCCGGCATGGCGTAGACTTCCGTCCCGACGGCACCATTGACCCGGACCGTTCCGAATTCCGGCCTCAGGACAAACACCTCCTGGATCGGCGTGGAGCCCTCCAGTTCAATCTGGCGGGTCACGCTTCGCCGCCGTGGGGCGGAGGCGGTGACGGTGTAGAGCCCGTTCCGGCCCTTCAGGTACAGGGGGGCCCGCCGCACCGCGAAACGGCCGCTCTGCGGTCCCCGGATGGAGACCATGGCCTGGTCCGGATCGGTCCGGATGACCAGGTTGGCCTCCTCCTCGCCGATGACCCGGCGGATCGGTTCGTCCGTCACTTCGGTGTCAAAGTCGGAGAAAATGATCTGGTAGAAAATGGTCCCCGCGAGGATCGCCAAAGCGCCCGCCACCCCGAGCAGGATCAGCCGCGTCACCCGCAGGTATCTTCGGCTGATGAAGCTCTCCAGGCGGCTTGGCAGGGGAATCCGGCGCAGCCGCTTGCGGCTCTTGCCCTGCTCCCCGAATCCCTTGCTGGGCAGCTCGTCGATCCGGTTCAGGTCGTGCAGGAAGGCCTTGTAGTTGGGGAAGCGGTCCGACGGCTTCGGCTCCAGGCAGCGGCTGATGAAGAGGTCCCAGCCCTCCGACACTTCCTTCCGCGAGGTGCTCAGGGTGGCCCAGCGGCGCTCCGGCTTGGTGCCGGTGAGCATGAAGTAGGCGCACATGCCGATGCAGTAGAAGTCGCTCCGGAGGTCCCGGGACTTGAAGTTGCGAATCTCCGGACTGAGGATCTCCAGGGCCGAGAAGCTCTTGCTCTTGTCCGTCGTCAGCGGAATCACCGCCCCGCTGACAAAGCGTTCGAAGCACTCGTAGTTGATCGACTGGAAGAGCCCCACCCCGGCAATCCGGAGGTCCCCGGCCTCGTTCAGGAAGAGGAAGTCCGGGGTCATGAAATAATGGCCCAGCTCCAGCTTGCCGGTCTCCATGAGGCTGTTCCCGGTGGCCTTGAGCAGCTCCCTGACCCGGTCCTCGGAAAGGGGTTGTTCCCGGTCCAGGACCACTTCGTTCATCGACTTGTATCCGCCCGCCGGATACTGCACCACCAGGTTGCCGCTGATCTGCTGCATGTCCACCACCGGCATCACCGCCGATCCGCGGGCCAGGTTTTCCAGCCGCCCGGCGGCCTCCCGGTAGCGCCCGACGAACTTTGAATCGGCCCGCAGAAGGGCTTCCGGCAGGATGTGGACCAGCACGTTCTCGTGCTTCGTCTTGTTGGTCGCGATGTAGAAACCGCCCAGGATACTGGTGGAGATGTTCTGCCGCAGCAGGTAGGGCCCGACGGTCTCCCCTTCCTTGGGCAATTGAATGAATTCGGCCAACATGCTTGATCAGGATTTTGGAGGATTTCTATCCTTGAGATCAACCGGAAAGGGATCGGTGGCGCTCCCGGAATACAGGGTCAGGTGCGGGAACGGTATCTCGATGCCTTCGCGGTCGAATCTTTCCTTGATCTCCCGCATGATGCTGTTGCGCAGCTTGAGGTAATTGGACTTTTCGAACCAGAGCCCGAATTTGAATTGCAGGGCGCTGTCGCCGAAATTGTTGAAGAGGATCAACGGGGCCGGATCATCCAGCGCGTAGGGATTGGCCGCCGCCAGCTCCTCGAGGATTTCCATGACCCGCCCCACGTCCTCCTTGTAGGCCACGCCGATTTCAATGTCCATCCGGCGGATCGGAAACCGGGTCACGTTGGTCACCGGGTCCTTGATCATGGCCTCGTTGGGGATGCGGACAAAGAGGTTGTCCAGGGTGCGGATCTTGATCGAGAGGAGGTCGATGGACTCGACCACCCCGAGGATGTCGTTGACCCGGACCAGGTCCCCGATCTGGAAGGGCTTCTCCCCGATCAGGAACAGCCCGCTGATCAGGTTGCTGAGGCTGGTCTGGGCGGCGAAGCCGATGGCCAGTCCGGCCACCCCGGCAGTGGCCAGGACGCCCGTCAGGTTGATCCCCATTTCCACCATCACCGAGACCAGGATGATCGAGGCCCCGATGTAGAAGATCAGTTTCCGGACCAGGGCGGCATAGTGCGGGGACAGGCGCTTCAGGAGGATCCGGCTGGCGACAAAGGAGACCGTGTACAGGAGGAGCAGCGACAGGAGCGTGTAGACGACCACCCGGAAGGTGTGCTCCGTCTCCGGATTGTTGAAGATTTCGTTCCAGTTGAAGGTCGCGATCATGGAGATTCACTTGGCAAAGATGATGTCCCTGCTGAAGGAGGTGCCGAAGGTCAGCCGGTGCAGGCCCTTGTCCTCCCGCTTGAGGGGCTGGGCCACCTGCATCAGCCCTTCCTCGTAGTCGGGCTGCGTCGTGGCGTAACGGACGTGGGTGCTCTTGAAGAATCCCTCGTGCTGGATCCGCACCACGCTGCTCCAGAGGTGACGGACGCCCGAATAAAGGCCCGTGTACTGCGGTCGCAGGCACAGCTTTTCGAAGACCAGGAACTCCTCCGATTTGTTCTGGATCTCAAAAGGGGTGACGATCTGGTACGGCAGCGGCTTGAGGGCCTCCAGGTCAAGGGAGGCCCGGTCCGGCAGGGAATAGGCCAGGTCGCCCTCGTAAGGGGTGCCGAACCAGGTGTCGGATGGCCGCAGGGAGGAAACCGTCCCCAGAACCAGTTCCTTTTTCTTCATCACCACCACGACCTGGATGAAGACCGGCAGCAGGGCGAAAAACCGGCCCGATTCCCCGGGCGGGATCTGGATCGCGTGCTCCGGCTTGATGACCACCGGGCGGTCCGGGGTCACCGGCCGCAAAAGGAATTCCCGCGGGGCCTCGTGGAAGAGCGTGTTCTGCCATTCCAGCTTGTCCGGGACCACGTCTTCCGGCACCTGGGCGATATCCATGATGGCGCCCGGTTCCCCCTGCTCGGAGGCAAACCCCCATTCCTTTTCCGCCCGGGCCAGCCAGAGGCGCATCGGCCCGAGGCGGACCAGGGTCACCCGGGCCTCGCCAATGCGGCGCATGGACCAGAACTGCTGCAGGCTGCGCATCTTGTTCAGGATAAAAAGTCGCGGATCTGACGGAAAATGTAATCCACCTCGGCCAGTTTCCCCTGCCCCTCGTACCCGCAGGCCAGCATGCCCTGCTCCGTGTCGAGGATCCGGTGACCCCTCTCGGAAAGGATTTCAAGATTCTTCCGGGTGGCCGGATGGTTGAGCATCTTGCCGTTCATGGCCGGGGCGATCAGGACCGGGGCCGGGGTTGCCAGGTAGATGTTGCAGAGCAGGTTCGGCGCCAGCCCGTGGGCGAAGCAGGCGATGGTGTTGGCCGTGGCCGGGACCACCGCCAGGAGGTCGGCCGTGTCGGCCAGCTCGATGTGGCCCGGTTGCCAGCCCTGCTCCTCGGCCCAGATGTCCACCGAGACCGGATTCCGGCTCAGGGTCTTGAGGGTGATCGGGGCGATGATCCTCGTCGCCGCCTCGGTCATCACCACCCGCACCTCCGCCCCGGCCTTGACCAGCAGGCTGGTCAGGTCCGCCGCCTTGTAGGCCGCGATGGACCCGGTGACCCCGAGGACAATTCGCTTATCCTTCATTCGCGGAGCCGCCTTTGCTCAGGTTGATGACATAGGAATCCGCGATCATGTCATGCAGGCCGCGCTTGCGCTTGGTGAAGGCCACCACGATACAGCTGACCAGGAGGAGCAGGCTCAGCCCGTAGTAGACAATATAAAGCAGTTCGTTGGACTGCTGGAACTGCTTGGCCGCCACCGGATCAAAGGGGGAAATCCCGGCCTGGATCATTTTCACCTGCAGGAGCATGCTCGGGATGATCGGCAGGATGAACAACCCCGCCCGGACAAAGCCGCCGGCGAGCCCGATCTTGTGCCCTTCGGCATTGATCACCCGCAGGCCGATGGCCAGCTTGCCGGCAGTCCCGCCCAAAAGCCCTTCAAGGACCGGTTTGTACAGGATGACCGGGATCATCAGGGCGATGTAGCCGCCGACGGACTTCAGGAACATGGCCCCGACGCCAAAGACCAGGAGGATCAGGAAGTCGATGATGTAGGCCACCACGCGAATCCAGAAGCCGGCCGGCCGGGTTGATTGCAGGTCGAAGGGTTCAGAAGCGGTTTGATCTAGCATAATGCCCATTAACTAAAGGGATTTGGGCCTTACTGAAAACAATAATCGCTGAAAAGAACGGCCCTCCTCCCAATCCTTGACAGTGGAGACGCCATGGCTGAGGCTGCTGGTTTCACCTCATGCAAAAGCACCCAATCACCAAGTACGTGCCTTATCCGTTGATCGATCTGCCCGATCGGCAATGGCCGAGCCGCCGTATTGAAAAAGCACCGGTCTGGTGCTCAGTTGATTTGCGGGATGGCAACCAGGCCCTGCCCATCCCGATGACCGTTGAGGAAAAGCTGGAGCTGTTCGAACACCTGGTCGAGATCGGGTTCAAGGAGATCGAGGTCGGCTTCCCCAGCGCTTCCGAGACGGAATTTCGCTTTCTGCGCCGGCTGATCGAGGAAAACCGCATCCCCGACGACGTCACCGTCCAGTGCCTGGTGCAGTGCCGGGAGCACCTTCTGCGCCGCACCTTCGAGGCCATTGACGGGGCGAAGAATGCCATCGTCCACTTTTACAACAGCACCAATCCCCTCCAGCGCCGGGTCACCTTCGGCCTGAGCAAGGAGGAGATCAAGGTCATCGCGGTCCAGGCCGCCGAACTCTGCCAGGAGCTGAAGAAAACCAGCAAGTGTGAAAACGTCCGCTTCCAGTACTCCCCGGAGAGCTTCTCCGACACGGAGCTGGAATACTCCCTGGAGGTCTGCGAGGCGGTCATGGAGGTCATGCAGCCGACTCCCGACAACAAGCTGATCCTGAACCTCCCGGGTACGGTCGAGCTGTTCACCCCGAACATGCACGCCGACCAGATCGAGTGGTTCTGCCGGAACATTTCCCGGCGGGACTCGGTCATCATCAGCCTCCATACCCACAATGACCGGGGCACCGGCGTGGCCGCCACCGAGCTCGGCCTGATGGCCGGCGCGGACCGCGTCGAGGGCACCCTTTTCGGGAACGGTGAACGTACCGGCAACCTCGATATCGTCACCGTGGCCCTCAACATGTACACCCAGGGGGTCGATCCCAAGCTCGACTTCAGCGACCTGCCGCGCACCCGGTCCATTTACGAGCGGACCACCCGGATGTCCGTCCACGACCGCCATCCCTACGGCGGGGACCTGGTCTTCACCGCCTTCTCCGGCTCGCACCAGGACGCCATCAAGAAGGGCATGGACGCCAACCGCAAAGCCGGGTCGCCGGTGTGGCAGGTGCCCTACCTGCCCATTGACTGCGAGGACATCGGGCGCACCTACCAGGCCATCATCCGCATCAACAGCCAGAGCGGCAAGGGAGGAGTGGCCTATGTCATGGAACGCAGCTACGGCATCGAGATGCCCAAGCGGATGCATCCGGAGTTCGGCAATGTCGTCACCAATATTGCCGATGTCCAGAGCGCCGAGCTGAACAGCCTGCAGATCCGGGAAGCCTTCCAACAGGAATACCTGGACCGCAGGGATCCCCTCGAGCTGATCGACTACGACATCGACCACAAGCCGCATGACCATCACAAGGTGCACATGGAGGCCCGGATCCGCTTCAAGGGAGAGGAAATGACCCTTAACGGACGCGGCAACGGCCCAATTGCGGCCTTTGTCAGCGCCCTGGAGGAAGGGGGCCTGAAGGACTTCAACCTGCAGAACTACGCGCAGCATGCCATCGCCCATGGCAGCGCGGCGGATGCCGTCAGCTTTGTCGAGATCACGCGTTCCTCGGACAAGAAATCCTTCTGGGGAGCCAGTATCGATTCCAATGTCGAGAACGGCGGCTTGCTGGCCCTGGTCAGCGCCTACAACCGTTCACGCTGAGGCTGGGCCTGCATTCCATCCCCGGTTAGGCCGCCACCCGCTTGAGCAGGCTCTGCAGGAGGTAGGCCACGCCGGCGACAAGAATGATGGCCGGCCCGGCCGGCCAGTCCCCGAGGAAGCCGATGACGATCCCGAGGCTCACGAAGAACAGGGTCAGTAGGCTGGACAGGGCCATCATGGCCCCCAGCGAGCGGACGTGTTGCCCGGCCATGGCGGCCGGGATGGTCAGCAGGGCCACCACCAGGACAATGCCCACCACCGAGACCAGCAGGACCACCGTGCAGGCGATCAGGCACAGCAACAGGGTGTAGTACCAGCCCACCCGGATGCCGCGCAGGCGCGCCTGTTCCTCGTCGAAACAGAGGGCCTGCAGACGGTTGTACTGGACGAAGAGGATGCCCAGCAGGAGCAGGTCGAGAATCGAGACCAGGTAGAGGTCGGTCCGGGAAAGGATCAGGATGTTGCCGAAGAGGTAGCTCATCGGGTCGACAAAGCCGGGGGTCTTGGAAATGAAGACCAGCCCGGTGGCCATGCCCCCGGCCCAGACCGCGCCGATGACGCTGTCCTCCCGCTGGAACCCGTTGTTGCGGATCCAGGCGATGATCACCGCCGCCAGCAGGGCCGCCAGCAGGGCCCCGAGGAGCGGGTGCATCCACTCCAGCCCGTGCACCGTTTGCAGGTAAAGGGCGGCGCCGATTCCTCCCAGCACGGCGTGGGAGATGGCCCCGGCCACATAGCTGATCCGCTTGACCACGACCAGGCTGCCGGTCATCCCGAAGGCCAGGCTGGCCAGGAGGCCCATCAGCAGGGCGATGCGCAGGAAGTCAACATGGGGATCGGTCAGGGCCTCCCAGAACTCATGCATCCGGCTGCTCCTCCCCTTCCCCGTGGTGATGGGTATGACCATGCACCACGTGCTGCACCGGTTCCCCGTAAAGGCGGGTCACCGACTTGTCACGGACGCGCTCCACCGGGTGGATCTCGGCAGTCCGGTTGACGCAAAGGACCTCGTCCACCAGACCGGAGACAAAGGTCGCGTCGTGGGAAACCAGCAGGATGGTCATCCGGTTGTGCAGTTCCTTCAGTTTCTCCAGGAGCCGCGCCTCGATGTGGGCGTCGACCATCGCCGTGGGCTCGTCCAGGAGCAGCAGCTCCGGATTGTTGACGAGGGCCCGCGCGATCAGGACGCGCTGCTTCATCCCGCCGGAAAGGTTGATGTAGGCCTCCCTGCGCTGTTCCCAGAGGCCGACCTCCTCGAGGGCCTGCCGGGTGGCCATCCGGTCCTCCCGGGTGTAGAATCCCAAGCCCCTGCCCTTCAACCGGCCCATGCGGACAATGCCCTCCACGTCGATCGGGAAGAGCGGATCGATCTGCACATACTGCGGCATGTAGCCTACCCGCATCCGGGCCTGCCGCGGTTCCCGGCCCAGCACCCGGACAGTCCCCGACTGGGGACGGACCAGTCCCAGCAGCACCTTCAGGAGGGTGCTCTTGCCGCCCCCGTTGGGTCCTACGATGCACAGGGTGCGCCGTTCCGGCACGACAAAGCTGACCTTGTCAAGGACCGTCACCGGGCCGTACCGGACCGTGATCTCCGTGCAATCGATGACCGCTGGTTCACTCACAATGCCCCCATACCTAGGCCGGACCGCGCCAAATTCCCAGCTTTATTGCTGGGCGAAGGAGCTGGCCAGGGCCTGGCCGATCCGGCGCAGGCTGGCGTCCCAGTTTCGGGCCATGGGATCGATCTCGACCACCTCGGCCCCGATGGCATCAGCCACGATCTCCGCGTGCCGGTGGCTTTCCTGCGGCTGGACAAAGATGGTCCGGACGCCGTCTTCCCGGGCCTGGTTGACCAGGCGATGCAGCTCGCGGGCGCCGGGCGGCGTGGCCGGCCCGGAAAGGGCCACCTGCCTCAGGTGGTAGCGGTTGGCGAAGTAATTCAGTGCCGGATGGTAAATGTAGAAGCTTCGCCCCTCGAAGGGGGCCAGCAACTCCGCCAGCTCAAGGTCGAGGGCCTCCACCCGGGCCCGGAATGCCGCGGCCCGGGTCCGGATTTCCCCGGCGGATTCCGGCAGGACCCGGATCAATTGTTCCGCGATCCAGTCCCCCATGGCGGCCAGGCGGACCGGATCCAGCCAGAGGTGCGGGTCGGTCTCCTCCCCTTGCTCGCAGGCCTCGCCATGCTCATGGTGATGGTGCGCGTGATCCTCCTCGTAGGCGAGGGTATCCACGGATTCCCGCAGGTCCAGGACCGTTAACCCGGGAAACCGGGACTGGACCTTGGCCAGGATGGCCGGCTCGTAGCCAACTCCGGTCCTGAAAAACAGGCCAGCCGTCGAGAGCCAGGTGATGGAGGACGGGCGCGGCTCGAAGACCGAGCAGCTGTCGCCCTCCTGCTGCAGGGATCGCACCTCGACCAGGTCACCGCCGATTTCAGCGACAATCGCCTCCAGGGGCAGGACGCTGACCCCCACCCGCAAGGGCTCCGCCCGCAGGGCCGCGGCCGAAAGCATTAACAGAAAGCAAATGGATCCACGCAAAACCCGCATTCCCCGATGAGGGAATCCAAATCGCCGGGAGGTCAAGCCAATGCCGCCTGTTATCCGGAGGTCCCTGCATTTACAGTTGGAATTCATCTGACCGGTCGCTTAGAGTGCGCATCATGGAAGGTTCGGTTCTGCACGGCATCTGGTATTACGTCTGGGCCACCATTCTGTTCCTCTTCCAGGTCGGCGGCCTGTTCCTGGCGGCGCGTGTGGTCCTCGGCAGCCGATCAACCGAGGGGACCATCGCCTGGGTCCTGAGCCTGGTCCTCTTTCCGCTGGTCTCCGTGCCGATATACCTCATCTTCGGCCGCAACCGGCTCTCCTCCTACATCCGGGCCCGCCGCAAGGTCGACGAGGAGTTTGCCAGCTCCCACCCGCTGGAAGGCAGGGGGAAACAGGACCAGACCCCGGAGGAGGAAGCCCTCAGCAGCCAGTGGGGCATTCTCGAGAACCTGTCCAAGATGACCCTTTCCTCCGAAAACGCGGTCCAGTTCTACTTCAACGGGCAGGACACTTATGAATCCATGTTGCGGGGGATGGAAGAGGCCCGCGAATACATCATCTTCCAGGTCTTCATCTTCCGTCACGACGCCCAGGGCCTGCGTTTCCTCGACGTTATCCGGCGCAAGGCCCGCGAGGGGGTCAAGGTCTACTTCCTGGTCGATGCCATCGGCTCCAACAAGCTGCGTTCGGCGTTTTTCAGGAAACTGAAGAAAGCCGGCGTCGAGACCGGGATATTCCTTCCGGGCCGGACCTTCCGCGGCCGGCTCCGCCTCAACTTCCGCAACCACCGCAAGATCATCGTGGTCGACGGCAAGGAAGCCTGGGTCGGCGGCCACAACATCGGCATCGAGTATGTCGGCAAGAGCCCCCGCTTCGGCCCGTGGCGGGACACCCATGTCCATGTCAGCGGACCCGTCGTCGACGCCATCCAACTGGCCTTTCTCGAGGACTGGTACTGGGTCACCCGCTCCATGCCCCCGCTCAACTGGGAGGTCGCGCCGCGGAATGCCGGTCCGGTACGCGCCCTCTGCCTGGCCACCGGCCCCACCGATCCGGACGATACCTGCACCCTCGCCTTCGTCCACATGATCAATCACGCCCGGAAACGGCTCTGGATCCACAGCCCCTATTTTGTTCCCGCGGAGGAGGTCCTCGTGGCCCTCCAGCTGGCCACCCTGCGCGGGGTCGATGTCCGCGTCCTCATGCCCGCCAAAATGGACCACCGGTTGGTCTGGCTGGGCTCCTTCTACTACAGTTCCATCCCCCAGCTGGACAAGGTCCGCTTCTTCCGTTACCAGCCCGGCTTCCTCCACAGCAAGATGATGCTGGTCGACGACGACCTCCTGGCCGTCGGCACCGTCAATTTCGACAACCGCTCCTTCCGGATCAATTTCGAGATCACCCTCATTCTGGAGGACCCGGAGGTCATCGAGACCTGCCACCAGCAGATGGTCCAGGATTTCGCCAGCGCCCGGGAGGATCCCCCCGACCCCCTCGCCGAGCGCAACATCTTCTTCCGCCTCGCCGCCCGCGCCGTCCGCCTGCTGGGTCCGCTGCTGTGAAGAGCAGGTCATGGTCGATTCATAATCGACCAAGGGCATGAAGGATCCTGGCGGCAGGACCGAAGGGAAATAGGCCAGTGGTATGGACGGCCAAAGGCCGGAACGATCCTGGCGGGAGGAGCGCATTGCCAAACGCCTGTTGTACGGACGGCCAAAGGCCGGACCCTATACCAGCCCAGCCAGGAGCCCCGACTTGTCGGGGCGGAGGGCTGGGGTTACGGGGGACGACGATACAACGGGAGGGCCAACGGCCCGGCCCGATAACCCAGGATTTTGAGGCCGGGCCGTTGGCCCTCTTCGTATCAAATTACCTATTTGACCCCGACCTGCGGTCGGGGCTGGTATAGGGCCCGGCCTTCGGCCGTCCTGCCGGATTCCCCCATCACATTGCACTGCCGTCCTGCCGGGTTCCCCCATCACATTGCACTGCCGTCCTGCCGGGTTCCCCCAT